>NZ_JBQRUW010000016.1:0-366076 GCF_052663305.1 Streptomyces cyslabdanicus
TGTGGAGGTGACCGGTACTAATAGGCCGAGGGCTTGTCCTCAGTTGCTCGCGTCCACTGTGTTGGTTCTGAAACCACGAACAACCCCATGCAGGTCACGCATGGTGCGGTTGACAGTTTCATAGTGTTTCGGTGGTCATAGCGTGAGGGAAACGCCCGGTTACATTCCGAACCCGGAAGCTAAGCCTCACAGCGCCGATGGTACTGCAGGGGGGACCCTGTGGGAGAGTAGGACGCCGCCGAACTCCCTTTAGAGCTCCGGCTCCTGGGCAAACAGCCCGGGAGCCGGAGCTTTTTTGCGTTGGGGTAAAGTCAGGAGGCATCGTCGGTATCTTTCCCACAGGAGGCCCCCGGGTGGAGGTCCAGGAGACCCGTGTCCAGACAGACCGGGTCCTCACCATCCCGAACATCCTCAGCATGGCACGGCTCGTCGGCGTACCCCTCTTCCTGTGGCTGATCCTCCGGCCGGAGTTCGGTGGCCCCAAGAGCGACGGCTGGGCCCTGCTGGTGCTGGCGTTGAGCGGCGTCAGCGACTACCTCGACGGCAAGCTCGCCCGGCGGTGGAACCAGGTCAGCAGCCTCGGCCGGCTGCTCGACCCCGCCGCGGACCGGCTCTACGTCCTCTCCACCCTCCTCGGTCTCACCTGGCGCGAGATCCTGCCGCTGTGGCTGACCGCTCTGCTCGTGGCGCGCGAATTGATGCTGCTGGTGGCCGTGGGTGTCCTCAGGCGGCACGGCTACCCACCGCCGCAGGTGAACTTCCTGGGGAAGGCGGCGACGTTCAACCTGATGTATGCGTTCCCCTTGTTGTTGCTCAGCGACGGCAGCGGATGGATCGCGTCACTCGCGGCCATTTTCGGATGGGCGTTCGCAGGATGGGGTACAACGCTCTATTGGTGGGCAGGAGTCCTCTACGTGGTGCAAGTCCGCCGTCTGGTCCGTGCGGACGCCATGGCCGACTGAGTTCCCTCATCGAGGCAAGCCGCGGGGGCTCCGATGGCCCGCCTGGGAAAAGTGCGGGACAATCAGGACGGGTGCAGTCGGCTAGATCGTCGTCTCTTGGAGGAGGACGCTTCCGACATGAAGGCCGTCGTGATGGCCGGAGGCGAAGGCACGCGCCTTCGTCCGATGACCTCGAGCATGCCCAAGCCGCTCCTGCCGGTTGCCAACCGGCCGATCATGGAGCATGTACTGCGGCTGCTCAAAAGGCATGGGCTGAATGAGACCGTCGTCACAGTCCAGTTCCTGGCCTCGTTGGTCAAGAACTACTTCGGTGACGGTGAAGAGCTCGGAATGGAGCTCACCTATGCCAACGAGGAGAAGCCACTCGGAACCGCCGGAAGCGTCAAGAACGCCGAAGAGGCGTTGAAGGACGACGCGTTCCTCGTCATCTCCGGTGATGCCCTGACCGATTTCGATCTCACCCGGCTGATCGATTTCCACAAGGAAAAGGGCGCGATGGTGACCGTGTGTCTCACGCGCGTGCCCAATCCGCTGGAATTCGGAATCACCATCGTGGACGAAGAGGGCGGGGTCGAGCGCTTTCTGGAGAAGCCGACCTGGGGTCAGGTCTTCTCCGACACCGTGAACACGGGCATCTATGTGATGGAGCCCGAGGTGTTCAACTACGTCGACCCCGATGTTCCGGTCGACTGGTCCGGCGATGTCTTCCCGCAGCTGATGAAGGAAGGCAAGCCGATCTACGGCTATATCGCCGAGGGCTACTGGGAGGACGTCGGTACCCACGAGAGCTATGTGAAGGCGCAGGCCGACGTCCTGGAGGGCAAGGTCGACGTCGAGATCGACGGCTTCGAGATCTCCCCGGGAGTCTGGGTCGCCGAGGGCGCCGAGGTGCACCCGGACGCCGTGCTGCGCGGGCCGCTCTACATCGGCGACTACGCCAAGGTGGAGGCGGGCGTCGAAATCCGCGAGCACACCGTCGTCGGGTCCAATGTCGTCGTGAAGAGCGGTGCCTTCCTGCACAAGGCCGTCGTGCACGACAACGTGTACATCGGGCAGCACAGCAACCTGCGCGGCTGTGTCGTCGGCAAGAACACCGACATCATGCGGGCCGCGCGGATCGAGGACGGCGCGGTCATCGGCGACGAGTGCCTGATCGGCGAAGAATCGATCGTGCAGGGCAACGTCCGGGTGTACCCGTTCAAGACCATCGAGGCCGGCGCCTTCGTCAACACCTCGGTCATCTGGGAGTCGCGTGGACAGGCGCACCTCTTCGGGGCCCGCGGAGTCTCCGGGATCCTGAACGTGGAGATCACCCCGGAACTCGCCGTGCGGCTCGCCGGCGCCTATGCGACCACGCTCAAGAAGGGCTCCACGGTCACCACGGCCCGCGACCACTCCCGGGGTGCCCGCGCGCTCAAGCGTGCCGTCATCTCGGCCCTCCAGGCCAGCGCCATCGACGTACGGGACCTGGAGAACGTGCCGCTGCCGGTCGCCCGGCAGCAGACCGCGCGGGGCAGCGCGGGCGGCATCATGATCCGGACCACGCCCGGGGTGCCCGACTCGGTCGACATCATGTTCTTCGACGGACAGGGCGCCGACCTGTCGCAGGGCAGCCAGCGCAAGCTGGACCGGGTCTTCGCGCGCCAGGAGTACCGGCGTGCGTTCCCGGGCGAGATCGGTGACCTGCACTTCCCGTCCAGCGTCTTCGACTCGTACACCGGTTCGCTGCTGCGCAACGTCGACACCACCGGGATCACCGAGTCGGGCCTCAAGGTCGTCGTGGACGCGTCGAACGGCAGCGCCGGACTTGTGCTGCCCAGCCTGCTCGGCAAGCTCGGTGTGGACTCGCTGACGATCAACCCCGGGCTGAACGAGTCCCGGCCGACGGAGACCGCCGACATGCGGCGCGCGGGTCTGGTGCGGCTCGGCGAGATCGTGGCGTCCTCCGGGGCCGCGTTCGGTGTGCGGTTCGACCCGGTGGGCGAGCGGCTGTCTCTCGTCGACGAGAGGGGCCGCATCATCGAGGACGACCGGGCGCTGCTGGTGATGCTCGACCTCGTCGCCGCCGAGCGGCGCAGCGGCCGGGTGGCGCTGCCCGTGACGACCACGCGGATCGCCGAACAGGTGGCCGCCTACCACGGCACCCAGGTGGAGTGGACGACGACCTCCCCCGACGACCTCACCCGGGTCGGCGGCGAGGAGGGGACGATCTTCGGCGGCGACGGCAAGGGCGGGTTCATCGTCCCGGAGTTCAGCAGCGTCTACGACGGTACGGCGGCCTTCGTACGGCTCATCGGGCTGGTCGCGCGCACTCAGCTCACGCTGAGCCAGATCGACGCCCGGATCCCGCGTGCGCACGTCCTCAGGCGCGATCTGGCGACCCCGTGGGCCGTCAAGGGCCTGGTGATGCGCCGGGTCGTCGAGGCGGCCGGAGACCGCTTCGTGGACACCACGGACGGTGTGCGGGTCGTGGAGACCGACGGCCGCTGGGTGATGGTCCTGCCCGACCCGGCCGAGGCCGTCACCCATCTGTGGGCCGAGGGGCCCGACGACGCCTCCGCCCAGGCGCTGCTGGACGAGTGGGCGGCGGTCGTGGACAGCGCCGGCCGGTAGAGCGCCGACGGGTGGAGCGCAGACCAGTAGAACCGGGCGTCGGCCGGTAAAACGGACAGCACGCGCGCGTGCCGGACAAGTGTCCTCCAAGGGGGCCTGTCCGGCACGCCGGTGGGGCCATTCGGAGGTCATGGCCAGGTCGTGCGACGATGTGCGGCATGCCGCAGCATCCCCCCATTCGGAGCAACCCCGCGCGGCCCTCCCGACCGGACGCCTCCATGTCGTTGATCACCAACGTCATGGACCACAGCCTCGACGACGGTTACGCCGAGGCCGCGGCTCGGAAGAAGGCCGCGGGCGAGAGCGGTATGCCGAAAACCCTCAGGGCGAGGCTCGGCCTGGCGGGCGGGCTGGTGCTGGCCGCCCTCGTGGTGACCGTGGGAGCGGCGCAGGCACGTGTGGCGGCCCCGGTCATCGCCAAGGAGCGCCAGGAGCTGATCGACCGCATCGACCGGGAGACCGCGGCGGCCGACAAGCTCGAAGACACCGTCGACGAACTGCGCGACGACGTGGGCGCCAGGCAGCGGCTGGCGCTCCGGCACACCGGCGGCAACCCGCAGGCCGACCTGGTGAGCCTGCTGGCGGGCGCCGGCGAGGTGCACGGCCCAGGTGTCAGGCTCGTGGTGGACGACGCCAAGGAGGCCGGCACGGACGGCGGCGATCCGCGCGGGACGTCGAGTTTCTCCGACACCGGCCGAGTGCGTGACCGGGACATGCAGCGGGTGGTGAACGGGCTGTGGCAGTCGGGTGCCGAGGCCGTCTCCATCAACGGGCAGCGGCTGACGGCCCTGTCGGCGATCAGGGCCGCGGGCGCCGCGATACTGGTCGACAACAAGCCGCTGGTACCGCCGTACACGGTGCTCGCCGTGGGGGACGGGAAGCGGCTCGGCGCCCGGTTCCAGGACAGCCCCGACGGGCTGTACCTCCAGGCCCTGAAGGACAACTACGGCATCCGGAGCAGTATCTCCGTGGAGAGCGACCTCCGACTGGCCGCCGCACCGAGTGTGATCGTACGCACAGCACAGCCGAGCACTGAGAAGGGCACATCGTGATCGCCGTACTGGGCCTCGTCGTGGGAGTGGTGGCCGGCCTGTTGGTCCGGCCCGAGGTCCCGGCGGTCGTCGAGCCTTATCTCCCGATCGCCGTCGTCGCGGCGCTGGACGCCGTCTTCGGTGGCCTGCGGGCCATGCTGGACGGCATCTTCGACGACAAGGTCTTCGTCGTGTCGTTCCTGTCCAATGTGGTCGTGGCCGCACTGATCGTCTTCCTGGGCGACAAGTTGGGCGTGGGCGCCCAGCTGTCCACGGGCGTCGTCGTCGTGCTCGGTATCCGCATCTTCTCCAATGCCGCGGCGATCCGACGGCACGTGTTCCGGGCGTGAGAGTGATGAGCCACCAGGACGAACAGCCCGGGAACGGGCCGCACGCCACCAGGCCCGAGCAGCAGCGGCTGCGCCAGGAGTTGCCCGAGGAGGTGCCCGCGCAGGCGGCCGCCGGGGACGGCCCGAGCACCGAGGAGAGTTACGGGCCCGCGCTGACCGGTCGCCAGCGACTGGTCCAGGGACTGTGGCCGCCGCGCTTCACCCGGGCCCAACTCGTCGTCGCCCTACTGCTGTTCGGACTCGGCTTCGGACTCGCCGTCCAGGTCGCCTCCAACAGCAGCGGTGACAACGCGCTGCGCGGCGCCCGGCAGGAGGATCTCGTCCGCATCCTCGATGAACTCGACGACCGCACTCAGCGTCTTGAGGATGAGAAGCAGGGTCTGGAGAAGCAGCGCCAGGAACTGGAGAACAGCTCGGACCAGGCCGAGGAGGCCCGCAGGCAGACGGCCGAGAAGGCGAAGCAACTCGGCATACTCGCGGGCACGGTGGCCGCGCAGGGACCCGGCATCACGATCACGATCGAGGACACGAAGAGGACGGTCCGGGCGGACATGCTGCTCGACGCGGTACAAGAGCTGCGCGCGGCCGGTGCCGAGGCGATCGAGGTGAACGGTGTGCGAGTGGTCGCGAACACTTATCTGACCGACTCGGGCAAGAGCGTGGACGTCGACGGGAACAAGATCAACACTCCGTATCGTTTCAAGGTCATCGGCAAGCCGCAGGACCTCGAACCGGCGCTCAACATTCCTGGAGGCGTGGTGCAGACCCTGGAGAAGGAGCAGGCCACCGTGACGATCGACCGTTCGGACAAGATCGTCGTGGACGCCTTGCGAGCGGCGAAGAGGCCTGACTACGCTCGGTCGTCCTCGCGGTGAACCGGTGGTGCATGGCAGTCGTCCGGCAGGGGCATGAGGTTGCGGGGGGTCGGCGCACCGATTGGGTGGTGCGTGGTGGAAACTGTCTGGTGGATACGGACGTTGTGAGGATGTCCGGGTCGACCGGTGTATGCAGTCAGGGTTCGTCCTGCCCCACGGGCGGGTCTGTTTCGGTCAAGGGGAATCGCCCGTGAAGTTGTTTGCGAAGTTGTTCGGCAAGAGCGCGCGAGAAGGCGGCGAGAACGCGACGGCCCGTCACCGCGCACAGCCTGACGCCGAGGGTCAGCGTCCGCTGTTCAGGGACCAGGTGGCCGGTCAGGGGGCGCCGTCGGTTGACCCTGCCCAGTCGGGCGGCATAGGTTTCGGGCAACCGTCGACCTCAGGTACGGCTGGAGGGTTCGCCGCCGGCCCGTACGCGTCCGATGCCCCCGCGGGGCAGCCGCGGCAGGAGGATCCGTCCATGTCGGCCCTGGTGTGTACGAGGTGCGGCAACCGCAACGCGGAGAACAGCCGCTTCTGCTCGAACTGCGGTGCGCCGCTGCGGTCCGGTGCGGTGCCGGAGCGCTCGTCGGAGACGACCTCGACGATCTCCATCTCCGGTCTGGAGGCCTACGACGCCGAGGCCACCGGCCAGACGCCGATGCTGTCTCCGGAGGCGCAGGCGGCCGTCGACGCGCTGCCCCTGGGCTCGGCCCTCCTGGTGGTGCGCCGCGGCCCGAACTCGGGCAGCCGCTTCCTCCTGGACGGCGAGCTGACCACGGCCGGGCGTCATCCGCAGAGCGACATCTTCCTGGACGACGTGACGGTCTCGCGTCGCCACGTGGAGTTCCGGCGCAGCCCGGACGGTTCGTTCACGGTGGCCGACGTCGGCAGTCTGAACGGCACGTACGTCAACCGGGAGCCGATCGACCAGGTCGCCCTGTCCAACGGTGACGAGGTGCAGATCGGCAAGTACCGGCTGGTCTTCTACTCGAGCCGGCAGGGCGTCTGACCTGTCAGGGAAGGTCCATGCGTCAATCACCGAGCGGCGGTGCCGGGCACGGCACCGCCGCCACGGACAGTGGGCTGAAGAGCATCGGCACGGTGCTGAACATGCTGCGCGACGAGTTCCCCGAGGTCACCGTCTCCAAGATTCGTTTCCTGGAGTCGGAGGGACTCGTCGAGCCGCGGCGCACCCCCTCGGGGTACCGCAAGTTCAGCACCGACGACGTCGAGCGGCTGGCCCTGGTCCTGCGGATGCAGCGTGACCATTACCTGCCGTTGAAGGTGATTCGCGAGTACCTGGACGCCATGGAGCGCGGCGAGGCGGTCCACCTGCCGGCGGTCGGCCGGCAGCGGGACGGCGGATCCGTGCCCTCGCCGGCCGAGGCGCCGACGACAGCCCGGATCGGGCGGGACGAGCTCCTCGCCGCCGCCGGTGTCGAGGAGGGGGAACTGCGCGAGTGGGAGTCGTACGGGCTGCTCACCCCGTTGGCGGACGGGGGTTACGGCGCCGAGGCGCTGACCGTGGCCTCGCTCGTCTCCGAGCTGGGGCGTTTCGGGATCGAGCCCCGGCACCTGCGGGTGATGAAGGCGGCCGCCGACCGGGAGGCCGGGCTCGTCGACCAGGTGGTGGCCCCCCTCAAGCGGCACCGCAATCCGCAGACCAGGGCACATGCGGAGGCCCGCGCCAAGGAGCTGGCGGAGCTCACGGTGCGGCTGCACACGGTGCTGGTGCACACCGCGCTCGGGCTGCGGCTGCCGTGAGCGGGCCCCCGGAGGCGGCCGGATCCTCCTCCCGTGCCCGGCCCGACTACCCAAACGTCCCGGGCACCGCCTAGGGTTGCTGTGTGAACGAGCTCGATGTCGTAGGTGTCCGGGTCGAGATGCCCTCCAACCAACCGATCGTGCTCCTGCGTGAAGTGGGAGGCGACCGTTACCTCCCCATCTGGATCGGGCCAGGGGAGGCGACGGCGATCGCCTTCGCCCAGCAGGGCATGGCCCCCGCCCGACCGCTGACCCACGACCTGTTCAAGGACGTGCTGGAGGCGGTCGGCCAGGAACTCACGGAAGTACGCATCACGGACCTGCGTGAAGGTGTCTTCTACGCCGAGCTGGTGTTCGCCAGCGGTGTCGAGGTGAGTGCCCGGCCGTCCGACGCCATAGCGCTGGCCCTGCGCACCGGGACGCCGATCTTCGGCAGTGACACGGTGCTCGACGACGCGGGCATCGCGATCCCGGACGAGCAGGAGGACGAGGTGGAGAAGTTCCGCGAGTTCCTCGACCAGATCTCGCCGGAGGACTTCGGCAGCAGCAGCCAGTGAAGCGCCCGTGTGAGCCGCCAGGAGACCGTCCCGCGACCTCCGCCCGGAGCATTCGGATAGCCTTTCCCGGCGATGGGGTACACGAAACCACTCTTAGGGTGATTATCACTCGGCGTGCCGAGTGTGGCGATCGTTGACGCACCCCTGGTGACTGCCTACCGTCGAGGAGGCAGGTCAAGGACGGAGGTCGGCGTGAGAAGCAGCGGCGACGGTACGGCTGGGGGTGACCCCGGACGCAATGCCGGGGGAAGCGGTCCGTACCCTCCCCCGGGCTCTCGGCTCCGCCCGAGCGGCGGGTATCCACCTCTCGGCGATGCGGCCGGTCGTGCTCCGCAGCGACCGGCGGCGGTGCCGAGCAGCGGAGGGGCGGCGGCCATGGCAATCGAGCAGATCGGCTATCGCGGTCCGACGGCCTGCGCAGCCGCCGGCATCACGTATCGGCAGCTGGACTACTGGGCGCGCACCGGGCTGGTCGAGCCGAGCGTGCGGCCCGCCCAGGGATCCGGTACCCAGCGCCTCTACAGCTTCCGGGACGTCGTCGTTCTGAAGATCGTCAAGCGGTTCCTCGACACCGGCGTGTCGTTGCAGAACATCCGTACCGCCGTCCAGCACCTGCGCGAGTGCGGTTTCCGCGACCTGGAGCGGATGACGCTGATGAGCGACGGGGCCACGGTGTACGAGTGCACGTCGCCCGACGAGGTGCACGCTCTGCTCCAGGGGGGCCAGGGAATCTTCGGCATCGCCGTCGGCGTGGTGTGGCGCGACGTGGAGAACGCGCTGTCGCAGCTGCACGGCGAGCGCATCGACACGGGGGAGACGCTCGTGGGGCACAACCCGGGCGACGAACTCGCCCGGCGGCGCAACCGGGCCGTCTGAGCGGCCCCCGGCTGCCCCCGGCCGCCTCCGGTCACTGCCTCCCCGGCCACTGACCCGGCCTGTCCGGTCCTCTGGGCCCGTGGACCGGCCTCGGGAGGCCGGGACGGTGCCGCCGGGACCGTGGTGTTGGCGGTGGCGTTGTCAGTGGGGTGGTGCAGCATCGTAGGTGTGAGAACCGCACCCACGATCCTCCATCTCGACATGGATGCCTTCTTCGCCTCGGCGGAGCAGGCCTCCAAGCCGAGCCTGCGCGGGAAGGCCGTGGTCGTGGGCGGGCTGGGACCGCGCGGAGTGGTCGCCACGGCGTCGTACGAGGCGCGTGTGTTCGGCGTCCACTCCGCGATGCCGATGGCCCAGGCGCGGCGGCTGGCGCCGAACGCCGCGTACCTCGTGCCGCGCTTCGCCTTCTACCGCTCCATCAGCGAGCGGGTGATGGGCCTGCTGCGGGCCCGGTCGCCGCTCGTGGAGCCGCTGAGCCTGGACGAGGCGTTCGTGGACCTGGAGGCCGGGGGAGCCGCCTGGGACGCGGAATCCGCCCGGCTGGCGGGGACGAGACTGCGCTCCGAGATCCGCGCCGTCACGGGGCTCACGGGGTCCGTGGGGCTGGCCGCCTCCAAGATGCTCGCCAAGATCGGCTCCGAGCAGGCCAAGCCCGACGGTCTTGTGCTCATCGAGCCGGGCACCGAGCGGGCCCTGCTCGGACCGCTGTCCGTGCGGACCCTGCCGGGCGTGGGCCCGGCCACGGGCGACCATCTGCGGCGGGCCGGTATCCACACCGTCGAGGAGCTCGCCGAGGCCGGTGAGGACGAGCTCGTCCGGCTGCTCGGCAAGGCGCACGGGCACGCGCTGCACGCGATGGCGCTGGCCCACGACGAGCGTCCCGTCGTCGCCGAGCGCGAGACGAAGTCGGTGTCCGTCGAGGACACCTACGACGTGGACATCCACGACCGCGTCCGGGTGGCCCTGGAGGTGCAGCGGCTGGCCGACCGGTGTGTGGGGAGGCTGCGCGGGGCCGGTCTGTCGGGGCGCACCATCGTGCTGAAGGTCCGCCGCTACGACTTCTCCACCCTCACCCGCTCCGAGACCCTGCGCGGGCCCACCGACGACCCCGCGGTGATACGGGAGGCGGCCGCCCGGCTGCTGGACTCCGTGGACACCACCGGCGGGGTACGGCTGCTGGGCGTGGGTGTGTCAGGGCTCGCCGACTACACCCAGGAGGACCTGTTCGCGCAGGCGGCGGGCGCGCAGGGCGCCGACGCGGAGGTGGAGGGGCCCGCCGAGGAGCGGCAGCGGGAACCCGCCCAGCGCCAGCCGGAACCCACCGAGCGGCGGTGGCCGGCGGGTCATGACGTACGACATGCGGGGTACGGCCACGGATGGGTGCAGGGCAGCGGCCTCGGCCGCGTCACCGTGCGCTTCGAGACCCCCGGATCCGCGCCGGGCCGCGTGCGCACCTTCCTCGTGGACGACCCGGACCTGGAACCGGCCGAACCCCTGCCCCTGGTGTCTCTGGATCCTCCGGTTCCTCCAGCGCCTCCGGCTCAGCCCTCGTCCGGACCCGAGCCGGAGCCCGCCAGCTTGCCGAACTGGTGGTCGGGAACAGGGGGTGGGGCCACGTCGAGGCCGTAGTGGTGGTAGAGCTGCAGTTCCTGCTCAGGGGACAGATGGCGGCCCACGCCGAAGTCGGGAGCCTCCTTGACCAGGGAGCGGTCGAAGGGGACGCGCAGGGTGCCCTCGACGAGTTCGCTGGGCTCCAGGGGGACGAAGGCGTCCCGGGAGAACAGGCCGGTGCGTATCGCCGCCCACTCCGGCACGCCGGTCGCGTCGTCGAGGTAGACCTCGTCCACCGTGCCGATCTTGTGCCCGTTGCGGTCGAACGCCTTGCGGCCGATCAGATTGCGCGGATCGATCTCCGTCTGCACTGTCCCTCCACGTGGTCGCAACTCATCCGTAACCCCTACGAAAGAGCACATTCCGCGAGGCGGCCACTCGAAGGCCCGTGCGGTCGCCCCGCTGGTAGGCTGGCAGCGGCTGCTGACCCCGTGCGGGAGAGCCCTCCGGCACCGCCGGGGGCGCCGAAGGAGCAAATCCTCCCCGGAATCTCTCAGGCCCACGTACCGCACGGACGAGGTCACTCTGGAAAGCAGAGCGGGTGTCGACGGCTTCCGCTCTCACCGACGGTGAAAACCGGAAGCCCTCGGGTGGTCCGGTGAAGCTCTCAGGTTGAGATGACAGAGGGGGAGGCCGTCGGGGCACCCGCGCCGTGGTGTCCCTCGAAGGTCGTGTCAGACCAGGAGGCCTCCGCAATGACCGCCCAGCGCATCCCGCTCTCCGAGCTCGAACAGGGCATCCCCTTCGAACAGCGCCACATCGGGCCCGACCAGGAGGCGCGGGCCAAGATGCTCGCCCAGGTCGGCTACGGCTCGCTCGACGAGCTCACCGCCGCCGCGGTACCCGATGTGATCAAGAACGCCGACGCCCTCGACCTGCCCGGCGCCCGCACCGAGGCCGAGGTGCTGGCCGAGCTGCGCTCCCTCGCCGACCGCAACCAGGTCCTCGGCTCGATGATCGGACTCGGCTACTACGGGACGTTCACCCCGCCGGTCATCCTGCGCAACGTCATGGAGAACCCGGCCTGGTACACCGCCTACACCCCCTACCAGCCCGAGATCTCCCAGGGCCGCCTCGAGGCGCTGCTGAACTTCCAGACCGTCGTCGCCGACCTGACCGGTCTGCCGACCTCCGGCGCGTCCCTGCTCGACGAGGGCACCGCCGCGGCCGAGGCCATGGCGCTGTCCCGGCGCATGGGCAAGAACAAGAAGGGTCTGTTCCTGGTCGACGCGGACGCGCTGCCGCAGACCGTCGCGGTCATCGAGACCCGTGCCGAGCCGAGCGGCGTCGAGGTCGTCGTCGCCGACCTCAGCGCGGGCATCCCGGCCGAGATCGCCGAGCGTGGGATCAACGGCGTGCTCCTCCAGTACCCGGGTGCCTCCGGCGCCGTACGCGACCTGAAGCCCGTCATCGACCAGGCGCACGAGCTGGGCGCCCTGGTCACCGTCGCCGCCGACCTGCTCGCGCTCACCCTGCTGAAGTCGCCCGGCGAGCTCGGCGCGGACATCGCCGTCGGCACCACCCAGCGCTTCGGCGTGCCGATGGGCTTCGGCGGCCCGCACGCCGGCTACATGGCCGTGCACGAGAAGTTCGCGCGCAGCCTGCCCGGCCGCCTGGTCGGCGTGTCCGTCGACGCCGACGGCAACAGGGCCTACCGCCTCGCCCTGCAGACCCGTGAGCAGCACATCCGTCGCGAGAAGGCGACGAGCAACATCTGCACCGCCCAGGTGCTGCTCGCCGTCATGGCCGGCATGTACGCGGTCTACCACGGCCCCGAGGGCCTCAGGGACATCGCGCGGCGCACCCACCGCTACGCCACGGTCCTCGCCGAGGGGCTGACGGCCGGCGGCTTCGAGGTCGCGCACCGCGCGTACTTCGACACGCTGACCGTCAAGGCGGAGGGACGTGCCGCCGAGGTCGTCGCCGCGGCCCGCGAGGGCGGCGTGAACCTGCGCCTCGTCGACGCCGACCACGTCTCGGTCGCCTGCGACGAGACCACCACCCGCGACCGGCTGCGCACCGTGTGGGCGGCCTTCGGCGTCGGGGGCGACATCGAGGCGCTGGACGCGGCCGCCGGGGACGTGCTGCCCGAGGCGCTACTGCGTGCCGACGCCTACCTCACCCACCCCGTCTTCCACCAGTACCGGTCCGAGACCGCGATGCTGCGCTATCTGCGCCGGCTGGCCGACCGCGACTACGCGCTCGACCGCGGCATGATCCCGCTGGGCTCGTGCACCATGAAGCTCAACGCGACGACCGAGATGGAGCCGGTCACCTGGCCGGAGTTCGGGCAGCTGCACCCCTTCGTGCCCGCCGAGCAGGCGCAGGGCTACCTCACCCTCATCCGTGAGCTGGAGGAGCGCCTCGCCGAGGTCACCGGCTACGACAAGGTCTCCCTCCAGCCGAACGCCGGTTCCCAGGGCGAGCTGGCCGGTCTGCTCGCCGTGCGCGGCTACCACCGTGCCAACGGCGACGAGCAGCGCACCATCTGCCTCATCCCGTCCTCCGCGCACGGCACCAACGCCGCAAGCGCCGTGATGGCCGGCATGAAGGTCGTCGTGGTCAAGACCGCCGAGGACGGCGAGGTCGACGTCGAGGACCTGCGGGCGAAGATCGAGCAGTACCGCGAGCAGCTGGCCGTGCTGATGATCACCTACCCGTCCACGCACGGCGTGTTCGAGGAGCACGTCGCCGACATCTGCGCGCAGGTCCACGAGGCCGGTGGCCAGGTGTACGTCGACGGGGCCAACCTCAACGCCCTGGTGGGCCTCGCCAAGCCGGGCCACTTCGGCGGCGACGTCTCCCACCTCAACCTGCACAAGACGTTCTGCATCCCGCACGGCGGCGGCGGTCCCGGTGTCGGCCCGGTCGGCGTGCGGGCCCACCTGGCGCCGTACCTGCCCAACCACCCGCTCCAGCCCGACGCGGGCCCGGAGACGGGGGTCGGCCCGATCTCGGCCGCGCCGTGGGGATCGGCCGGCATCCTGCCGATCTCCTGGGCCTACGTCCGCCTCATGGGCGGCGAGGGCCTCAAGCGTGCCACGCAGGTCGCGGTGCTCAGCGCCAACTACGTCGCCAAGCGGCTCGAGCCGCACTACCCGGTGCTCTACACCGGTCCCGGCGGCCTGGTCGCCCACGAGTGCATCATCGACCTGCGCCCGCTGACCAAGGAGACCGGGGTGAGCGTGGACGACGTGGCCAAGCGGCTGATCGACTACGGCTTCCACGCGCCGACGATGTCGTTCCCGGTGGCCGGCACGTTGATGATCGAGCCGACCGAGTCCGAGGACCTGGCCGAGCTGGACCGGTTCTGCGATGCGATGATCGCGATCCGCGCCGAGATCGAGAAGGTCGCTTCCGGCCAGTGGCCCGCGGACGACAACCCGCTGCACGGCGCCCCGCACACCGCCGCCGCGCTCGGCGGGGAGTGGGAGCACGGCTACACCCGTGAGGAGGCCGTCTTCCCGGCCGGGGTCTCGGCTGCCGACAAGTACTGGCCGCCGGTGCGCCGCATCGACCAGGCCTTCGGCGACCGCAACCTCGTCTGCTCCTGCCCGCCGCTGGACGCGTACGAGGACTGAGCGAGCGAACGGCTCACGGGGCTCCCGTCCGACCCGGGCGGGGGCCCCGCGGTTCTTCCCGCCGTGTCACACGGTGGCCAGGCAGACCTCGGTCGACTTGATCAGGGCGGTGACGCGCGTGCCCTCCGTCAGGCCGAGTTCCGTGGCGGCGTCCCTGGTGATCGCGGCGGTCAGCTCGCCGCCCTCCACGCCGACCCGGACGGACGCCATGGCAGCGCCGAGGGCGATCCGGGTGACGGTGCCCGGCAGCCGGTTGCGGATGGACAGGCCCTCGACCGGCCCGGTGGCCAGGGACACCTCCGTCGACTTCACCAGGGCGCGCACGGTGCTGCCCTCGGTCAGACGCAGGTCCTCGACGGCGTCCCGGGTGATCGCGGAGGTGAGCTGTCCGCCGCCGTCCAGGCGCACGTGGACGAGGGCCATCGCCTCGCCGGGGGTGACGGCGGTGACCGTGCCGGGCAACTGGTTGCGCATGCTCAGGCTCATGGACGTGCCTCGCGGTGGGTGGGGGACGTGGTGATCAACCCCACCGTAGGGCGGCCGGTGCCTCAGGCCGGGTAGGCGTGGGTCTGCGTCGCCTTGACGGTCGCCCAGACCTCCGCGCCCGGGTGCAGGTCCAGCTCGGCGGCCGCGACCGTGGTCACCTCCGCGGTCAGGGCGAGTTCGCCGGTCAGGTCGGCGCGGATCCGGTCGCCGTGGGTCTCCAGACCGGCGACCTCGCAGCGCCACAGGTTGCGCGCGCTGGTGCCCGTGGGGCGGTCCCGGAAGAGCGTGACCGCGCTCGGCGGGAAGGCCACGAAGACCGCCCCCGACAGGACCTCGGTGGTGGTGACGACGGGGCCGGCCTCGAGACGGACGGTATGGGCGTCCGCCTGCCCGCGGTAGAGGTTCAGGCCGACGAGTTGCGCGACGTAGTCGGTGCGCGGACGGCGGGCGATCTCCGCCGGGGTGCCCTCCTGGACGACCCGGCCGTGCTCGACCACGACCAGCCGGTCGGCCAGCACCATCGCGTCCAGCGGGTCATGGGTGACGAGGACGGCGACGGCCTCGAACTCGGCGAGGTGCCGGCGCAGCTGGGCGCGGACCTCCAGACGGGTACGGGCGTCGAGCGCGGCGAGTGGTTCGTCGAGCAGCAGCAGCCGGGGCCCGGTGGCCAGGGCGCGGGCGAGGGCCACGCGCTGGGCCTGCCCGCCGGAGAGGCGGCGGGGCTTGGCGCCGGTGTGGTCGGCCAGCCCCATCCGCTCCAGCCACCGTGCGGCCTGCGCGCGGGCCTGAGCCTTGGTCGCGCCCCGGCAGCGCGGCCCGAACGCCACGTTGTCCAGGGCCGTCAGGTGCGGGAACAGCAGGTAGTCCTGGAAGACCACGCCGACCGGGCGTGCCTCGGGCGGCGTGCGATCCAGCGTGGTGCCGTCCAGGCGCAGGTGTCCGCCGGTGAGCGGGACCAGGCCCGCCAGCGCGCGCAGAGCGGTCGTCTTCCCGGCGCCGTTCGGGCCGAGCAGCGCCACCACGTCGCCGGGGGCGGCGGTGAGCGCCACGTCGAGACGGAACACGCCGCGGTCGACGACGAGGCGGGCGTCCAGGCCCTCTTCGGGAGTGCCTTCGTCGGCCCGCAGGCCGGCCGAGGTCCGGTCGATGTCGGTCATGAGAGGAACATCCTGGATGCGGGGCGGCTCGGGATCGGTGGCGGATTCATCAGGAGGCCGTCATCCAACGGTCCCGCAGACCCGCCAGTACGGCGATCGACACCGCGAGCAGCACCAGGCTGAGGGCGATCGCCGCCGCCGGGTCGTTTTGGAGTGCCAGGTAGACGGCCAGCGGCATGGTCTGCGTACGGCCGGGGAAGTTGCCGGCGAAGGTGATCGTGGCGCCGAACTCGCCGAGCGCTCGTGCCCAGGCGAGCACGGCGCCCGCGGCGATGCCCGGCGCGATCAGCGGCAGGGTGACCCGGCGGAACGCGGTGAAGCGGGAGGCGCCGAGGGTGGTGGCCGCCTCCTCGAAGCGCGGGTCGGCGGCCCGCAGTGTTCCCTCGACGCTGATCACGAGGAACGGCATGGCCACGAACGCCTCCGCGACCACCACCCCGGCCGTGGTGAACGGCAGCGTGACCCCGAACCAGGAGTCCAGCCACTGCCCGACGACACCGTTGCGCCCGAGGGCCAGCAGCAGGGCCACACCGCCCACGACCGGCGGCAGCACGAGGGGCAGGGTGACCAGCGCCCGGACGAGTCCGCGTCCGGGGAAGTCCGTACGGGCCAGCAGCCAGGCCAGCGGGACGCCGAGCACCAGGCTCACGGCGGTGGCGGCGGTGGCGCTGACCAGGGACAACTGGAGGGCCTGCCACACCTCGGCGCTGGTCAGCTGGTCCGGCAGGCTGCGCCAGGGCGCCCGGATCAGCAGGGCGAGCAGCGGCAGCAGCAGGAAGGCCAGACCGACCAGGGCGGGGACCAGCAGGGGCAGCGGCACGCCGCCGAGGGCGCGGCCGCGGGGGGGCCAATATCTCCTGCTGGTGGTGTTGGTCTCGTCGTTCTTTTTTCCTCCCTCTAGGGGAGGGAACCAGAGGGGGAAGCGACACCCCGCCGGGGGCGCGCCCACCCCGCGACCCGCTCCTCGGGGTCGCGGCGCGGGCCTCGTCGGTCCTCGTCACGGCTTCAGGAACCCGGCCCCGGTCAGGACCTTCTGGCCCTCGGCCGAGGTCACCAGCTCGATGAACGCCTTGGCCGCGGTGGCGTTGGTCGCGTTCTTGAGCAGGGTGATCGGGTAGTCGTTGACGGCCTCGGCCGACTCGGGGAACTCCACGCCCTGGACCCGGCCGCCTGCGGACTTCACGTCGGTCTTGTAGACGAGGGCCGCGTCGGCCTCCTTCAGCTCGACCTTGGTCAGGGCGCTCTTGACGTCCTGCTCGTAGGAGACCGGGGTCAGCTTGAGGTGGCTCGCGTCCAGCACCTTCTGGGCGGCGGCGCCGCACGGCACCGACTTGTCGCACAGCACGACCTTCAGGCCGGACCTGGTGAGGTCCTTCAGCGCGGCGACCTTCTCCGGGTTGCCCGGCGCGGTCGCGATCTCGAGCTGGTTGCGGACGAAGGTGACCGGTGTGCCGGCCGCGTCCTTCTTGTCGGTGACGATCGCCATGGTCGTGGTGCTGGCGGCGGCGAACACGTCGGCGGGGGCACCGGAGGTGATGCTCGCGGCGAGGCTGTCGCTGCCGCCGAAGTTGAAGGTGACCTTGGTGCCCGGGTGCTGCTGCTCGAACTCCTTGCCGAGGGTGGTGAAGCTCTCCTGCAGCGAGGCGGCGGCGAAGACGGTCACGGTGCCGGACAGCTTCGGCGCGGCGGCCTCCGACGTGCCGGACCCCGCCGAGGACGAGTCGTCGGAGGACGAGGAGGAGCAGGCGCTGAGAGCCAGCAACGCGGCGACCCCCGCGACTCCCGACTTCAGCATCCTGGTCCGCCGCGTGGAACGGGTCATCACGGTTCTACTCCTCTGGCTCTGCACGGAAGAAGCGGTCGCGCCCTGCCACGACCGCTCACACGGCCGTGCCGCGATCATACTGCCGCAATTGCCAGGTGTAAGGCCCCTGTTGTATTGCATGAGCTGGCCATGCGTGAAGGATGGCTTGCATGTGCGTTTGTACGGTGCGGCGGGTCGGGTACGGACCCTCAGGAGGTGGTGCCCGTGACGCTCGCGGAGCTCGACCTGACCGGCGACCTCGCCCGCCCGGCCCGGCTGACCGTGCGGGATCTGCTCGGGTGGCCGCAGCACCGGGTGGGGGTCGCGTTCGACTGCGCCACCAGCGGCGCGCGGCGCCACCGGTTCAGCGGACCGCGCCTGTACGACGTGCTGTCCGCGGCGGGGCCCGGTTTCGACCCGGCCCGGCGCAAGGACCGGCTGCGGTTCCTGATCGCGGTCACGGCCGCCGACGGGCATCACGCGCTGCTGTCGTGGGCCGAGATCGACCCCGACTTCGCCGACGCTCCGGTCCTGCTCGCGGTGACCATCGACGACACCCGGCTGGACGGCGCCGGCCCCCAGCTGGTCCTGCCGCAGGACCGCTGCGGCGCGCGGTACGTCAGCGGCGTCCGGGCGATACGCGTGGACGGCGGCTATCGCGCGCGGGCCCGGGTGTGAGGCGGTTCTGCTACGTGCGGTCGATGTGCACGTTCGTCGACTTCACGCGGGCGGTGGCCTCCATGCCGACCTCCAGGCCCAGTTCCTCCACGGCCTCCCGGGTCAGCAGGGAGACGAGGCGGTGCGGTCCGGCCTGGATCTCGACCTGGGCGGCGACGTCGCCGAGTTTGACGGCGGTCACGATGCCGGCGAAGGCGTTGCGGACCGACGTGTACGAGGGGCCGTCCTCGCCGCCTCCGGTCCGGGCCAGCTCGACCGAGAACGCGGCGAGGTCCCGGCCGTCGATGAGCCGGCGTCCGCTGTCGTCGCGGTGGGTGGCCACCCGGCCCGCGTCCGCCCAGCGGCGTGCGGTGTCCGGGCTGACGCCGAGCAGCCGGGCCGCCTGTCCGATCGTGTAGGACTGCATGCCGGTCACGATAAGGCCGCGTGCGGTGCGGGGCGGACCTGGGGTGGGGCGTTCGCGGGCGCGGCTCAGCCGGTGTGCACCCGCGGGCGCTTGGTGCGGTCCGGCTCCGCCTCGCGCAGCACCTCGCGGGTGACCGGCGCGACCTCCCCCTGGCCGAAGAGGAAGAAGCGCAGGAAGTTGTGGAACGGGTTGCCCTCGGTCCACTCGAAGTAGATGTGCGGGGTGCGGCCGGTCACCTCCCGGACGTGGAGGAGGAGCGCGGCCAGGGCGTTCGGGACGGACGCGGACTCCAGGGCGAGCACGCGGTAGCGGCCGTGCCTGACCTCGCCGCGCACGGTCAGACCGGTCTCGAACTCCGAGGGGTCGGTGAGCGTCACCTCGACGAAGACGAAGTCCTCCGTGGGCGGGATGTCGCTGTCGCTGCAGATCTGCTCGATCTTGTCGCGGTACACGCTCTTGTCCTGCCGCTCGGGCTCCTTGGCGATGAACCGGATCTTGCGGCTGGCGATGTCCCTGACGAACCGTTCCGCCATGGGGTCCAGCGTCACGCTCGTCACCCGCAGCTCGAAGGAGCGGGCGAGCCGTGACAGCAGCGAGACCAGGATGATCCCGGTGATGAAGCAGGCGCCGATCTTCACACCGTCGGGACGCTCGATGACGTTGACGACGGTCGTGTAGAGGAACACGGCCGAGATGACCCCGAACGCGACGGTCCATCTGTGCTGGCCTGCCCTGCGGGCGGCGATGGTCACCGCGATCGCCGCGGAGCTGATCAGTACGAGCACGCCCGTGGCGTACGCGCCGCCCTGCTTGTCGACGTTGGCGTCGAAAATCCAGGTGACCAGGAAGCCGATCAGGGTGAAGACGATGACCATCGGGCGGACCGCCCGCGCCCAGTGCGGGGCCATGCCGTAGCGGGGCAGGTACCTCGGCATCAGGTTGAGCAGCCCGGCCATCGCGGAGGCGCCCGCGAACCACAGGATCAGGATGGTCGAGACGTCGTAGACCGTGCCGAAGGTGTTGCCGAGGTACTCGTGCGCCAGGTAGGCGAGGGCACGGCCGTTGGCCTGGCCGCCGGTCTTGAACGCCGGCGCCGGGATCAGCAGCGTGGTGATGAAGCTGGTGGCGATCAGGAAGCAGCTCATGATCAGCGCGGCCGTGGTGAGCAGCTTCCTGGTGTCCCGGATCCGGCCGGTGGGCCGCTCCTCGGTGTCGTCCGGGTCGCCCCGTACGTGCGGCATGACGGCGACACCGGTCTCGAAGCCGGACAGGCCGAGCGCGAGCTTGGGGAAGACGAGCAGGGCCACGCCGACCATGAGGAACACGTTGCCGTGCTGGGCGGTCAGCGCGCTGGTCCAGTCGGTGACCACATGGGCGGCGGTCAGGACGTGCCACAGGCCGACGACCACCACGACGGCGTTCAGCGCGAGATAGATCCCGACCAGGATGAAGGCGACGCCGATCGCCTCCACGAAACCCTTGAGGAAGACCGCCCCGAGCAGCGCGATGAGCAGGAGCGTGATCAGCATGTGGTGGCTGTGCAGCGCGGCCGTCAGATGCGGGTTCTCGACCAGGTGGGTCGAGGCGTCCGCGGCCGACAGCGTCATGGTGATCAGGAAGTCGGTGGCGGCGAAGCCGAGCAGCGTCAGCACGAACAGCTTGCCCTGCCAGAACGACAGCAGCCGCTCCAGCATCGCGATCGAGCCCGCGCCGTGCGGGCTCTCCGCCGCCACCCTGCGGTACACCGGCAGCGCGCCCACGAGGGTGACCAGGACCAGGACGAGCGTGGCGATCGGCGACAGCAGCCCGGCCGCCAGTGCCGCGATGCCCGGCTGGTAGCCGAGCGTCGAGAAGTAGTCCACGCCGGTCAGGCACATCACCCGCCACCACCGCTGTCCCTTGTGCGGCGGCTGCGGCAGGGCGTGCGGGGCCTGCTGAATGCCCTTGCCCATGTCGGACAGGCCCTCCAGCATCCAGGCGCGCAGCCGACTGGGAGGGTGCTCGGTGGTCGCCATGCCCCTGCTCCTGAGGTGTGGCTCGTGTGGGGACCGGGCCAGCAGACCGGGCACACGCTGACGGGTCACCAGCGTATGCGGAGAGTGACGCAGAGGCTCACGAGTACCCGGACGGGCAGGTGTCAATCGTCCGGCAAGGACGGCCGTGGCGTCCCCGATGCCACGTCACGACCAGCGGACTCGCGGGTCTCGCCGCGCCTTGGGCCGTCCGGGGGAGAGAGGGCAGCGGAGCCCGGGGCGGACACCCGGCGTCATGACTCCAGCCCCGAGACCCGGAACACCGCCAGCGCGGTCTCCCGGTCCACCTGCTCGGAGATGTCGCGCAGTTCGTCCGTCCCGCACCGCAGCCGGCCGGCCGCCATGCTGTGCCGGGCGTCCTCGTCGAGGCGGTACCAGACGTCGGGGTGGTCCACCAGGACCTCGGGATCCAGCTCCACCCGCCCGCCGAGGGAGTCCCGCAGCACCAGCCGCCGGCAGACACCGTCGACCGCGCGCACCGACACCAGCAGGTCGGTGCGGACCAGGCGGCTGCGCAGCAGCGACCGGGAGGCGATCCAGCCCCGGCCGGCACGGACACGGGGCGGGCACAGGACCACGAAGAGCAGCACCGCGAGCACGAGCCAGAGCATCCCGCGCCACCAGGTGAGGCTGCCCGTGCCCCAGTCGATCAGGAGCAGCAGGGCGAGCAGCGCCACGGAGCAGCAGACCGAGGTGCGCAGTTCCCGCGCCCACGGGTGGGTGCGGGGCGTGCGGCCGGCTTCCCGCGGCACCGGGCCGGTGCCTGCGCGCTCGTCGTCGCTCAGTCCCATGTGCTCGACGTTAGGGCCCCCGGAGGGCTTCGGCATCTGCCGTTGACACGCCCCTGACGCGCCCGGGCCGGTTCTTGACACCACTCAGCCGACACGGCCCGGTGGCGCGTCGTCAGAGGTCCGTCAAGGGTGGGTGTGCCGCCGTATGAGAGCCGTCAACAGTGGTCGGAATCGGGCAGAGGAGGTCGTTTCCTCGAATCGTTGATGTCCGTTCGCCTCTCACTCCAGGAGTCCGCGATGGCCGATGTGGCCTTCGTCGTCGTCACGCTCGCGGTGTTCGCGCTCGTGGCTCTCGCCGTCAAGGGGGTGACGAAGCTGTGACCGCCGAGAACATCGTCGGCCTGGTCGTGGCCGTCGCCCTGCTGGGCTATCTCGTCCTCGCCCTGATCTTCCCGGAGAGGTTCTGAGCAGCGCCATGAGTCCCGTACTCGCCGGAGTGCTCCAGCTGCTCGCCCTCATGGCCGCACTGGCGCTCGCCTACGTACCGCTCGGCACCTACATGGCGGGCGTCTACCGCGCCCAGCGCCACCTGCGGGTCGAGAGATGGATCTACCGGGCCGTCGGCGCCGATCCGGACGCGGAGATGCGCTGGCCCGCGTACATGCGCGCCGTGCTCGCCTTCTCCGTGGCCGGTGTCCTCTTCCTGTACCTGCTCCAGCGGATCCAGGGCGTGCTGCCGCTGTCGCTCGGCTTCCGGTCCGTCGCCCCCGCCCAGGCCTTCAACACCGCCGCGTCCTTCGTCACCAACACCAACTGGCAGTCGTACGCCGGCGAGCAGACCATGGGGCACGTGGTGCAGACCGCCGGTCTCGCCGTGCAGAACTTCGTCTCGGCGGCCGTCGGCATGGCCGTGGCCGTGGCCCTGGTACGCGGCTTCGCCAGGTCCCGCACCGGTGAACTGGGCAACTTCTGGGCCGACCTGGTGCGCGGCACCGTGCGTATCCTCCTCCCGCTGGCCGCGGTCGCCGCGATCGTGCTGGTGGCCTGCGGGGTGATCCAGAACTTCTCCGGGATCCACGAGGTCGGCCAGTTCCTCGGCGGCGGGCAGCAGTGGAACGGCGGCGCCGTGGCCTCCCAGGAGGCCATCAAGGAACTGGGCACCAACGGCGGCGGCTACTTCAACGCCAACAGCGCACACCCCTTCGAGAACCCGACCCCGTTCTCCAACCTCTTCGAGATCTTCCTGATCCTGGTGATCCCCTTCGCGTTGACCCGGACGTTCGGCGTCATGGTCGGCTCGGTCCGGCAGGGCTACGCCATCCTCGCGGCGATGGCCACCATCTGGCTCGCCTTCGTCACCCTGATGATGTGGACCGAGTTCGCCCATCACGAAGGCGCGCTGCGGATCGCGGGCGGCGCGATGGAGGGCAAGGAGGTCCGGTTCGGCATCGGGGCCTCCTCGATCTTCGCCGCGTCGACCACGCTCACCTCGACCGGCGCCGTCGACGCCGCGCACTCCTCGCTCACCGGGTTCGGCGGCGGGATCGCGATGCTCGGCATGATGCTCGGGGAGATCGCGCCCGGCGGTGTCGGATCGGGCCTGTACGGCATCCTGATCATGGCCGTCATCGCGGTCTTCATCGCCGGTCTGATGGTCGGGCGCACCCCCGAGTACCTGGGTAAGAAGATCGGCTCCCGGGAGATCAAGCTGGCCGCCGTCTACATCCTGATCACCCCGGCGCTGGTGCTGGTGTTCAGCGCCCTCGCGATGGCCCTGCCGACCCCGCCGCACTCGGCGCTCAACCCGGGCGCGCACGGATTCTCCGAAGTGCTCTACGCCTACACCTCGGCCGCGAACAACAACGGCTCGGCGTTCGCCGGCCTGAACGCGAACACCGACTGGTTCAACACCACGACCGGGCTCGCCATGCTGCTCGGCCGCTTCCTGCCGATGGTGTTCGTCCTCGCCCTGGCCGGCTCCCTGGGCGCGCAGCAGCCGGTGCCGGTCACCGCGGGCACCCTGCGTACCGAGAAGCCGCTGTTCACCGGCATGTTGGTCGGCGCCGTGCTGATCGTCGTCGGTCTGACGTACTTCCCGGCCCTCGCGCTGGGCCCGCTCGCCGAGGGGTTGGCGTGATGACCACCTCCACACAGAACCACGGGGACTCCATGTCCGCAGTCACCAGGACCCGGGCACCGCACAGCGACGTGCCCGCCGGGAACCCGTCCGGCCGCGGCCGGGTCGGTGCCGGTCTCTTCGATGCCCGGCAGCTGCTCAGGTCGCTGCCCGACGCCTTCCGCAAGCTCGATCCGCGGGTGATGGTCAAGTCGCCGGTGATGTTCGTGGTGTGGATCGGCTCGCTGCTGACCACCGCCTTCTCCCTCACCCGGCCGGGCGACTGGTTCGGCTGGGCGATCAGCGCCTGGCTATGGCTCACCGTCGTCTTCGCCAACCTCGCCGAGGCGGTCGCCGAGGGCCGCGGCAAGGCGCAGGCGGAGACCCTGCGCCGGGCCAAGACCGACACCGTGGCGCACCGGGTGGACGGGACCGAGGTCCCCGGCACCGAGCTGCACGTCGGCGACCTCGTCGTGTGCGAGGCGGGCGACGTCATCCCCGGCGACGGGGACGTCGTCGAGGGCGTCGCCTCGGTCGACGAGTCGGCCATCACCGGGGAGTCGGCGCCGGTGATCCGCGAGTCCGGCGGCGACCGGTCCGCGGTGACCGGCGGCACCCGGGTCCTGTCGGACCGCATCGTCGTCAAGATCACCACCAAGCCCGGCGAGACCTTCATCGACCGGATGATCGGTCTGGTCGAGGGCGCCGCCCGGCAGAAGACGCCCAACGAGATCGCGCTGAACATCCTGCTCGCCTCGCTGACGATCGTCTTCCTCCTCGCCTGCGCCACACTGCCGCCGTTCGCCCACTACGCGGGCACCCACCTGACCATGGTGGTCCTGGTCGCGCTGCTGGTCTGCCTGATCCCGACGACGATCGGCGCGCTGCTGTCGGCCATCGGCATCGCGGGGATGGACCGGCTGGTCCAACGCAATGTGCTGGCGATGTCGGGGCGGGCGGTGGAGGCGGCGGGCGACGTGTCGACGCTGCTGCTGGACAAGACCGGCACGATCACCCTCGGCAACCGCCGGGCCGCGGAGTTCGTCCCGGTGCGCGGTACCACCGCCGCCGAGCTGGCGGACGCCGCCCAGCTCTCCTCGCTGGCCGACGAGACGCCCGAGGGCCGCTCCGTGGTGGTGCTGGCCAAGGAGAGGTACGGGCTGCGCGAACGGCACCAGGGCGAGCTCGCCGGGGCCGAGTGGATCGCCTTCACCGCCCAGACCCGGATGTCCGGCGTGGACGTGGACGGCCGCAGGATCCGCAAGGGCGCGACGGGGTCCGTCATCGCCTGGGTCCAGGAACAGGGCGGGCGGATCGCCGAGGACGCCGGTCGCCTCTCGAAGGAGATCTCCGCGGCGGGCGGCACACCGCTGCTGGTCGCCGCCGAGGACCAGGACGGCACCCGGGTCCTCGGCGTCATCCACCTCAAGGACGTGGTCAAGGACGGTATGCGCGAACGCTTCGCCGAACTGCGCCGGATGGGCATCAGGACCGTCATGATCACCGGCGACAACCCGCTGACCGCCCGCGCGATCGCGGACGAGGCCGGGGTCGACGACTTCCTCGCCGAGGCCACGCCCGAGGACAAGATGGCGCTGATCAGGCGCGAGCAGAGCGGCGGCAAGCTGGTCGCGATGACCGGCGACGGCACCAACGACGCGCCCGCGCTGGCCCAGGCCGACGTCGGCGTGGCGATGAACACCGGTACGTCGGCCGCCAAGGAGGCCGGCAACATGGTCGACCTCGACTCCGACCCGACCAAACTGATCGAGATCGTCGAGATCGGCAAGCAGCTCCTGATCACCCGCGGCGCGCTCACGACGTTCTCCATCGCCAACGACGTGGCGAAGTACTTCGCGATCATCCCGGCCCTGTTCGCCGCGGTCTACCCGGGCCTGGACAAGCTGAACATCATGCGGCTGTCCTCGCCGGACTCGGCGATCCTGTCCGCGGTCGTCTTCAACGCGCTCGTCATCATCGTGCTGGTGCCGCTCGCCCTGCGGGGGGTGCGCTACCGGCCGACGAGCGCGGACCGGATGTTGCGCCGCAACATCGCCGTCTACGGCCTCGGCGGGCTGATCGCCCCCTTCGTCGGGATCAAACTCATCGACCTGATCATCTCCCTGATTCCCGGGATCGGCTGACGCATATGAACCAGTCCCTTGTGAACACCGGCCGACTCCTGTCGGCGGGCCTGCGGGCACTGCTCGCGCTGACCCTGCTCACCGGCGTCGTCTACCCGCTCGTCGTCACGGGCGTGGCCCAGGCCTTCCTCGGGCACCGGGCGAACGGCTCGGAGGTCAGGGAGGGCGGCAGGGTCGTGGGCTCCTCCCTGATCGGGCAACAGCACTACGGCCTGGACTACTTCCAGCCGCGCCCGGCCGCCGGGCTGGGCACGAACACCGCGAACACCCAGTACAAGCTGCTCGTCTCCGGTGCCACCAACCTCGCCGCGAACAACCCCAAGCTGGTCGAGGCGGTCGAGCGGGCACGGGCCGAGGTGGTCAGGGTCAACTCGACGTCCGACTACAAGGTGAAGCCCTCGCAGGTTCCGGCCGACGCCGTGACCTCCTCGGGTTCGGGCCTGGACCCGGACATCTCCCCGGCGTACGCGCTGCTCCAGGCGCACCGGGTGGCCGAGCGCAACCACCTGCCCGTCACCCGTGTCGAGCACCTGGTGCGGGAGCACACCGAGAGCCGCACCCTCGGCTTCATCGGCGCGCCGCGGGTGAACGTCCTCCAACTCAACGTCGCGCTCAGGGAACTGACCACCGGTCACTGACATTCCGCCATCCCGTCAATCCGTCCGAGGCCTCTTGTCCGCTTCCACGGCCGCACCTACAGTGCGGCCGTGCGGACGTACGAGAACCCCGTGATCGGAGGCTTCCACCCGGATCCCAGCGTGTGCCGGGTGGGGGAGGACCACTACCTGGTGTGCTCGAGCTTCGAGTACTTTCCCGGGGTCCCGCTGTTCCACAGCCGCGACCTGGTGCACTGGCGGCAGATCGGCAACGTCCTGGACCGGCCGGGGCAGTTGGAGCTGCCGGACGACCTCCCGGCCTCCGCCGGCATCTACGCCCCGACGATCCGCCACCACGACGGCCGCTTCCACGTGATCACCACCAATGTGGCGGCCGGGGGCACCTTCCTGGTCAGCGCCGAGGATCCGCGGGGGCCCTGGTCGGACCCGGTCTGGATCGACCTGCCGGGGATCGACCCCGACCTCGCCTGGGACGACGACGGCTCCTGCTGGTGCGCTGTCGCCGGGGTGCGGGTGGCCCGGATCGACACGGCGACCGGCAAGGTCCTGGAGGGGCCGCTGCCCGCGTGGTCGGGAACGGGGCTTCAGCACCCGGAGGCGCCGCACCTGTACCGGATCGGCGCCTGGTGGTACCTCATGCTGGCCGAGGGCGGCACCGGGCACGGCCACGGCGTCTCGATCGCCCGCGCCCGCTCCCCGCGCGGCCCCTGGGAGCCCGCGCCGGACAACCCGGTCCTGTCCCACCGCGGCACCGACCTGCCCGTCCAGTGCACGGGCCACGCCGACCTGGTGCAAGCGGCCGACGGCACCTGGTGGATGGTGCTGCTCGGCACCCGGCCCCGGGGCTGGTTCCCGGAGTTCCACGTGCTCGGCAGGGAGACCTTCCTGACCCCGGTGGAGTGGGTGGACGGATGGCCGCGGGTCGGCCCGGTGCGCGAGCGGCATCCGGCGCCCGCGGCCTGGCACCCCCTGCCGCCGCCGCCCGAGCGGGACGACTTCGACGCGCCGGCCCTGGCGCCGGTGTGGATCTCCCCGCGCAGCAGGCCGGAGGCTTCCTGGTCGCTGAGCGAACGCCCCGGCCGGCTGACGCTCCACGCGACCGGCGACAGCCTCGACCGGCCCGGCCACACCTTCGTCGGACGCCGGCAGCAGCATCCCGACTGCCGGGTGGCGGCGCGCGTCGAGGCGGTCTCGGGGCGGGCCGGCCTGTCCGTCCGGCTGGACGAGGCGCACCACTACGACGTGGAGATCGGCGGGGGAGTGGTGGGCGTGGTCGCCCGGATCGGGCCGCTGCGGCAGCGGATCGCGGAACGCCCGGTGCCGCCCGGACCGCTCACCCTCGTCGTGGACGTGCGCACGGACGACGTGCCCCCGCCCACGGTCACGGCCGCGGACCGGCAGGCGACCGGGGACCTGGCCGCGACCGGGGCCCGGGCGGCCGGCCCGGACGTGATCGCCTTCTCGGTCGAGGGCCCGGAGGGCACGTCGGTGCTGGCCGAACTCGACGGGCGCTACCTGTCCACCCAGGTCGCGGCCGGCTTCACCGGGCGGGTGATCGGCATGTACGTCACCGAGGGCAGCGCGGCCTTCGACTGGTTCGACTACCGGCCGCGGCCTTTGCGCCGTCGAGGCGGAGAGTGACGGGGCCCGGTCCCGGACGCGCTTCGGGGCCGGTACGCGCGGGTGTGCGCGCCGGCCCCTGGTGATCCGCGGGCGGCTCGCCGGAGCCGTCCGGTGGTGCTCAGGCGGCGGTCACCACCTGGTCCGCGCCCGGCGGGCGGTGCGGGGCGATGATCTGGCCGTCCGGCAGGAGTTCACCGGTGTCCTCGAAGAACAGGACGCCGTTGCACAGCAGGCTCCAGCCCTGCTCCGGGTGGTGTGCCACCAGACGGGCGGATTCCCGGTCGGCGGAGTCGGCTGACGGGCACGGTGGCTGGTGCAGGCACATTGAGGGGATCTTTCGCTCTGTCGGGTGGTCGCTGTCGGCTGTCGTGCGTGTTCCGCGGCTGATGGTGTTCTCCATGGCCGCCCCCCGTTTGTCGAGTGGTCCGAAACCAGTGTTCCCCCGCGGGTCCGATTCCGCAGGGATTTCGCGGCACCGCTTCTCACCGGTTGGAGACGCGTCACACGCACGAGCGGTTCATCCCGACGGCACCGCCTCTTCGGATGGTTCGCACTGGCCGGATGGGGCTAGTCCGATGACACCCCCCGTGGGGACCTCCGTCGCGCGGACGCGGGTCGTCCGGGCGGATTTCGCCTCGTACGGGTGCATCCGGGCGGCTGAACGGCGTCGTACCCCGCTGCCGGGCACGTCCGGCAGCGGGGTACGACGCCGATCGGCGGGCGTGAGGTCAGGCGGGGGAGCCCATGAGCCGGATCGGAGCCACCCGATGGGTGAGGACCGGGAGCAGATCGGCGACCCGGTGCGGAAGGTGGGCCGCGATGCCGGGCGGGGCCGGCGCGAGCGGCACGAGCAGGTCGGTGGCCGCCGGGTGGCCGGTGGAGCCGTCGTCGGAGAGGTCGCCGTGCAGCCACAGCGTGAGCATGTACAGGCTGGGCATGGACAGCAGGCGCGGCTGGTACGGCTGGCTCATGGCCTCCGCCTGCCGCAACGCGCGCTCGGTGGAGGTGACGTAGGGGCCCTCGAAGAAGTGCGAGAAGGTCCAGCCATCGGGAGTCAGCATCGTCTCGGCCGCGGCCACCGCCTGGTCGCCGCAGCGGATCAGGAAGCGCCACCCGGCCAGCCTGGTCGCGGTGATTCCCTCGGGGGTGATCCGGTCCAGGACGTGTACCGGCAGCGGAAGATCGGGGACCGCGGGCTCCTGGGCGGAGCGGAGGGCGGCGGACCCGGCCTCGCGGACCGCGGTGGGGGAACCGAGTGCCGTGAGGACGGAGCGCAGGGCGGGCGCGGGAGCCGGGGGGACGTGCAGCGGCATGGTGGGTCGCCTCTCATTCGACAGGCACGGTGGCGCGAGGGCGGGCTGGGTGCGGACGGCGCTGTCAGCTCTCAGGGCAGGAGGAGGCTGGAGCCGGGGCTCTGGTGAGCGAGGGGCGCGGCCTGCCTCACGGGCTCCTGACAGGGTTCAGGGCTGTGGGCGCCAACTTCTGCTGTGGTGCAGAGTTTATACGACAAATGTTCAGGTGGTGTTTCGCCTAGCTGTTTTCGATGTGAACGGCAAGAGTCTATTCGGCCGGATTCGATCGGGAATCATCCCTGCTCCGGGTGAGCCGTATCGCGATGACCTCGGGTGGTGCCCGCACGGCGGTCGGCCTGATCTTGTCGGCGTTTTTCACGAGTTTCACGGGGTACCCGAAACCGCCGAGTGCCGCATGCCCCGTGAATGTGCCTCCGGTCACACAGGACCAGAGTAGTCGGTGCGGGCGGGAGAGGGGCGTTATCGATCGCGCCGGCGGGGCATCATCCCACCTGACCAGGACCCCGGCGGCCGGATCTTACGGCCCGCCTTGCGAGGAGGGACGCTGCGATGGGGGAGAAGGTCGTCGCCGGCCAGCTGGACCTGTCGGACCGCAACCGCTACCGCGACAAGCTGCGGCGGTGTCTGACGGGGCTGGAGCGGTTGCTGCACGAGAAGCGGTTCGACCGGCCGAAGAACCTCATGGGGCTGGAGATCGAATTGAATCTGGTCGGCCCCGACGGCCTGCCGAAAATGCTGAATGCGCAAGTTCTCGAGCGCATCGCGAGTCGTGACTTCCAAACAGAACTCGCCATGTTCAATCTGGAAGTCAACATTGCCCCACACCGCCTGGGCGGCCGGGTATTCGACCAGCTCGCCGAGGAGATACGGACGTCGCTGGCATATGCCGACCGGAAAGCCGGTGAGGTGGACGCCGGAATAGCGATGATCGGTATTCTGCCCACCCTCGGCCGGGACGATCTGGTCTCGTCCAATCTCTCCGCCGTCGACCGCTACGCGCTGCTGAACGATCAGATCGTGGCGGCCCGCGGAGAGGAGTTCACCCTCGACATCGACGGCGTGGAGCATCTCACCTGCACCTCGAAGTCGATCGCGCCCGAGGCCGCCTGCACCTCCGTGCAACTGCACCTCCAGGTCACCCCGGGCCGTTTCGCGGACGTGTGGAACGCGGCTCAGGCGGCCGGCGCCGCGCAGATAGCCGTCGGCGCCAACTCGCCGTTCCTCTTCGGGCGCGAGCTGTGGCGGGAGTCGAGGCCGCCGCTGTTCCAGCAGTCCACCGACACCCGCCCGCCCGAACTCCAGGCCCAGGGCGTGCGGCCGCGCACCTGGTTCGGCGAACGGTGGATCTCCTCGGCGTACGACCTCTTCGAGGAGAACCTGCGCTACTTCCCGGCCCTGCTCCCCATCTGCGACGACGAGGACCCCCTCGACGTGCTGGACGCGGGCGGCGTGCCCAAGCTGGCCGAGCTCGTCCTGCACAACGGCACCGTCTACCGCTGGAACCGCCCGGTCTACGACATCGCGGACGGAGTACCGCACCTGCGCGTGGAGAACCGGGTGCTGCCCGCCGGGCCCACCGTCACCGACGTGATCGCCAACGCGGCCTTCTACTACGGCCTCGTGCGCGCCCTGGCCGAGGAGCCCCGGCCGGTGTGGACCCGGCTGCCCTTCCAGGACGCGGCGGCCAACTTCGACGCCGCCTGCCGGTACGGCATCGACGCCCGGTTCACCTGGCCCCGGCGCGGGCGCCACTCCGGCACGGCCGAGGTCGACGCCGTCACCCTGGTCCGCGACGAACTGCTCCCGCTCGCGGAGGCCGGACTGAGCGCCTGGGGCGTGGAGCGCGCCGACCGGGACCTGTACCTGGGTGTGATCGAGGAACGGTGCCGGCGCCGGACCAACGGCGCGGAGTGGCAGGCCGCCACCTTCCACCGGGCACTGGAGCAGGGGATGGGCAGGGAAGCAGCCCTGGCCGCCGCCACCCGGCGCTACCGCGAGCTGACGAAGTGCGGCGAGCCGGTCCACACCTGGCCGATCGGCCTGCCGGAACCGGTCCCGGTCGTCCAGGGCCTGTGAGGAAAGCCCCGTCGTCGCCCGGAGCCACGGCACCAGGGCCCGTCCTGGCCGGCGGTGCCGCCTCGCCGTAGCGGGGGGCACTCGCGCCCGCGGGTGAGGGATCGGGCAAGCTGTGACGTCCCACGACGGTGGCGCCGCGCGTGCGCACCGTGCCGGTGTCCGGCCGTATCCGTGCGGCGGGGTGGCGCGCCTCGTGGCGGGACGACCGAAACGGAGGCAGGCGTGCTGGCGGAGTCACAGCCGGTGGGGGACTCCCCACGGCAGGAGCGGCCGTCGCGACGGATCCTGCGCGACGAGACGCTGCTCGTCCTCGGGCTCTCGCTCGGGGCGAGCGGGGTCTCCGCGCTGATCAGCTTTGTCGGTTCGGTCACCAAACCCGGTGGCCTCAAGGACCAGGCCACCACCCTCAACGCCTCCGCCGCTCCGGGACGTCCCTGGCTCGACCTCGCCTGGCAGCTGTTCGGGATCGCCACGGCCCTGATCCCCGTGGCCCTCGTCGCCCACTTCCTGCTGCGCGAGGGGCGCAGCCTGCGCGCGCTCGGCTTCGACCGCACCCGCCCCTGGCCGGACCTCGGCCGCGGCGCGCTCGTCGCGGCGGTGATCGGCAGCACCGGAATCGCTTTCTACCTGGCGGCCCGCGCGTTCGGCTTCAACCTCACCGTGGTGCCCGAGGCGCTGCCCGCCGTGTGGTGGAAGTTCCCGGTGCTGATCCTCTCCGCCCTGCAGAACGCCGTCCTCGAAGAGGTCATCGTCGTCGGCTACCTGCTGCGCCGGCTCGGGCAGCTCGGCTGGACCCCGGGGTCCGCGCTGGCGGCCAGTTCCGTACTGCGCGGCTCGTACCACCTCTACCAGGGCGTCGGCGGCTTCGTCGGCAACATGGTGATGGGCGTGGTCTTCGTCTGGCTGTACCGGCGGTGGGGCCGGGTCGGCCCGCTCGTGGTGGCCCACACCCTGCTCGACGTCGGCGCGTTCGTGGGCTACGCCCTGCTGGCCGGGAAGGTGGGCTGGCTGCCGACGGCGTGAGCGCGGCGGGGAGGGGCGTACGAGTGCCGTACGCCCCTTTCGTGTTCCTGGGCGGGTTCCTACCCGAGCAGGTCGCCCTCGATCACGGTGACCGCGTGGCCGGTGAGCAGGGTGCGGTCGCCGCGCAGGCCTGTGCGCACGAGGCCGGAGCGGGCGGAGGCCTGGAGCCCGGTGAGGTCGCTGCGGCCGAGGCGTTCGGACCAGTAGGGGGCCAGGGCCGTGTGGGCGCTGCCGGTGACCGGGTCCTCGTCGATGCCGACGTTGGGGAAGAAGCACCGGGAGACGAAGTCGTAGCCGCGGGCGGCGTCCTCGGCCCGGGCGGTGGCGATGACGCCGCGTGCGGAGTGGGCGGCCAGTGCCTTGTGGTCGGGGGCGAGGGCGCGGACGGTCTTCTCGTCGGCGAGCTCCAGGACCAGGTCGCCGACAGCGGTCCCGGTGTCGTAGGCGGTGCGGGGCTCGGCACCGAGGGCCCGGGCGACCCCGTCGGGAACGTCCACCGCGGTGAGCGGGGCGGTCGGGAAGTCCAGGGTGATCGCGCCGTCGCCGGCCGGGCTCGCGATGAGCACACCGCTGCGGGTGGCGAAGCGCACCGGTCCCTCGTGCGCGCCCGTCGTGCGCAGGACATGGGCGGTGGCGAGGGTGGCATGGCCGCACAGGGCGACCTCGGTGGCGGGCGTGAACCAGCGCAGCGCCCAGTCGGCCTCGCCGCCCTCGGGCAGCCGGTGGGCGAACGCCGTCTCGGCGTGGTTGACCTCCAGCGCCACCTTCTGGAGCCAGTCGTCGCCGGGGAAGGCGTCCAGCAGCAGCACCCCCGCTGGGTTGCCGGCGAAGGGGCGGTCGGTGAAGGCGTCGACGATTCGAATCCGCATGCCCCGACGGTAGGGGCTCCGGCGAGCGGCGGACCAAGGCCAATCCGGGGGCGGCGGCCTCGAAAAGGAGGAACCCGCAACCCGCAGTTCGTCAGGGGTGGCCAAAGCGAGCTGTTCCGATATATCGTTGAGGCATCGCGACAGGTCGATGATCGAATGGAGTGGTGGCGATGCGTACCCATGGGTTCGAGCACGGGCACCGACACGACGGCCCCCGTCGCGGCCGCGGCGGCTTCGAGGAGCGCCGGGCGGCCTTCGGGCCCTTCGGCCCGGGCGGGCCGGGGTTCGGCCCCGGCTTCGGACCGGGTTTCGGCCCGGGGCACTGGGGCGGCCGAGGGCGCGGCGGGCCGCGCGGCCGGGCCCGGCGGGGTGATGTGCGGGCCTCGATCCTGGCCCTGCTGAAGGACCGTCCCATGCACGGCTACGAGATGATCCAGGAGATCGCCGAGCGCAGCGGCGGCGCGTGGAAGCCCAGCCCCGGCTCGGTCTACCCCACCCTCCAGCTGCTGGAGGACGAGGGACTGATCGTCAGCGAGAGCGAGGGCGGCAAGAAGCTGTTCTCGCTCACCGAGGCGGGCCGCACCGCGGCCGACGAGGGCCCGGACGCGCCCTGGGAAGAGGCCTCGCGCGGTGTCGACTGGGAGGCCCTCGGCGAGATCCGGCAGGCCGGCTTCGGTCTGATGGAGGCCTTCGGCCAGGTGTGGAAGACCGGCAGCAAGGACCAGCGGGAGAAGGCGCTCGCCGTCATCAACGAGGCGCGCAAGAAGCTGTACCTGATCCTCGCCGACGAGGACTGACGGTCGGGCCGCGAGCCCCGGAACCCCCTCCATGTCGGGGAGGCTCCGGGGCCCGCGCGCCTGTGTGTTTCCTGGGGAGTTCCTGTGTGGACGCCTCCTGATCTCATCCGTAAGGAGGAGATTCCGTCCGCCCGGGTCCACTTCCCGTGGGACGCCGAAATGCTTCCCGCCGGGGATGACCGGAGCCGGAGAGGCTGGTGAGCTGGACGATGTGCAATCCCGTGTTCCCCGGCAGCCGCCCTCCGGGCAGGACGCCCCCCGTCCGGACGACGACGCCCGGCTCAGTGTCGAGCTGGCGGCGGCGGTCGCCGGTGCCCGCAGGCGGGCGGTCCGGGACGGGGACCGGCAGATCGACACCGCCCACCTGCTGCACGCGCTCCTGGAGTCCGACCCCGAGGTGCGCGCCCTGTTCGACGGCGGGCCGCAGATGGCCCGGCTGCTCGGCTACCTCGTGCAGCGCAGCATCGGATACGGCCTGCGCTGGCAGGGTGCCGTCGAGGACTCCGGCGCCCTGCCCGTGGTGACGGAGGCCGACGGCCTCTCGCCGGCGGCCTGTGCCGCCCTGGAGCACGCCTGCGAGCGCGCCGCCCGGCGGGGCGACGAGCTGGCGCGCGGCGTCGACCTGCTCGCGGCGATCGTCGTGGACCCGCAGGCGCGCGCCGTCGAGGTGCTCACCGGCGCCGCGATCGACGCGGGAGAACTCGCCGCGCGGCTCGACAACGATGCCAAGGACTGTCCGGGGGAGTACGCCTCGGACGGCGGGCCCGCCCACTGAGTGGGACAGAAGGGGTGCCCCGGCCGCGGGTGAGCGGTCCCGGCGGGGTCTTCCGGTGGAGCATTCCGAGTCTTTCGCCCGGTCTGTCCGGTGATGCTCCCGTCCAGGCGATGAGACAGGTGCCATCGAAGGTGACGCTCATGTCATCGCCTGTCATCATGTGCCGGTGCGTACGTCTCAGACCAGTCAGGGCCGTTCCGGCAAGGGTGTCGGGCTCGGTCTCGCACTCGTGTCCGCGGTCGCCTTCGGCGGCTCCGGTGTCGCGGCCAAGCCGCTGATCGAGGCGGGTCTCGATCCGCTGCACGTGGTGTGGCTGCGCGCCACCGGCGCGGCCCTGGTCATGCTGCCGCTCGCCGTACGCCACCGCGGGCTGCTGCGCAGCCGCCCGGCCCTGCTCGCCGGGTTCGGTCTGCTCGCCGTCGCCGGCGTCCAGGCCTGCTACTTCGCCGCGCTCTCCCGGATCCCCGTCGGGGTGGCCCTGCTCGTCGAGTACCTGGCGCCCGCCCTGGTGCTCGGCTGGGTCCGGTTCGTGCAGCGGCGGCCGGTCACCCGTGCCGCGGCCTTCGGCGTGGTCCTCGCGGCGGGCGGACTCGCCTGTGTCGTCGAGGTGTGGTCCGGCCTGAGCTTCGACGTCCTCGGACTGCTGCTCGCGCTCGGCGCGGCCTGCTGCCAGGTCGGCTACTTCGTGCTGTCCGACCAGGGCGGCGACGCGGGCGAGGCGGCTCCGAACCCGCTCGGCGTCATCGCCTACGGACTGCTGATCGGCGCCGCCGTCCTGACGGTCGTGGCCCGCCCCTGGAGCATGGACTGGTCGGTACTCGCGCACGGCGCGGACATGAACGGCACGTCGGTCCCGGCCATCGCCCTGCTGCTGTGGATCGTCCTGGTCGCCACGGTCCTGGCGTACGTCACCGGGGTGGTCTCCGTACGGCGGCTCTCGCCGCAGGTCGCCGGAGTGGTGGCTTGCCTGGAGGCGGTCATCGCGACCGTGCTGGCCTGGGTGCTCCTCGGCGAGCATCTCTCGGCCCCGCAGGTCGTCGGTGGCGCGGTCGTCCTGCTCGGCGCGTTCATCGCACAGTCCTCCACGCCCTCGAAGGGCTCGGCGGAGCCGGTGGCGAGCGGCGGTGCGGAAAGGGAGCTGTCGGCCCGGGGAACCGCGACCTAGTGCCGCGACGGGGCAAGCGTTGCCCGCCGCGGTACTAGAGTGCGGATCATGCATTCGGACGCACGCGTTCTTCCGCCTCCGGCCGCCTGAGGCGGGCCCTCCGGTGAGCGCGCCCGGCGGTGAGCCGGGCCGAACGGTGCTGCCCGCAGAGGAAGTCCGCGGGATCCCGACCGACGGGGTCCCGCCTCCCGAACTTCTGCACCTCTGCGGAGACGACCCATGTCCCATGCTTCTCCTGGCCTGCCCGTCGGGCGCGGCCTGTGCTACCTGATCGTCGCCGGTGCCGCCTGGGGCACCGCCCTGATGCTCGGCTCGGTCACCGGCCTCGCCCTGTCGGAGACACGCGGAGCCCGAACGAGGACAGAAGAACCAGTCCTCGCCTGACGCGCCACCCGGACCCCTACCACGGACCCACCACCGGGGCGCCCCTGCCGGGCGGTCACCGGGGAGGGACTCGCTCGACTGCCACCGGTGCGGGCCTGTCGGGCCGTTACCGGGGTGGGTCCGCCCGGCCGTTCCCGGAGCGGGCGCCCGGGTCGTTCCGGGCGGGGCGGGCCGCCCGGTCAGGTCGCGCTGCCGTGGGGCGGCCGTTCGTTCAGCCTGTGCTTCTGCGGAGCAGGTGTTCGCGGGCCGGTGCGTCGCGCGGTCCGTCCCGGTCCGCGAGGGCCGACGCGATACGGTCCTGGACCTGGGCGGACCGCTTGCCCGCGTACTTGAACTTGGCGCGCACACCGGTCACTTCCAGCCGCAGCCCGCGGATGCCGGACAGCAGGCGGCCGTACGGCGCCTCGCCCGCCGCCGCCCGTGCCGAGCCGCCCTCGGGCTGGAAGTGGCCCAGCTGCCGGTTCAGCAGTTCGGCCTTCTCCCGCGGATCGTCCACGACACGGGCGGTGCAGCGGAGCTGGACGGCGGCGTAGAAGCTGGTCGGGACGCCGTGCTCGGGCGGGGTGTCCGGCTCGGCCTGCCAGGGGCCGGGGACGTACACGTAGTCGTCGACGACGCTCAGCAGCACCTGCGGGTTCGCCTCCAGCGCGGCCCACAGCGGGTTCGGGCGGGCCAGGTGGGTGACGGCCTCGCCGCACCCGGCGTCGTAGGCGAAGTGCAGCGGCTGGACGAAGGGCGGCTCGCCGGGCGGGCCGTTGACCGCCAGATGGCCGAAGTCGTGGGAGGACAGCCACCGCTGCCACTCGGCGTCCTCGCGGGGCGCGTCCCAGGGGTGGATCAGCATCACAGCGCCGTGAGATAGCCGGGGACCGCGACGCCGGGGGCCAGGTCGCCGTCGGCGAGCGGGGTGCCGTACTCCCTGCGGACCGGGACCACCCCTGCCCAGTGCGGCAGGGAGAGGTCCTCGGGCTCGTCGTTCACGCCGCCGGTGCGCAGCTTGGCGGAGACCTCGTCCAGGTCCAGGCTGAGCACGGCGGTCGCGGCCAGCTCCTTGGTGTTGGCGGGTCGGGAGTCGGCCGACCGGCCCGGCATCACGTGGTCGACCAGCGCGTCCAGCGCCACGCGCTTCTCCTCGGGGTCGGTGACCTGATGGGCGGTGCCGTGCACCACCACGGAGCGGTAGTTGATCGAGTGGTGGAAGGCGGAGCGGGCCAGCACCAGTCCGTCGACATGGGTGACCGTCAGGCAGACCGGCAGCCCGGGGTCCGGCTTTCCGGCCATCCGCAGCGGACGCGAGCCCGTCGAACCGTGCACGTAGAGCCGCTCGCCGACCCGGGCGTACAGCGTCGGCAGCACCGCGGGCCCGCCGTCGCGGACGAAGCCGAGGTGGCAGACGTAGCCCTCGTCGAGTATCGCGTGCACCAGATCCCTGTCGTACGACGCCCGGTCGGCGGAGCGGGTGGGTACGGTCCGGTCGGTCGGGGTGTAGGCGGCAGGCGGTGACGTCGGCGGCTGGGTCTCCTGCATTGCGCTCTCCATTGCACTAGTGCATAATCGGCTTTGTGCTAGGAGAGTATCGGATCGAGGGGCGCCGCGCAGCCGAGATCGCGGCGAGCGTCGAGCGCGCGGTGGGCGCCGGGGACCTGGAGCCGGGTCAACCGCTGCCGCCCATGCGGGAGTTGGCGGTCGAACTCGGGGTGAACCCCAACACCGTCGCCGCCGCGTACCGGACCCTGCGCGAGCGCGGGGTCATCGAGACCGCGGGGCGCCGCGGCAGCCGGGTGCGGTCCGCGCCCGCCACGACCGAACGGGACCGGGTCCGCCTGGACGTGCCCGAGGGCGTGCGCGACCTGTCGAGCGGCAACCCGGATCCGGCGCTGCTGCCGCCGCTGGCACCCGCGTTCGCGGCGGCCGCCGCGCTGGCCGACCGTGAGCCGGTGCTCTACGGGGACGTGGCCGTGGAGCCGGAGCTGGCCCGCATCGCCCGTGCCGCGCTCAACGCCGACGGGGTGCCGGACGGTCCGCTCACCGTCCTCTCCGGTTCGCTCGACGGGGTGGAGCGCGTCCTCGCCGCCCATCTCCGGCCCGGTGACACCGTCGCCGTCGAGGACCCCGGGTGGGGCCGCACCCTCGACCTCGTCCCCGCGCTCGGACTGCGCACGGCGCCGGTGGGAGTCGACGACGAGGGCCCTCGCGCCGACGACGTCCGCCGGGCCCTCGCGGGCGGCGCCCGCGCACTGATCGTCACGGCCCGGGCGCAGAACCCGACCGGCGCCGCGGTGAGCGCCACGCGCGCGCGTGCCCTGCGGGCCGTCCTGCGGGAGCATCCGGAGGCGCTGCTGATCGAGGACGACCACGGCCACGGCATCGTGGACCTGCCCCCGCATCCGCTCGCCGGCGCCACCCGGCAGTGGGCCTTCCTGCGCTCGGTCGCCAAGGCCTACGGCCCCGACCTGCGGCTCGCCGTGCTCACCGGGGACGAGACCACGGTTGACCGGGTGCGCGGCCGGCAGCGCCTCGGACCCGGGTGGGTCAGCCGCCTGCTCCAGCGCGCCGTGGTGCGGCTGTGGGCGGACGGGACGCTGGACTCGCCCGCGGTGGCCGCGGCCTACCGGCGGCGGCGCGACCGGCTGGCCCGCGCGCTGACCGACCGCGGTATCCCGGCCCACGGGCGCAGCGGCATGAACGTGTGGGTGCCCGTACCGGACGAGACCGGCGTCGTCGCGAGCCTGCTGCACGCCGGCTGGGCCGTGGCCCCCGGCGCCCGCTTCCGGCTCGCCGCCCCGCCCGGCATCCGGATCACCGTCTCCACCCTGCGCGACGAGGAGACCGAGCGGCTCGCGGACGCGGTGGCGACGTCCCTGCGGCCGTCGCCGCCTCGCAGTTACGTCTGAGGCCTGCCCGACCGTTCCCGCCGGGCGTCGCGAGCCCGGCGGGAACGGGGGGACAGGCCCTGGGCACTCAGGTCGGTCGTGCCCCGGGGCGGATCCCGGGGCCTTGGCCGCTACCCCGTCGTGGCCGGCTCGGGGCGGGACGGGGACTCGGGGGCCTTCGGGGCGTCGGCGGGTGTCCGGTCGGGCCGGGGTGTGACGGGCCCGGCGGACGTGCCGCGGCTCTTCGGGCGGACCTGGGTCAGGGCCGCGCCCGCCAGGACGATCACCGCGCCGACCGGGGTCGACCAGCTGAGGCTCTCACCGAGCACGGCGACGCCGGCGGCGGTGGCGATCACCGGGACGAAGTACGTGACCATCTGGGCCGTGGTCGGCCCGACCTCCGCGACCAGGCCGTACTGGACGAGCATCGCGAAGCCGGTGCCCAAGGCGCCCAGGGCGGCGATCGCGAGCAGCGGCATGACGGGCAGATGGTCGGGAGCGCTGGTGAACAGTGGTGTGACGACGGCCAGTTGCACCGTGGCCAGCAGCAGCTGGCCGCCGGTCAGCGACAGGTGGGACTCGGTGGAACCCGCCAAGGTGCGCCGGACGTGGATCCAGCCGACCGGGTAGCTCAGCGAGGCCAGCAGCGCCATCGCCGTGCCACGGGCGTCCAGTCCGTGGAAGCCCTGCCAGGCGCCGAGCACCGTCAGCACACCGAGGAAGCCCAGTCCGAGGCCCGCCACCCGGAGCCGGGTCGGACGGTCCTCGGAGAGGGCGACGAGGGACAGTGCCATGCCCCACAGCGGCGAGGTCGCGTTGCAGATCCCGGCGAGGGTGGAGGGGATCGTCAGCTCCGAGTACGCGAAGAGCGAGAACGGCAGCGCGTTGAGGAAGAACGCCGCGATGGCCAGATGCCCCCAGGTCCGCGCGCCGCGCGGCAGCCGCTCCCGCTTCACCGCCATCGCCGTCGCGAGCACCGCCGTGCCGAACACCAGTCGCCCGAGCGTCACCTGGAACGGGGCGAAGCCGTCCGTGCCCACCTTCATGAACAGGAAGCTGAAGCCCCAGACCAGCGACAGGAAGGCGAAACGGATCCGCCAGTGCACAGGACGGCGGGCCGGTCGGGCCGGACCGGGCTTGGACTGCGGGGAGGAGGGCGAGGTGCTGCTCATGGTCGTACGATGCACGCCCACGACCTTGTAGCACAATCGAGAATTAGCGTGCGATACCTCGTAGTATCGCTTACATGTTGAATCTGGAGCGCCTGCGCACGCTGGACGCCCTCGCGCGGCACGGCTCGGTCAGCGGTGCCGCGGAGGGGATGCACGTGACGACGTCGGCCGTCTCCCAGCAGATGGCCAAGCTGGAGCGGGAGGTGGGCCAGCAGCTCCTCGCCAAGAACGGCCGGGGGGTACGGCTCACGGACGCCGGACGGCTGCTCGCCGAGCACGCGACGCGCATCCTGTCGCAGGTCGAGCTCGCCCAGGCCGATCTGGAGGCGCAGCGCGGACAGGTGGTCGGCGAGCTGCGGCTCGGTGCCTTCCCCACCGCCGCGCGCGGGCTGTTCCCTGCCGCCCTGTCCCGCCTGCGCGAGAGGCATCCGGGCCTGCGGGTCCGCACCGCGGAGATGGAGCCGGCCGCCGCCGTGCGCGCCGTGCTGCGCGGTGACGTGGACCTGTCCGTCGTGCTCGACTGGTACAACAAGCCGCTGCCGGTGCCGGACGGGCTCACCCGGGCCGCGATCCTCGACGACCCCGCCGATGTGGCGGTGCCCGTCGCCCACCGCCACGCCGACCGCACCGAGGTCGACCTGGAGGACTTCGCGGACGACGACTGGGTCGCCTGGGGCGAGGCGGAGTTCTGCGACGAATGGCTCCTGGACACCCTGCGCTCCAAGGGCGTCGAACCACGCATCGCCCACCGTGCCGAGGAACACGCCACCCAGCTCGCCCTGGTCGCCGCCGGCCTCGGCGTGTGCGTGGCGCCCCGGCTCGGGCGCGGGCCGCTGCCCGCCGGGGTACGGACCGTCTCGGTGCGGCAGGTGGTGCGGCGGCACGTCTACGCTGTCTGGCGTGCCGACGCCGACCGCCGGCCCTCCATCCGCGCGGCCGTCGACGCCCTGCGCACGGTGGGCGCGCGGATCGCCTGAGGCACCGTCAAAGTCCGGTGCCGTCGGGTGTCAGGCGAGCCTGATCTCGCCGTCCGCGACCGAGATGTCCTTGGCGGGCAGCGGCTTCAGGGCAGGACCCTTCCTGACGCTGCCGTCGGCGGCGGAGAACTCGCTCTGGTGGCACGGGCAGACGATCACGCCGTCGGCTATCCGGTTCACCGCGCAGCCCTGATGGGTGCAGGCGGAGGAGAACGCCTTGAACTCGCCCTGCGCGGGCTGCGTGACGACCACGCCCTGGCTGCCGAAGACCTTGCCGCCGCCCTCGGGAATGTCGGAGGTCTTCGCGAGCACGGTGCCGCCGGAACCCGCCGAGGCGCCGTCACCGCCCGAACCGCCGGTCGTGCCGGGCCCGTTCTGGGCGGTGGACGCACCGGAGGCGGGCTTGTCGTCCGATCCGCACGCGGTCAGCGCGGCGGCGAGCCCCGCCGCGCCCGCCGCCACCACCACCGTGCGGCGGGCCGGCGCCCCCTGGGGCCGAAGCGATTCACTGGTCATGCCGACGTTCCCCTTTGCTCGCAGTTTCTTGCGGTTCCTGGCGGTTCCTGGCGGTTCCTGGCGGTTCCTCGGAGTTCCTTGCGGTTCCTCGGGGGTCCCTCGCAGGTCCGCGCGGGTCCGCACAGGGTTCCTGGTCTGCCCAGGGGTACGGGCGGTGGGCATCCGGTGTTCAGTTCGGTCAGGACCCCGATCGGCGGGGGAGCCGACCGGCCGCGGGACGCACGGCACCGCACCGGTAAAGTGGGGCGGTGCTCAAGGACGTCATCGCGACCCGCTACATCACTCCGCTGCGCGAGGGCGGCTCGCTGCCGGGGCTCGTCGAGGCCGACGACTTCGGGACGTACGTCCTGAAGTTCACCGGCGCCGGGCAGGGCCGCAAGACACTCGTCGCCGAGGTGGTCTGCGGGGAACTCGCCCGTCGGCTGGGGCTGCGGGTGCCCGGTCTGGTCACCGTCGACCTCGATCCGGTGCTGGGCCTCGGCGAACCCGACGAACAGGTGCAGGAACTGCTCAGGTCCAGCGGTGGCACCAACCTCGGCATGGACTTCCTCTCCGGAGCGCTCGGCTTCGACCCGCTCGCCTTCCCGGTGGACGCCGAGGAGGCCGGACGGATCGTCTGGTTCGACGCGCTGGTGAACAACGTCGACCGCTCCTGGCGCAACCCCAACCTGCTCAGATGGCGCGGGGAGCTGTGGCTGATCGACCACGGCGCCACGATGATCTGGCACCACAACTGGCCCGGCGCGCAGGCCTTCGCGGGCCGGCCGTACGACGCCTCGGACCACGTCCTCGCGCCCTTCGGCCCGGACGTCGCCGCCGCCGCGCGCCGGCTGGCGCCCCTGGTCACCGAGGATCTGCTCGCCGAGGTGACCGCCGAGGTCCCGGACGCCTGGCTGACCGGCGAGCCCGGCTTCGACACGCCCGACGACCTGCGGCGGGCCTATGCACGACCGCTGCTCGCACGCGCCGCCGTGATCCACGAGCACGTCCACGGCATCGAGGAGGCCCAGTGAGCGAGCGTCATCTCGCCGGAGGCGGCCGGGCGGGCGACCGCCACATCGTCCGGGCCGGCCGGACGGACGACCGCGAGGTCTTCGAGTACGCCCTGCTGCGCGTCGTCCCGCGCGTCGAGCGCGGCGAGTGCATCAACGCGGGCGTACTCGTCTACAGCCGCGCCCGCGCCTACGTCGGCGCCCGCACCCACCTGGACGAGCCCCGGCTGCTGGCGCTGGACCCGGACGCGGACGTCGCGGGCGTCCGTGCCGCGCTCGCCGCTGTCGAGAACGTGTGCGCCGGGGGAGCGGCGGCCGGGCAGGCCGCGGGCGACGACGCCGGGCGGCGCTTCCGCTGGCTGGTCGCGCCCCGCTCCACCGTCGTCCAGCCCGGTCCGGTGCACACCGGACTGACCGCCGATCCGGCCGCGGAGGCGGAGCGGTTGCTGGACCTCCTGGTGAGGTAATGGATCACATGCACCCGGTGGGCCGTTGACACCGGGTGCCACGCCTTCTAGCGTCGCATCCACCCAAGCTACTAAGCGGTCGCTCACCGTCTCACCGTAGATCAGGTTCTCTCAAGGGCGAGGAGAAGCAGCAATGTCCAGCACTGAGCAGCGGGTCGCCGTCGTCACCGGTGCCGCGCGCGGCATCGGCGCCGCCACCGCCGTACGACTGGCCGCCGAGGGGCGCGCGGTCGCCGTGATCGACCTCGACGAGTCCGCCTGCAAGGACACCGTGGAGAAGATCACCGCGGCCGGCGGCACCGCCATCGCGGTCGGCGCCGACGTCTCGGACGAGGCGCAGGTCGAGGCGGCCCTCGCGCGGGTCGTCGAGGAACTCGGCGCGCCCACCATCCTGGTCAACAACGCGGGTGTGCTCCGCGACAACCTGCTGTTCAAGATGAGCGTCTCGGACTGGGACACCGTCATGAACGTCCATCTGCGCGGCTCCTTCCTGATGAGCCGTGCGTGTCAGAAGCACATGGTGGACGCCGGTTTCGGCCGGATCGTCAACCTCTCCTCGTCCTCGGCGCTGGGCAACCGCGGTCAGGTCAACTACTCGGCGGCCAAGGCCGGTCTGCAGGGCTTCACCAAGACCCTCGCCAAGGAGCTCGGCAAGTTCGGCATCACCGCCAACTCCGTCGCCCCGGGCTTCATCGCCACCGAGATGACCAAGGCCACCGCGGAACGCGTCGGTATGGGCTTCGAGGACTTCAAGGCGGTGGCCGCCACCCAGATCCCGGTGCAGCGCGTCGGCGAGCCGGAGGACATCGCCAACGCCATCGCCTTCTTCACCGGCGACGCGGCCGGTTTCGTCTCCGGCCAGGTGCTGTACGTGGCCGGCGGGCCGCTCGACTAGGGATCGCGGACATGACTGAACTCTCCGGCAAGGTCGCCCTCGTCACCGGCGCGAGTCGCGGCATCGGATACGGCATCGCCGAGGCGCTGGTCGCCCGGGGCGACCGGGTGTGCATCACCGGCCGCAACGAGGACGCCCTGAAGGAGGCCGCGGACCGGCTCGGCTCCGACCGGGTCCTCGCGGTCGCGGGCAAGGCCCACGACGAGGCCCACCAGGCCGAGGCCGTCGCACGCGTCATGGAGGCGTTCGGCCGCGTGGACTTCCTGGTCAACAACGCCGGCACCAACCCGGTGTTCGGGCCGATCGCCGACCTCGACCTGAACGTGGTGCGCAAGGTCTTCGAGACCAACGTCGTCTCCGCGCTCGGCTTCGCCCAGCGCACCTGGCACGCCTGGCAGAAGGACAACGGCGGCGCGATCGTGAACATCGCCTCGGTCGCGGGCCTGTCGGCCTCGCCGTTCGTCGGCGCCTACGGCGTCAGCAAGGCGGCGATGATCAACCTGACCCAGCAACTGGCGCACGAGTTCGCGCCGAGTGTGCGGGTCAACGCGATCGCGCCGGCCGTGGTGAAGACCCAGTTCGCCAAGGCGCTGTACGAGGGCCGGGAGGAGGAGGCGGCCGCCTCCTACCCGCTGAGGCGGCTCGGTGTGCCTTCCGACGTCGGCGGCGCGGCGGCGTTCCTCACCTCCGCGCAGTCCGACTGGATCACCGGGCAGACGCTCGTCGTCGACGGCGGCATCTTCCTCAACGCCGGGGTGGGCTGACGCGTCGAAAGGTCCGGGCGCCGGGGCCGTCCCTTCGTCGACACACCGCTTCGTCGACGTTCCGTGGGCGGAATCGGCGCCCGTGCCGACCGGCCGCTCGCGCACCGCGGGATGACGACGTCGGGATGCCGACGTCGTCGTGCTCCGCACCGATCAAGAGCCCTTTCCGAACCAGGTTCACCGGGCGGGGCTCTGCGGTATGGTCTGCCGACCCCTTGGTATGGCAGATCGAGGAGCGTGCGCGTGTTCAACCGGAACCGATGCCTGCGGCCGGCGGTGGCGACCGCGGCCTTATCCCTGGTGGCCGGCTGCGGGGTCTTTTCCCACGGCGACTCGAATGGCGAGGGGCCGATTTTCGTCGGGACCACGAGCGCCCCCAGCACCCTGGACCCGGCAGCCTCCTGGGACGGTTCCTGGGAGCTCTTCCGGAACATCTACCAGACGCTGCTGGCCTATCCGAACGGCGCGACCACGCCCCAGCCTGACGCCGCGGAGCGCTGCGAGTTCACCGACAGCGGCTACCAGACCTACCGCTGCCGGTTGCGCCCGGACATGAAGTTCGCCGACGGGCACGCGCTGGACGCGCGCGCCGTCAAGTACTCGATCGACCGGATCAGGACCATCGACGTGGCCGGCGGCCCGGCGGGGCTGCTCGGCAGCCTGGACCAGGTGCAGGTGGCCGGCGACCGGGACGTGGTCTTCAAGCTGAACAAGTCCGACGCGACCTTCCCGTTCGTGCTGGCCACGCCGGCCATGTCGATCGTGGACCCCAACGACTACCCCGAGCGCTCGCTGCGCAAGGGCAACGAGGTCGACGGGTCCGGACCGTACTCCCTGAAGGCGTACGAGGAGGGGAAGAAGGCGGAACTGGTCAGGAACGACCACTACCAGGGGTTCGCCGAGCGAAGAAACGACGCGGTGACCATACGCTACTTCCAGGACTCCGCCTCCATGGTCAAGGCGCTGCGGGACAAGCAGATCGACGTCACCTACCGGGGCCTGGGCGCCGACGACATCATCTCCCTCCAGCGCAAGGACACCAAGGACCTCCAGCTCGTCGAGGGCGCCGGCACCGACATCAGCTACCTGGTGTTCAACCCGAAGGACCCCTGGTCCGCCAAGCTCGCCGTGCGCCAGGCCGTCGCCCAGGTCGTCGACCGAGCGGCCATCGCGCACAACGTCTACGAGGACACCGTCGACCCGCTGTACTCGATGGTCCCCAAGGGCCTCACGGGCCACACCACGGGGTTCTTCGACGACTTCGGCGACCCCAGCGTCGCCAAGGCCCGCAGGATCCTCACCGACGCGGGCATCACCGAGAAGGTCCCGCTCGCCTTCTGGTACACCACCGACCGCTACGGCTCGGAGACGGCCAAGGAGTTCCAGGAGCTCAAGCGGCAGCTCGACGGCTCCGGCCTGTTCACGATCACCCTGAAGAGCCGGCCCTGGAAGACGTACGTCGTGGGCTACCAGAAGGGCGAGTACCCGGTGTTCGGGCGCGGCTGGTTCCCGGACTTCCCCGACGCCGACAACTTCATCGCCCCGTTCGTGGGTGACCAGAACGCGCTCGGCACGCCCTACCCGGCGCCGCAGATCACCAAGGTGCTGCTGCCCGAGTCCCGCCGTGAGGCCGACCGCGCGAACGTGGTCAAGCAGTTCGAGCGGGCGCAGCAGATCCTGGTGGACGACGCGCGGCTGCTGCCTCTGTGGCAGGGCAAGGTGTATGTGGGCGCCAGCAACGACATCTCCGGCGGCGAGCGGGCGCTCGACCCGTCGACGATCATGATGATGTGGGAGCTGTCCCGGAAGACCAGCTGGTAGGCGGGGCGTTCTTCGGGGGTGAGCCCGTTGTCAGTGGTCGCCTGTAGGTTCTGGGACCTGGAAGTGACCGCACATCGTGAGGACGTTGACGTGACCGACACCGCCATGCTGCCCGAGTCCTGGCGCGGGGTTCTGGGCGACGAACTGCAGCAGCCCTACTTCAAGGAGCTGACCGAGTTCGTCGAGGAGGAGCGGGCGAAGGGCCCCGTCCATCCGCCGCGCGAGGAGGTCTTCGCCGCGCTGGACGCCACGCCGTACGACAAGGTGAAGGTCCTGATCCTCGGTCAGGACCCCTACCACGGCGAGGGCCAGGGCCACGGACTGTGTTTCTCGGTGCGCCCCGGGGTGAAGGTCCCGCCGTCGCTGCGCAACATCTACAAGGAGATGCACCAGGAGCTGGGCACGCCGGTGCCGGACAACGGCTACCTGATGCCCTGGGCCCGGCAGGGCGTGCTCCTGCTGAACGCGGTGCTCACGGTGCGCGGCGGTGAGGCCAACTCCCACAAGGGCCGGGGTTGGGAGCGGTTCACCGACGCGGTGATCCGTGCCGTGGCCGGCCGGCCCGACCCCGCGGTCTTCGTCCTGTGGGGCAACTACGCGCAGAAGAAGCTCCCGCTGATCGACGAGTCCCGGCACGTGGTGATCAAGGGGGCGCACCCCTCGCCGCTGTCGGCGAAGAAGTTCTTCGGGTCCCGTCCGTTCACGCAGATCAACGAGGCGGTGGCGCAGCAGGGGCACGAGCCGATCGACTGGCGGATCCCGAACCTGGGGTGACGTGGGCGCGGGGGCGCCGCATCGGCGATCGGCGCGGTTAGCGTCGTAGACGTCGGTCGGGGACGGGCCTGGAGGGCGTGCGGTGGTGGAGCGAGCGGAGCAGGCGTCGTCGGACGCCGTGATGACGCGGATCGGGCAGGGCGTCCTGCTGCATCACGCCGGGGACCGCGAGGAGGCCCGGGGCCGCTTCCTGGCCCTGTGGGGGGAGATCGGCGAGGACGGCGATCCGCTGCACCGCTGCACGCTGGCCCACTACATGGCCGACACCCAGGACGACCCCGCGGACGAGCTGGCCTGGGACCTCAGGGCGCTCTCGGCGGCCGAGGAGCTCACGGGCGACCGGCTCGCCGAGCACGGGGGCGCGCCCGCGGCCCGCGCCCTGTACCCGTCCCTGCATCTCAACCTCGCCGACGATTACGCACGACTCGACCACCGCGAGGCGGCCCGGGACCACCTCCACCACGCCCGCACCGCGGCGGACGCCCTCGCCCGCGACCGCTACGGCGACGGGGTCCGCTCGGCCATCCAGCGCCTCGCGCTGCGGCTGGGGGAGGGCGGGTCCGACCCGGAGCCGGGGGGCCCGCCGCGGCAGCGCTCGTAGGACGGGCCGCCGGGGCCGACGCCGGGGCCGCGGCTGTCGCGCGACGGTCCGTGCGGGACTGCGCCATGCCCGAGGTGCGCCCGAGGTGTGGGAGCCGGGCGGTCGTGTCTCAGCGGTGGTACGTCTGGTGGCAGATCCTGGTTTCCGGGCTGTCCGGTTTCCAGCCGCCGTACTTCCTGCCGAGGGCACACAGGTCCGCGTTCGGCGGCAGAGTGTGCTGGGCGCCGGGGGGCTGGGCACGCGGCGGGTACGCGGGCCGTGGGTGCCGGGGCGCCGCGTGCGCCGGGGGCCGGTCGGGGGAGTGTGCCGGTGACGGGGGCTGCGGCTTGTCGGGCGGGGCCGGTGCGGACGGCTCCCGGGTCGGTGTCGCCGGGGCGGGGGAGCGGCGCGGGTCGCCGATGCGCTCCAGGGCCTCGCGGGCGGGCGCCTGCACGGCCGGGTGTCCGGCACTGCCGTCCGGGCGCGCACCCGAGACCGGGGTGGTGGCCGCCGCCGGGCCGGGCGCCGGCGGCCGCTGGACCGTGACACAGCCGGAGAGGGCCGAGACGGCCACGGAGACCAGGAGCGTTGCGGTGGTCGTCGTACGATGCACGCGTGCAACTCTGCTTGGTCCTCACCGTGATCGGACCGCGGTCGGGCGGAGGATGCCACGGACGGGTGATCCTCGGCCCGTAAGGGGTGTGCCACCGCACCCGCGGCTGACGCCGGGTGCCGGCCTCAGTCCCCGGTCGCTCCGTCGACCCGCTCGCGGAGCAGATCGGCGTGCCCGTTGTGCCGGGCGTACTCCTCGATCATGTGGGTGTAGATCCACCGCAGGCTGAACGGTTCGTCGGTGTCCCTGCTCTTGCGCTGCGACAGCTCGTCCAGGCCGAGGCCCGCGGCGTTGCGGCGGGCGGTCTCGATCTCGGACTGCCAGGTGGCGTACGCCTCGGCCCAGGTGTCCGCCTCGGTGACGTGGAAGTCGCCGTCCGGGTCCTGCTCGTCGTAGTAGATCGGCCCGGGGTCGTCCAGCAGGAGCACATTGCGGAACCAGTGCCTCTCCACCTCGGCCATGTGCCGCACCAGACCCATCAGGGTCAGCTCCGACGGCTCCGCGGACGCGGTGCGCAACTGCTCGTCGGTCAAGCCTTCGCACTTCCATGCCAGCGTCTGCCGGTGGTACTCCAACCAGCCTTCCAGCATGGCGCGTTCGGAGGCGTTCTGGGCGGGCTCTTGTCGTCGCTCGGTCGTCATGCCCCGATCCTTGCCCACACCCGGCGCGTCACACCAAGGGTTTTCCGGCGCCGAACATCCCTTCCAGCAGTTCCCGCAGCCCCGCGCGCAGCTCCTCCAGTTCCGGTGTCCGGGCATGGAACGACCCCGCCACGCAGGAGTACATGAGCCCGTCCGCCCAGGCGACCAGCGACAGCACGTGCCGCTCCGGGGCGGTCGAGCCCATCGCCATGACCAGCGCTTCGAGCTGGTCGCGGAAGCGGGCGCCCGTCGCGTCGAAGTAGGAGCGCAGTTCCGGTCGGCGGGTGGCCTCCAGGGCCAGTTCGTAGCGGGCGAGCGTCAGGGCCCGGTTGCGGGTCAGCGCGCGGTGGGTGGCCAGCGCCAGTCCCTCCACCAGTGAGTCGAGACCCCCGGTTCGCGGGTCCGGCATCTCGTGCAGCGCCAGCACCCGCGCCTCCCGCTCGGCCAGCCGCCGCACCGCCAGTTCCAGCAGGGCCTGCCGGGTGCGGGCGAGGTTCGACGTCGAGCCCTGTGGCAACCCGGCCCTCTCGTCGACCGCCCGGTGCGTCAGACCGCGCATCCCGCGCTCGGCGAGCAGGGCGAGCGCGGTGTCGGCGACGAGATCGGCGCGCTGAGCGCTCTCGGGACGTGCGGACATGGAGATCAACCTACCCGGCGACTACACCCGTAGTGCAGTGCACTACATCCGTAGTATCGTCGAGTCGCCTGGTTCACTACAGGTGTAGTCCCACTGGTGCGGTCCCACTGTGCAGGAGGAAGCCATGCCCCAGCAGTCACGCGCCGTCGTCATCGGCGGCGGCATCGCAGGACTCACCGCCGCCGCGGCCCTGCACCGGACGGGCCGGCGGGTCACCGTGCTGGAACGGGCCCCCTCCCTGGAGCCCGTCGGCGCCGGTATCTCGCTCTCCCCGAACGCCCTGCGCGCCCTGGACGTGCTCGGCGTCGGCGACCGGATCCGCGATCTCGCCGCCTGGCAGGGCGAGGGCGGACTGCGCACCCCGTCCGGCCGCTGGATCACCAGGACGGACGCCGCCGCGGCGGCCGAGCGGTTCGGCGGCCCCCTCGTCCTGCTGCACCGCGCCACCCTGATCGACACCCTCGCCGCTCTGCTCCCGCCCGGCACCGTCCGTACGGCCGCCGACGCGCGCCTCGCCGACCCCGGGGACGACCGCCGCCCGGCCCGCGTGAGCACCCCCGCCGGCGAACTGGAGGCCGACCTCGTGGTGGCCGCCGACGGAGTCCACTCCGCCGTGCGCCGCACGCTGTTCCCCGCCCACCCCGGAGCCGTCTACGCCGGGTTCACCACCTGGCGGGTCGTGATCCCCGTGCCCGGCGCCGAGTTCGCCTCCCACGAGACATGGGGCAGGGGCTGCCTGTGGGGCACGCACCCGCTCAAGGACGGCAGGGTCTACGCGTACGCCGCCGCCGTCACGCCCGCCGGACAGCGCGCGGCCGACGACGAGCAGGCCGAACTGCTGCGTCGCTTCGGCCACTGGCACGACCCGGTCCCCGCCGTCATCGCCGCCGCCCGCCCCGAGGACGTGCTCCGCCACGACGTCCACCACATCGCCCAGCCGCTGTCCGCCCACCACCGCGGCCGGACCGTGCTCGTCGGCGACGCCGCGCACGCCATGCCGCCGAACCTCGGGCAGGGCGGCAACCAGGCCATCGAGGACGCCGTCGTCCTCGCCCACCACGCCGACGACCTCGCCGCCCACACCGCGGCCAGGCTGCCCCGCACGACCGCGATCGCCCGCCGGGCCGTCCTGGCCGCACGGCTCGACCTGATGCGCAACCGCGCGGGGATCTCCCTGCGCGACAACGCGATCGCCGCGCTGTCCAGAATCCGCCCGGACCTGCTCCTGTGCGGATTCGACGGCATCGCCGACTGGCGGCCCCCGCAGCCCCCGTATGCTGCCGTGCAGTCAGGCACGGCACAGCGGTGAAGGAGCCCAGGTGAAGGTCGGCTGCATCGGACTCGGCGACATCGCGCGGAAGGCGTACCTGCCGGTGCTCGGCACCCAATCCGGTGTCGACCTGCATCTCCAGACCCGGACGCCCGAGACACTCCAGCGGGTCGCCGACAGCCTGCACCTGCCCGCGCGGCAGCGCCACGCCGACCTGGACTCCCTGCTCGCCCAGGGCCTCGACGCCGCCTTCGTGCACGCCCCCACCGCGGTCCACCCGCAGATCGTCACCAGGCTCCTGGAGGCGGGCGTGCCGACGTACGTCGACAAGCCGCTCGCCTACGAACTCGCCGACTCCGCACGCCTGGTCGGGCTCGCCGAGGAGCGGAACGTCTCGCTCATGGTGGGCTTCAACCGGCGCCACGCACCCGGCTACGCGCAGTGCGCCGACCACCCCCGCGAGCTGATCCTGATGCAGAAGAACCGCATCGGACTGCCCGAGGAACCGCGCACGATGATCCTCGACGACTTCATCCACGTCGTGGACACCCTGCGGTTCCTGGTGCCGGGCGAGGTCGACGACGTCACCGTACGCGCGCGGGTGCGTGAGGGACTGCTGCACCACGTCGTGCTGCAACTCGCCGGGGACGGATTCACCGCGCTCGGCGTGATGAACCGGCTCAGCGGTTCGACCGAGGAGATCCTCGAGGTCTCCGGGCAGGACACCAAGCGGCAGGTGGTCAACCTCGCCGAGACCGTCGACCACAAGGGCCAGCCGACCGTGCGCCGGCGCGGCGACTGGGTGCCCGTCGCCCGGCAGCGCGGTATCGAGCAGGCCGTGCTGCTCTTCCTCGACGCCGTGCGCGCCGGGACGGTGCTCAGCGCCCGTGACGCGCTGGAGACCCACGAACTGTGCGAACGGGTGGTGCGGACGGTGCTGGAGCGCTCCGGCGCCGCCTGAGCGCCCGCAGGCCCTCCGTCGCGCCCAGCACGCCCAGTACCAGCAGCGCGGTGTGCGCCGGCCAGTCGCCGAAGCGGACGTACAGGGTGGCACCGTGCGCGGTCGGCACGTCGTACACGCGCGCGGTGCTCGCGTCCGTGCCGAGCCAGGAGCCGACGCGCTGTCCGCTCGGGCCGTACGCGGCGGACACACCGGTCAGCGTGGCGTGCACCATGGGCCGCCCGGTCTCGGCGGCGCGCAGCGCGGCCAGCGAGGCGTGCTGCTCGGGGGCCCAGCTGTTCTGGAAGGTCGAGGTCGAGGACTGCGCGACCAGCACCGCGGCGCCGTCCCGCGCGAGGTTCCGGCTCATGTCCGGGAACGCCGTCTCGAAGCAGATCATCGGGCCGATGCGCAGGCCGTGGCCGACGTCCATCACGACCTGCTCGGTGCCCCTCCTGCGGTCCACGCTCGCGGCCCTGCCCACCGAGGTGGCCCAGCCGAGCAGGGGCCGGGCCGGTATGTACTCGCCGAACGGGACGAGCCGCATCTTGTCGTAGCGGGCGCCGGTCGGGCCGTTCGGGCCGACGAGGATCGCGCTCTTGTAGATGCCGGGCCGGTCGGCGCGCCGGGCGTCCACGTTGACCAGCACGTCGGCGCCGGTCGCCCGGGACAGGGCCGCGACCCGCCGCGCCAGGTCCGGTCGCCGGCTCAGGTCGAAGCCGACGCTGCTCTCACCCCAGACGACCAGGTCGACGTGGCGCCCCACCAGGTGCCGGGTGAGCTGCTCCTCCCTGTCGAAGCGCCGCTGCCCGCTCTCGTTGCCGGCCACGATGCCCGGCTGGACGACGGCGATCCGCACATGTCCGTCGACGTCGGGGCGCGGCGCCCACAGCCACACCGCGGAGGTCGCGACGGCGGTGGCCGCGAGCCAGGCCATCGCGGGCACCCAGGACGCGCGGACCGCGACGAGCAGGGCGACGGCGACGTTGACGGCCACCACGAGGAAGCTCAGCAGCCACACCCCGCCCACCGAGGCCAGCCGCAGCGCCGGGGCCACCTGCCACTGGCTGGAGCCCAGCATGCCCCACGGCCCGCCCAGCCCCTGCCACGACCGGACGAGCTCGATCACCAGCCACGCCGACGGCAGGACGACGAGGGCCGCCGCGCTCCGCCCCGGCGAGGGCGCCCCCGCCAGGAAGCGCCGCACCAGCCGGCCCCAGGGCGCCCACAAAAGACCCAGCAGCGCCGCGAGTATCACGGTGAACACGTTCAGGTTGGGAATCAGCCAGTGGAAGACGGCCAGCATGAACCCCAGCCCGCCGAACCACCCGTCGTACGCCGCCCGCCTCCCGGTCGGAGCGGAGCGGACCAGCAGGATCCACGGGACCAGGGCGACGTAGGCGAACCACCACAGTGACGGTGCGGGGAACGCGAACACGAACAGGGCACCCGCGAACGCGGCAAGCACCGAACGCCGCCACGGGGAGGCGAGCCACCGGCCGAACGTCTTCATACGGCGCCCTCCTGCCCCCGCTGATGGCTCCAGTGTGCGCGCCACGGAAGATCCCGCCCAGAGGGCCTCCACGGGGCCGGAGCTCGTGCCCCACGCGAGGACGTCAGCGGTCCTAGGATGATCACAAAGGCTGTGGCAGCTCAGGGCTCTGGAGGTCCGGATGAAGCGTCTCGTGACAGTCGTCACCGGTGGTGGCCGAGGCATCGGGGCTGCGATCTGCCGGCGGCTGGCGGCCGAGGGGCACGACGTGGTCGTGGGGTACGTCGACGACACCGAGGCCGCCGAGGCGGTGGCCGACGAGGTGCTCGAGGCCGGGGCGCGCGGGGTGACCGTGCGGCTGGACACCTCGGTGCAGGCGGATGTCGAGCGGCTCTTCGCCACGGCGGAGGAGCGGCTCGGACCGGTGACCGGTCTGGTGAACAACGCCGGGGTGAGCGGACCGCTGGGCCGGCTCGCCGACACCGACACCGCCGACCTGCGGCGCGTCGTGGACGTCAACCTCCTGGGCACCCTGCTGTGTTCGCGCCGCGCGGCGCAGCTGATGGCGCCCCGGAAGCACGGCGTGATCGTGAACGTGTCGTCCGCGGCCGCCACCCTCGGCAGCCCCGGGGAGTTCGTCCACTACGCCGCGACGAAGGCCGCCGTGGACGCCCTCACCCTGGGCCTGGCCAAGGAACTCGGCCCGGACGGCATCCGCGTCAACGCGGTCGCGCCCGGCATGATCGACACCCAGATGCACGCGGCGATGGGCGACCCGGACCGGGCGCGGCGGGCGGCCGGAGGCATCCCGCTGGGCCGGGCGGGACGGGCGGACGAGGTCGCCGCCGCGGTCGCGTGGCTGATGTCGCCGGACGCCTCCTACACGACGGGAGCGGTGCTGCGGGTGTCGGGCGGACGCTGAGCCGGGACCAGGCCGCCGGACGGCCGGATCACGTCGGCGCGGCGACCGCCCGCGGACCGGGGACGTCAGGCCGCCGCGATGAGTTCGTCCCTCATCGCGGCGGCCCACTCGACCACCAGCAACTCGTACGCCGCGCGCTCCTGGGCGGACAGGGACCCGCCCGAGCGCAGCCACAGCGACCGGATCTGCTCGTTCAGCTCGGCGGCGGACCGCACGGAACCAGGGGTCACTGAATCGGGGAACATGGCGACAGCCTAGGGGCAAGGACTGACACTGCGCTACCGGACGGCTACAGCAGCCGTATGGACTCGGTCACCCTCGGCCGTCCCGGCCGGCCCACCGGTACGCGTACGCGTGCGGTGCCGTCAGCGGCGCCGCAGGTGGTGGCGCTTGCGCCAGGCGACCGCCGTGCCCAGCAGGGCCGGTACCGCGATGCAGGCCATCGCCAGGAGGAAGGCCGGCGAGGTCGGTGCGGAGGCCCGGGCACCGGCGACGGCGTAGGCGGCGGTGTTGGGGATCGAACCGAGGGCCGTGGCGAGGAGGAACGCCGTCCAGCCCATGCGGGAGACGGCGGCGCAGTAGTTGGCGGCCCAGAACGGCACCCCGGGGAAGAGCCGGGCCGCCATCATCGAACGGAAGCCGTGCCGGCTGAGCTGCCCGTCCGCCGCCTTGAGCAGCCGGCCGCGCAGCAGCGGGCGCAGCGCGTCCTGGCCCAGCACACGGCCGAGCGCGAAGGCCGCCCCGGCGCCCAGCACCGTGCCGGCCAGCGCCGTCGCCAGTCCCAGCTGCGAGCCGAACAGCGCGCCCGCGGCCAGGTTCAGCAGGGGCCGTGGCACGAACGCCACCGTGCACAGGCCGTACGCCGCGGCGAACACCACCGCCGCGGCGGCCCCGTCCAGATACGGCGGCCAGCCGCGCGCGAGCAGCCTCTGCGGCTCGAAGAGCAGCACGGACGCTCCGGCCGCCGTGAGCAGGACGAGCAGCAGGGAGAGCCGTGCCCAGGGCGACAGCAGCACTCCCGCCCGGCGGGTGGGACGGACGGACGCGGCGACCGGGACCGGCGGAGCCGCGGGGACGGCGACGGCCGGCTCGGCGGCGGCGGCCCGGGGAGAGGCCGCGGCGGTGCCCCCAGAGCGGGTGGTGGCATCGAGCATTCGGTGACATTAGCGGACGGATACGAGTGATCGCCGCAGGGCCCGGCCCACGAGAGTGCCGCCCCTGAACGCGGCGGCCCCGAAAACCGTTCGACGGGCGGCCGGGTGTCGTGAATGATCGGTCCCATGTTCCGGCACGCCTTCGTCCTCGCAGCATCCGCGGTCGCGGATGCCCCGAAGGCTGCCGTCCTGATCCTCGTCGCCGCAGTCGACGGCGCCCGAAGCTGACCCTCCCCGGACCGTCCGGCGGACCCCTCAGGGGGAGGGTCGGCCATCCCGTGGGGTCCCGCAGCGCAGCACCTACCAGGCTTCGAGGTACAGCCATGCCCAAGACGGCGTACGTACGCACCAAACCGCACCTGAACATCGGCACGATGGGCCATGTCGACCACGGCAAGACCACGTTGACCGCCGCCATCACCAAGGTGCTGGCCGCACGCGGCTCCGGCACCTTCGTCCCGTTCGACCGCATCGACCGGGCCCCGGAGGAGGCCGCGCGCGGCATCACCATCAACATCGCCCACGTCGAGTACGAGACGGACACCCGGCACTACGCGCACGTGGACATGCCGGGTCACGCCGACTACGTCAAGAACATGGTCACCGGGGCGGCGCAGCTCGACGGCGCGATCCTCGTCGTCTCCGCGCTCGACGGGATCATGCCGCAGACCGCCGAACACGTGCTGCTCGCCCGGCAGGTGGGCGTGAACCACATCGTCGTCGCCCTCAACAAGGCCGACGCAGGCGACGAGGAACTCGTCGACCTCGTCGAACTGGAGGTCCGCGACCTGCTCACCGAGCACGGCTTCGGCGGCGACGCGGTACCCGTCGTGCGCGTCTCCGGGCTTCGTGCCCTGGAGGGCGACCCGCGCTGGACGGCGTCGATCGAGGCGCTGCTCGACGCGGTGGACACCTATGTGCCGATGCCCGAGCGGTACCTGGACGCGCCGTTCCTGCTGCCGGTGGAGAACGTGCTCACCATCACCGGCCGCGGAACCGTGGTGACGGGCGCGGTCGAGCGTGGCACGGTCCGCGTCGGCGACCGGGTCGAGGTCCTGGGCGCCGGCCTGGACACGGTGGTCACCGGCCTGGAGACCTTCGGCAAGCCCATGGAGGAGGCACAGGCGGGGGACAACGTGGCGCTGCTGCTGCGCGGGGTGCCGCGTGACGCGGTCCGCCGCGGGCACGTCGTCGCGGCGCCGGGCAGCGTGGTCCCGAGCCGGCGCTTCACCGCGCGGGTGTACGTGCTGTCGGGCCGCGAGGGCGGCCGTACGACTCCGGTGTCCACCGGCTACCGGCCGCAGTTCTACCTCCGCACGGCGGACGTGGTGGGCGACGTGGACCTCGGCGAGGCGGCCGTCGCGCGGCCCGGCGACACGGTCACGATGACGGTGGAGCTGGGGCGAGAGGTGCCCCTGGAGCCGGGGCTGGGGTTCGCCATCCGTGAGGGCGGACGCACCGTCGGCGCGGGGACCGTGACCGCCGTCGTGTGAAGCGGACCGCGGGAGCCGGGGACCGCCGGCCGGCCGTCGCCTGCCGGCCGTCGCCTGCCGGCCGGCGGTCCCCGCGCCGCCTCCCCGCGCCGCCCGGTGCGTGACGGGGGCGTCCCGTGCCGTGACCGGGCCGTTCACGGGGTGACGGACCGGCACAATGGACGCGTGACAGAGCAGATACCCGTGACCCGGACCGTCGATCACGGGACCGCCAAGCTGATGCCCGACGTCGACCGCGAGCGGGCCTGGCTGCTGACCGTGGACGGCGCCCCGCAGTCCTACGTCGACCTGGACGAGCCCACCCACCTGGAGTTCGAGTACGCGCGGCGGCTCGGACACGTCCTGGACACGGTCGCGGAGCCGGGCTCCCCGCTGGACGTGCTGCACCTGGGCGGCGGCGCCCTCACCCTGCCGCGGTACGTGGCCGCGACCCGGCCCGGCTCCCGGCAGGACGTCGTCGAAGCCGACCGCGGACTGCTGGAGATGGTCGTCGCCCACCTGCCGCTGCCGGCCGGCACCGACGTCTCGCTGCACACCGCCGACGCCCGCGCCTGGCTGGAGGCCACCCCCGGCGACTCGGCGGACGTCCTGATCGCGGACGTCTTCGGCGGCTCCCGGGTCCCGGCCCACCTCACGTCCCTCGGCTACGTCCGCGAGGCGGAGCGCGTGCTGCGCCCCGGCGGGGTCTACCTCGCCAACCTCGCCGACGCCGCCCCTTTCGCCTTCCTGCGCTCCCAACTGGCCACCTTCGCGGCGGTGTTCGAGGAACTCGCGCTGATCGCCGAACCCGCGGTACTGCGCGGCCGCCGCTTCGGCAACGCGGTGCTGATCGCCGCGCACCGCCCCCTCGACGTGGCCGCGCTGACCCGGCGGACCGCCTCCGACGCGTTCCCCGCCCGCGTCGAACACGGCCCCGCACTACGGGAGTTCACCGGGGACGCCAGGCCGGTGCGGGACGACGAGGCCGTAGCGTCGCCCGAGCCTCCGGACGGCGCGTTCGGCATCGGCTGATCAGCACCGCACGCGCCGCCGCGGGTGCCGGTCAGCCTCCGGTCGGGGTTCCGTGCAGCCGGACCGTGCTGAGGATCTTCATGATGGTCGCGGTGGGGACCTCCTCGTTCACGCCCTTGGCGCCGTAGAAGTTCCAGGAGACGAAGTCCCCGGCGGAGTTCTTGAAGCCGAAGGAGACGGCCTTGCCGTCGCTCGCGCACTTGCCCTTCCGGGGCGTGTCGTTCGACTGGGCCCAGGCGATGCTGCCCTTGATGCCCGACGTGGTCGTGTAGGGCTTGGCCTTCTCGTCGAAGGTCAGGCTCTTCTTGTCGGGCTGGGTGTAGCCGCCGTAGACCCACCAGGCCACGGTGTTCACGGCCACCTCGTCGGTGTCCTTGGCGCCGTTGGCACCCTTGGTGCCCGCCGCGGCGAGCGAGGTGTCCTCCTCGCGGCCGTCCTTGTCGTCGTCGGACGTGCACCACTTGGTCTTGTACTCGGCCACACCGGACATGATGGCGATCGGCTTGCCGTCCTTTTCCTCGAAGCCGATGCTCATCCCGGCCGACTGGACCTCCCAGTCGGCCGGGACGTCGAAGGCGACGCCCCGCTTGGGGTTCACGACGACCTTCCAGCCGGGGATCGTCGGCTTCTCCGTCTCCGTGCCGCGCGGATTGTCGTCCGAGCCCGAGCCCGAGCCGCTCGGGTCGGCGGAGGCCGAAGCGGTGGGCGACGGGCTCGACTTGGCGTCGGTCGACCCGCCGTCGGCCTTGTCGTCCTTGTCCCCGCCGAGAACCAGGAAGCCGGTCACACCCGCGGTCAGAGCCACGGCCGTGACGCAGAGGATCGCCACGAGCTTCGTCCGGTTGCCGCCCCCGCCCGGCTGCTTCGGCGGCTGGGGGCCGCCCGGCTGTGTGGGCGCACCCCACTGCGGTTGCTGGGCATAGGGGTTGGGCTGCTGGTAGCCGGGCTGCTGATAGGGATTCGGCTGTTGGTGTCCCGGCTGCTGGTACGGGTTGTTCTGCGGGTTCTGCTCGCCCCCGGGCGGCTGCTGTCCTGGCCACATGGGCAGTAACCCTAGTGGCGTCAGGGACACGATTCGGTCACCGCCTTTTGTCAGGGACGTACCAGTGACGGATGCGGATATCGGCCCGCCACTCTGGCCCAAAAGAGCTACCAGTGAGTAACATTCCGGCATGAGCGCAGAGCAGATGTCGATCGGCGAGATGCTCGCCGCCACCGTGCCGATGGCCAGGACCCTGAACCTCGAGTTCCTTCGGACCACGCCGGAGGAGGCAGTGGTGGCACTGCCGGACCAGGCCGACTACCACAACCACGTGGGCGGGCCGCACGCCGGCGCGATGTTCACGCTGGGCGAGTCCGCGAGCGGGGCCGTCGTGCTGGCCGCGTTCGGCGACCAGCTCTCGCGTGCCGTGCCGCTCGCCGTGCGGGCCGAGATCGCCTACCGGAAGCTGGCCATGGGTGCCGTCACCGCCACCGCGACCCTGGGCCGTCCGGCCGCCGACGTCGTCGCGGAATTGGACGCGGGACAGCGGCCGGAGTTCCCGGTGTCGATCGAGATCCGGCGCGCGGACGGGGCCGTCACGGGAGAGATGACGGTGGTCTGGACCCTGCGGCCCAACGGCTGAGCTGCCGCCTCCGCGCTCCACACGGCCGCGGAGCACGGGGCCGGACACCTCGGTGAGCCCCGGGAGGCGGCGCCGGTCCGTCCGGTCGCGGACCGGGACGCGGGCGCGGTCCGCGGGAGCCGCCCCGCCGGGCCGAACCGGTAGGCTTCCTGGGGGGTGCGTCTTTCGTGGCGCCCCGGCAGCACAGGGACGCGAAACGGGGAGGAACCTGCGGTGCACGTCCAGGAGTGGCTCGACACGGTACCGGCGGCCGCCGTCTACGCCGTGGTCGGCCTGGTCATCGGCCTGGAGAGCCTGGGCATCCCGCTGCCCGGCGAGATCGTCCTGGTCTCCGCGGCCCTGCTGTCCTCCCAGCACGCGGGCATCAACCCGATCGTCCTCGGCGTGTGCGCGACGGCCGGCGCGGTCGTGGGCGACTCCATCGGCTACGCCATCGGCCGCAAGGGTGGCAGGCCGCTGCTCGCCTGGCTGGGGAAGAAGTTCCCGAGCCACTTCAGCGAGGGGCACATCGCGACCGCCGAGCGCTCCTTCGAGAAGTGGGGCATGTGGGCGGTGTTCTTCGGCCGCTTCGTCGCCCTGCTGCGCATCTTCGCCGGCCCCCTGGCGGGCGTGCTGCACATGCCGTACTGGAAGTTCCTCATCGCCAACCTCCTCGGCGGCATCTGCTGGGCGGGCGGCACCACGGCGGTCATCTACTACGTGGGTGTCGTGGCCGAGTCCTGGCTGAGCAAGTTCTCGTGGCTCGGCCTGGTGGCCGCCGTGCTCATCGGGCTCGTCTCGATGCTGGTCCTCAAGCGCAAGGCGAAGAAGGCCCAGGAGGGCGCGCGGCGCGAGACCGAGGAGCCGGAACCGGTTCGCGCCGGGGAGTAGCCGGGCGCGCCCCGGGCAGAGGGGCGCGGGCGGCCGGTCTCAGGCGTGCACCTCGCGGTGCGCCTGGGCGAGCTGCGTGTACATGGTGCCGTTCAGGGTGATCCCCTGGCGTTCCTCCCGCGTCAGCTCCCGCCTGATCTTCGCGGGGACGCCCGCGACCAGCGAGCCCGGCGGTACTCGCATGCCCTGCGGCACCAGTGCCTGCGCCGCCACCAGGGACCCCGCGCCGATCACCGCGCCGTTCAGCACGGTCGCCCCCATGCCGATCAGGCAGTCGTCCTCGACGGTCGCGCCGTGCACCACGGCGTTGTGCCCGATGGAGACGCGCTCGCCGACGCCGACGGGGAAGCCGGGGTCGGCGTGCAGCGTGCAGTTGTCCTGGACGTTGCTGCCCGCGCCGACGGCGATCCGCTCCACGTCGCCGCGCAGTACCGCGCCGTACCAGACGCTCGCGCCCGCGCCCAGCGACACGTCACCGATCACCGTGGCCGTGGGCGCCAGGAACGCCCCCTCGTCCACCTGCGGCTCGCGGCCGCCGATGCCCGCGACCAGCGCCTTGTCCGTCATCCTCGTTCTCCCTCTCACCGCGTGGGCCCGGTTCACCGCGTGGGCTCGACGGCACCGTACGTCATCCGGTGGGGTGAAGATCACAGACGTACGGCGCCATGGGCGCGGCCCGGCCTGAGTACGGTGAGCGGGTGCCCACGCGCAGGAACCCGTTCTCATCATGGTGGCGCCGCCTCGCGCAGCGCGCCGTCCATGCGGGCTGGGCCTGGGTGCAGCGCACGGGATCCGTCACGGCCGAGCGCCCCGGACGCCTCCGCTTCGGTGCGATGGGAACAGGTACCAGGCTGGCCTTCCCGCTCGGCACGGTCTTCGGCGAACCGTGGATCCACCTCGGCGCGCACTGCATCGTCGGCGAGCAGGTCACGCTGACCGCCGGTCTGATGCCCGACCTCGACCTCGGTCCGGAGCCGATCCTGCGCATCGGGGACGGAGTGGTGCTCGGCCGCGGCAGCCACGTCATCGCCGACACCACGGTCACCATCGGCAGCGACTGCTACGTCGGCCCCTATGTCTACGTCACCTCCACCAACCACTCCTACGACGACCCGCACCAGCCCATCGGCAAGCAGTGGCCCCGGATGGAGCCGGTGGAGATCGGCCCCGGCTGCTGGATCGGCACCGGCGCGGTGATCCTGCCCGGGGCGCGGATCGGGCGGAACGTCGTGGTGGCGGCCGGTGCGGTGGTGCGCGGCGAGGTCCCCGACCACGCGGTGGTCGCGGGGGCGCCCGCCAAGGTCGTACGCCGCTGGACCGCCGCCGAGGGCTGGCAGCCGCCGCTGCGGACCCCGGCCCCGGTGCCGATACCGCAGGGGATCACTCCGGAGCAGCTGCTGGCGCTGGCGGAACTGGACGAGGAGGGCGTCGCGCGGCTGGCCGAGTGGGACGAGGAGTCCCCTTCCCGGCTGGCCGGACTGGAGACCGAGGGCGGCTGACATCCGGTCCCGGTAGTTTGCTGGCCTTTGGGCGGACGACGGGACTTTCGCAACGGGCCCCAGGTCGGGTCGCCGCGCGGCTCAGCCCGTCGCCAGTAGCAGGGTGCCCACCAGGGCCAGTCCCGCTCCGGCCGCCTGGACGGTCCGCAGTCGTTCGCTGAGGAAGCCGAGGGCGGCGAGCGCGGTCACCACCGGGTAGAGCGAGGCGAGGACGGCGGCCACCGTGACCGGGCCGTGTTGGGCGGCGACGCAGTACGTGCCGTTGGCCGCCACGTCCGCGAGGCCCACGAAGCCGAGCGCGGGCAGCGAGCGCCAGGGGAAGCCGGCCTCCGGCAGTACGGGCCCGCCGCGCCGTGCGGAGGCGTACAGTGCGGCCCCGCCCGCCGCCACGTTGGTCAGGCGCTGCACGAAGAGCGCGAGGAACAGGCCGGTGACGGTGGTGGAGGCCTCGGCGATCAGCGCGAACACCGTGCCGAAGCCGAGGGCCGCGACCAGGGTCAGCCCGATCGCCCTCCGCTGCACGGTGGCGCCCCCCAGCCGCGGGCCGCCCGCGAGCACGACCCCGGTGACGGCGACCGCGATGCCCGCGACCTGGAGCAGTCCCGGCCGTTCGCCCAGGACCAGGCCGACGGAGATCGGCACGGCCACACCGAGCGAGGCCAGCGGCGAGACCACGCCCATCGGGCCGAGGGCGAGCGCCTTGTAGAAGGAGAGCATCGCGACCGGGCCGACCAGGCCCGCGGCGAACGCGAACCACAGCCGCGGTCCGGCCTCGCTCCAGCCGCCGGTGGCGACGACGATCACGCCGAGCACCGCCGCCGCGACGGACTGGGAGACCACGACGACCGTCAGCGCGGGCATGCGCCGGGTGAGCAGTCCGCCGCCGAAGTCGGCCAGCCCCCACAGGAGACTGGTGGCCAGGGCGAAGAATGCTGTCACGGCGTGCCTCGCAGTACAGTTCGGTGAACGATTCGGTGCAACCCACCGTAGTTCAGTAAAGTAAACTCTGTCATCCATCATATTGGACGGAATGTGTCGGACCTCGAACTGCTGACCCAGTCCCTGGCGCGCAACGTCAAACGCTGGCGCACCGAGCGGGCCTTCACCCTGGACGCGCTCGCCGCGCGCGCGGGAGTCAGCCGCGGCATGCTCATCCAGATCGAGCAGGCCCGCACCAACCCCAGCCTCGGCACCGTCGTCAAGATCGGTGACGCGCTCGGCGTCAGCATCACCACCCTGCTCGACTACGAGCAGGGCCCCACCGTCCGCGTCGTCCCGGCCGACCAGGCCGTCCGCCTGTGGCACACCGACGCCGGCAGCTACAACCGGCTCCTGGCGGGCGTCGAGGCGCCCGGTCCGCTGGAGATGTGGGAGTGGCGCCTGATGCCCGGCGAGGGCAGCCCCTCCGATCCGCACCCCGCCGGCACCGTCGAACTGGTGCACGTCACCGCGGGGGAGCTGACCCTCACGGTCGACGCCGTGGAGTACCGCGTGCCGGCGGGGGCGAGCGCCTCCTTCGAGGCCAACACCCCGCACGCGTACGCCAACGACGGCGCCGAACCGATGGACATGGTGATGGCCGTGTCCGTCCCGCCCGTGCACTGAGACGCCCCGCCGTACGGCGCGGTGCGGCTGTTAGCGTGCGGTCATGCGCGCACCCATCGGGAACTTCGACCAGGCCACCCCCGCCCCCGACTGCCTCGACGAGCTGAGCAGCCCGGTCGCCGACGCCGTACGCGACTGGCATGGCGGCGTCCCGGCCGACCAGATCGTCTACGTCGAGACGGACCCGGAGTGGGCCGACACCGCCGTCTTCGTCGAGCACTACGGCCAGGACCTGCTCGAGACCTCCGCGAACTGCGTGGTCGTGGCGGGCCGGCGTGGCGGCGAGACCCGGCTGGCCGCCTGCCTGGTCCTGTCCACCACTCGCGTCGACGTCAACGGCGTCGTGCGCCGCCAACTCGACGCCCGCAAGGCCTCCTTCGCGCCCATGGAGGTGGCGACCGGGGAGACCGGCATGGAGTACGGCGGCATCACCCCCGTCGGACTGCCCGACGGCTGGCCGCTCCTGGTCGACTCCCGCGTCGTCGAGCTGCCCTACGTCCTGGTCGGCAGCGGCCGCCGCCGCGGCAAACTCCTCGTGCCCGGCAAGGCGTTCGCGCAACTGCCCGGCGCGGTGGTGCTCGACGGGCTCGGCGTCTGACCCCGCGCGCTCCGCTCAGGCCCGCGCGTGGTGGGCGAGGCGCAGATGCGGGTCGGCCTCACCGGGGGCCGCGGCCGGATCGGCGTGGACCAGGGCCGCGGTGAGGCCGGGTACGGCATGGAGCAGCGCGTGCTCGGCCTCGACGGCGATGGCGTGGGCCTGGCGCACCGTCGCCTCGCCGTCCATGACCACCGCGACCTCCGCGCGCAGCCGGTGCCCGATCCAGCGCAGCCGGAGCTCGCCGACCGCCCGCACTCCCGGCACCTCGCGCAGCGCCTCTTCGGCGCGGTCCACCAGGGTCGGGTCGACGGCGTCCATCATGCGCCGAAGGACTTCCCGGGCCGCGTCCCGCAGCACCAGCGCGATGGCCGCCGTGATCGCCAGCCCCACGAGCGGGTCGGCGGCCCGCAGCCCGAGGGCCGAGCCGGCGGCGCCCAGCAGGACGGCCAGTGAGGTGAAACCGTCCGTGCGCGCGTGCAGCCCGTCGGCGACCAGTGCGGCCGAGCCGATGGCGCGGCCCACGCGGATCCGGTGGCGGGCCACCCACTCGTTGCCCGCGAACCCGACCAGCGCCGCCAGGGCGACCGCGGGCAGGTGCTCGACGGGGCGCGGATCGACAAGCCGCTGGACGGCGGTCCAGGCGGAGAAGGCGGCGGACGCGGTGATCGTCACCACGATCACCAGGCCCGCCAGGTCCTCGGCGCGTCCGTAGCCGTAGGTGAAGCGCCGGGTCGCCGCGCGGCGGCCCAGGACGAAGGCGATCCCGAGCGGTACCGCGGTCAGGGCGTCCGCCGTGTTGTGCACCGTGTCGCCGAGCAGCGCGACCGAACCGGACGCGACCACCACCACCGCCTGCGCGAGCGCCGTGGCGCCGAGCACGGCCAGTGAGGCCCACAGCGCCCGCAGGCCGCGGGCGGAGGACTCCAGCGCGGCGTCCAGCCGGGTGGCGGACTCGTGGGAGTGGGGGGTGAGGAGATGGGCGAGGCGGTGGCGCGGCAGGCGCCCGTGCCCGGGTCCGTGACGGTGCGGGTCACTCACGTCGTTCCCCTTCCGGTGCGCGCGGAGGTGGACGCATGGCGCCCACGACGCCATTATGTGCGTATGAGCGCACGCATGCACCTGTCAGCTGCACACGACACGCACCCACGCACCCCGGGCGCGGAGCAGCTGGCGCTGGCCGCCGAACTCCTCGCCCTGCTCGGTGACCGCACCCGGCTCGCCCTGCTGCACGCGCTGCTGTCCGGCGAGGCCGACGTCACCACGCTCACCGAGACGTGCGGGGCGGCCCGTCCGGCGGTCAGCCAGCACCTGGCCCGGCTGCGGCTGGCCGGGCTGGTGGACGCGCGCAAGGAGGGCCGCCGGGTGGTCTACTCCCTGCGCGACGGCCATCTGCGCCGACTGGTCGGGGAGGCACTGAACGTCGCCGACCACCGACTCGGCGACCGGCCCCTCCACGACTGAGGGGTTCCTCCGGTCCGAACCGGCGGGCAGGCGAACAGAAGATCAACCCAGGCGGGGGATCTCGATGGCAGGGCAGCGGTCCATGACCATGTCGAGGCCCGCCGCGCGGGTGCGCTCGAAGGCGGCCTCGTCGACCACCCCGAGCTGGAACCACACGGCCTTCGCGCCCTTGGCGACCGCCTCGTCGGCGACCTGGCCGGCGAGATCGCTGTTGACGAACACGTCGACCACGTCCACCTCGAACGGGATGTCCGCGAGGGAGGCGTACCCCTGCTCGCCGTGCACCGTCTCCGCCTTCGGGTGGACCGGCACGACCCGCTTGCCGAAGCGCCGCAGCACCTCGGCGACGCCGTACGCGGCCCGGCCGCGGTTCGACGACAGGCCCACGACCGCCCAGGTGTCACCGTGCGCGGTCAGGATCTTCCGGATGGTCGCAGCGTCGCCGTACACCAGGGGTCTCCTCGTCTCGGGAAGGGATGCCGTCCGGGCAACGACGGACGCCGCCCGGCGATTCCCGGACCCCGCCAAACCCGCCGACCTGTCCGGAACGCGCGCCGTGAGCCTGCGCGCGGCCGTCCGGCGGCCTACGCTCGGGCCGTGCTGCGCATCATCGACGCCCGAACCGGCGAGCCCGTGGACGCCGCCCCCGCCCGCCGCGGGCTGACCCGTGTCGAGGCCCACGCGTCGGGCTCCGGCGCCTCGGGCCCGCGCGTGCTGCTGGTCGCCGACATCCTCGTCCGCGCCCTCGAACTGAGCGGCACGCCCGTGTGGCCACTGCTGTCCGGCGACCGGCGACAGGCGCAGGAACTGCGGGCGGCGGCCGCCGCGCTCGGCGTCCGGCCCTTCGAGGACGGCCGCGGCGCCGGCACCACCCTGGGCGAGGCCCAGGTCGTCCATGTGGCCGTCGAGGGCGCCGACACCGCGACCGGCGGGGTCCGGATCGCCGTCGCGCCCGTCGACGCGGCCGTACCCGCCGTCCCCGCGCCGGGCGACGACCCCGCCGCCTGGCGCCTGGCCCTGCTCAGCCGCCGCCGCACCCGGCCCGTACGGCTGGACGAGGCCGCGCTGGACGACGCCCGCGGGACCCTGGCGCGCTGGCGCGCGGCGGTGGCCGACTGGGCGCGGCAGCCCTCCCGGCCGGTCCCCGACGCGGTGCGCGGACGGCTGCGCGCCGCCTGGGAGGACGATCTGGACGTGCCGGCGGTCCTGCGGGTCCTGGAGGGCGCCGGGACCGATCCGGACCTGGCGGACGGCGCGCGCTTCGAGACGTACGCCTACGCCGACCGGCTGCTCGGCCTCGATCTCACGCGCGACCTCGGGCGGGTCGCGTGAGCGCCCGCACGGGGACCGGCACCACCCTGCGCCGCCTGGTGGTCCTGCGGCACGCCAAGTCCGCATGGCCCGAGGGCGTCGCCGACCACGACCGTCCGCTCGCGCCCCGCGGCCGCCGGGACGCACCCGCGGCGGGCCGCGCGCTCGCCGAGTCCGACTGCCTTCCGGACCTCGCGCTGTGCTCCACCGCACGGCGCGCCCGGCAGACCTGGGAACTGGTCTCCGCCCAGTGGGGCACCCCGCCGCCGGTCCGTTACGACCGCCGGTTGTACGCCGCCGACGCCCCCGACCTGCTCGCCGCCGTGCGCGAGGCGCCGCCGGAGATCGCGACGCTGCTGCTGCTCGGCCACAACCCGGGCCTGGAGGAACTGGTCCTGGACCTGGCGGGGGACGGCCTGAACGACACCCTGGACCGGCTCCGGACGAAGTTCCCGACCTCCGCCGTCGCCGTCCTGTCCTGGTACGGCCCCGGCTGGTCCTCCCTCGCCCCGGCCGCGGCCCTCCTGACGGATCTGCTGGTGCCGAGGGGCAGCAAGAAGCGGCGGTGAACCGCGCGCGTGCCCTCCGGCCGGTCCTCCTTCCGGCCGGTCGGAGCGAACCCTCGTGCGGCACCCGCCCGGGCGCCGCATAGGCTGGACCGATGCAGGACGAGTACCGCACAGTGGCACGCGCGGGCGTGCACGAGACCGAGATCAACCGCTCGCGCTTCCTGTGCGCTCTCGCCCCGGCGGCCACCGAGCGCGAGGCCCAGGACTTCGTCGCGGCCGTCCGCAAGGAGCACGCCGACGCCACGCACAACTGCTGGGCGTACGTCATCGGCGCCGACGCCGGGATCCAGAAGGCGAGCGACGACGGCGAGCCGGGCGGCACCGCCGGCGTCCCCATGCTCCAGATGCTGCTGCGCCGCGACATGCGGTACGTCGTCGCCGTCGTCACCCGCTACTACGGCGGTGTCAAGCTCGGCGCGGGCGGGCTCATCCGGGCCTACGGAGGATCCGTCGGCGAGGCGCTGGACGCGCTCGGGACCCGCACCCGGCGCAGGTTCCGTATCGCCACGGTGACCGTGGACCACCTGCGGGCCGGCAAGGTGCAGAACGATCTCAGGGCCACCGGGCGCGAGGTGCGGGACGTGCGCTACGGCGAGGCGGTCACCATCGAGATCGGCCTGCCGGACGCCGAGGTGGAGGCCTTCCGGGGATGGCTCGCGGACGCCACGGCCGGGACCGCCGGGTTCGAACTGGGCGGCGAGGCCTACGGAGATGCGTGACATATCGGGCGTACCGCGCCAATCGCTCTGTCCGGTGCCGTGCGAGAGGGCCGGTACGGGAGTAACCGCCCGTGATGTCAGACCCGGCCGTTAGTCTTCCGGGATCATGAGGCTCCTGCACACTTCCGACTGGCACCTGGGCCGGGCGTTCCACCGTGTGAACATGCTCGACGCCCAGGCCGAGTTCATCGGCCACCTGGTCACGACGGTGCGCGAGCGTGCCGTCGACGCGGTGGTCGTGTCGGGGGACGTGTACGACCGGGCGGTGCCCCCGCTGGCCGCCGTCGAGCTCTTCGACGACGCCCTGCACCGGCTCGCCGGCCTCGGCGTGCCCACGGTGATGATCTCCGGGAACCATGACTCGGCCCGGCGTCTGGGCGTCGGCGCGGGGCTGATCGACCGCGCGGGCATCCATCTGCGCACCGAGCCGTCGGCGTGCGGGACCCCGGTGGTCCTCGCGGACACGCACGGCGACGTGGCCTTCTACGGGCTGCCCTACCTCGAACCGGCCCTGGTCAAGGACGAGTTCGGCGTCGACAGCGCCGGCCACGAGGCAGTGCTCGCGGCCGCCCTGGACCGGGTCCGCGCCGACCTCGCCACCCGCGCGCGCGGCACCCGCTCCGTCGTCCTCGCGCACGCCTTCGTCACCGGCGGCGAGCCCAGCGACAGCGAGCGGGACATCACCGTCGGCGGGGTCGCCGCCGTCCCCGCGGGCGTCTTCACCGGCGTCGACTACACCGCCCTGGGCCATCTGCACGGCTGCCAGGCCATCACCGAGCGCGTGCGCTACTCCGGCTCCCCGCTGCCGTACTCCTTCTCCGAGGCCGCCCACCGCAAGAGCATGTGGCTCGTCGACCTGGACGCCGACGGCTTCGCCGGCGCCGAGCGGGTCGACTGCCCGGTCCCGCGCGCGCTGGCCCGGATCCGGGGCACGCTGGAGGACCTGCTCGCCGACCCGGCCCTCGCCCGCCACCGCGAGGCATGGGTCGAGGCGACGCTCACCGACCCGGTCCGCCCCGCCGAACCCATGGCCCGCCTCACCGAGCGCTTCCCGCACACCCTCAGCCTCGTCTTCGAACCCGAACGCGCCCCCGGCGAACCGGACGTGTCCTACGCCCGCCGGCTGGCCGGCCGCGACGACCAGCAGATCGCGGAGGACTTCGTGGCCCACGTGCGCGGCGCCGCACCCGACGAGCACGAACAGACCGTGCTGCGCGAGACGTTCGACGCGGTGCGCGCCGACGAGGCGGTACGGGAGGTGGCGCGGTGAGGCTGCACCGGCTCGACATCACCGCCTTCGGACCCTTCGGCGGCTCGCAGACGGTCGACTTCGACGCGCTGTCGGCCGCCGGGCTGTTCCTGCTGCACGGTCCCACCGGCGCCGGCAAGACCTCCGTGCTGGACGCCGTGTGCTACGCGCTGTACGGCGCCGTCCCCGGCGCCCGGCAGAGCGGACAGGGCACGACCCTGCGCAGCGACCACGCCGCCGCGGGCACCCGCACGCAGGTCACCCTCGATCTCACCGTCGCCGGACGCCGACTGGAGGTCACCCGCCTCCCGCCCTGGGAGCGCCCCAAGAAGCGCGGCACGGGCACCACGCTCGACAAGGCCCAGAGCCTGCTGCGCGAGTACGACGCGACCATCGGTGCCTGGAAGGACCTCAGCCGTTCCCACCAGGAGATAGGGGAGGAGATCACCCAGCTGCTCGGGATGAGCCGCGAGCAGTTCTGCCAGGTCGTGCTGCTGCCGCAGGGTGACTTCGCGCGGTTCCTGCGCGCCGACGCCGAGGCCCGGGGCAAGCTGCTCGGCCGGCTGTTCGACACGCACCGTTTCGCCGAGGTGGAGAAGCGTCTCGCCGAGCGCAGGCGCGCCACCGAGGCCCGGGTGCGCGAGGTCGACGCCGAACTGCTGGCCGACGCGCACCGTATGCAGCAGGCGGCCGGCGACGCCATGGAACTGCCGGACCTCGCGCCGGGCGAGCCCGGCCTGGCGCAGACCGTCCTGGCCGCGGCCGCCGTCGCCCGTGCCACCGCGCGCGAGCAACTGACCGTCGCCCGCTGCCGGCTCACGGCCGCCGAGTCCGCCCACGCCGCCGCCGGGGCGGCCCTGCACCAGGTACGCGACGTGGCCCGGCTGCAACGGCGGTCCGCCGAGGCGCGGGAGCGTGCCGAGCGCCTGGCGGAACGGGCCGGTGCCCACCGGGAGGCACAGGCGAGGATGGAGCGGGGGCGCAAGGCCGAGACGGTGGCACCGGCGCTGGAACTGCGCGAGACCGCCGAGGCCGAGCACCGCCGTACGGCCGCTGCCGAGGCACGCGCGCGTGCGGTGCTCCCGGCGGAGTTCGCCGACGCCGGGGCCGCCGGACTGGCCGCCGCCGCGCGCCGCGCCGCCGAGGAACTGGGCGGGCTGGAGTCGGCCCGCCGCGCCGAGCGGCGCCTGGCCGACGTCGTCGCCGAGCGCGCCGCGGCGGACCGGCAGGAACGCGCCGACGACGACGTCCTCCAGGAGACCGAGGCCTGGCTCGCCGGATGGGAGACGGCCCGGTCGGCACTTCGGACGCGCGTCGACACCGCCCAGGAGGCCGCCGCCCGGGCCGAGCGGCTCGCCCTGCGGCTGGAGCCCGCGCGACAGCGGCTCGCCGCCGCCCGGGTGCGCGACTCACTGGCCGCGGACACCGAGGAGGAGCGGCGGCGGGCACTCGCCTCCGCCGAGGCCGCCGCACGCGCCAAGGAGCACTGGCTGGAGCTGAAGGAGCAGCGCCTGACCGGCATCGCGGCCGAACTGGCCGCGAGTCTCACCGACGGCGAGCCCTGCGCCGTCTGCGGTGCCACCGAACACCCCGCACCCGCGCGCAAGGTCGCCGGGCACGTCGACCGCGAGGCGGAGGAGAGCGCGCTCGCCGACCACCAGGCCGCCGAGGAGCAGCGCGCACGGGACGAGCGCCGCCTGGGCGCCGTACGCGAGGAACTGGCCGCCGCCACCGCCGAGGCGGGCGACACCCGAACGGCGCGACTCGCCGAGGAGGCCGGGGAACTGGAGGCCGAGCTGGCCCGGGCCCGCCGGGACGCCTCCGCCCTGCACGCGGCACAGCAGGAGCTGCACCGCGCCGAGCAGGAGCGCGAGCGGCGGCTGACCGACCGCCGGGAGGCCGAACTCCGGGCGACCTCCCGGCTGGCCCTGCGGGAGAGCCTGGACCGCGAGAAGGCCGCCCTGGAAGCGGAGTTGGCACAGGCCAGGGGGACCGCCGGGACCGTCGCCGCGCGCGCCGCCCAACTCCAGCGGCGCGCGGCGCTGTTCACCGAGGCCGCCGACGCGGCACGCGCCGCCGAGGACAGCGCCGAGCGGCTCAAGGACGCCGACGGACGGCTCGCCGAGGCCGCCTTCCGGGCCGGCTTCGACACCCCCGAGGCCGCGTCCACCGCCCTCCTCGACGACGCCTCCCACCTCGAGCTGCAACGGCGCCTGGACGCCTGGCACACGGAGGAGGCCGCCGTGCGCGCGGTCCTCGCCGAGGCCGACACCGCGTCCGCCGCCGGGCAGCCGCCCGCCGACGTCACCGCCGCGGAGGCCGCCGCGGCCGCCGCGGACCGGCGGCTGCGGGAGGCCGCCTCCGTGCGGGACGCCGCAGAACGCCGCTGCGCCGAACTCGACCGGCTCTCCGCGCGCGCGGCGACCGGCACACGCCGGCTGGCGCCGCTGCGCGAGGAGTACGACCGCGTGGCCCGCCTGGCCGCCCTCACCGCCGGTACCTCGGCCGACAACGAGCGAAGGATGCGCCTGGAGTCCTACGTCCTCGCGGCCCGCCTGGAACAGGTGGCCGCCGCCGCGACCGCGCGCCTGCGGCGCATGTCGTCCGGCCGCTACACCCTGGTCCACTCCGACGACCGGGCCGGCCGCGGCCGCAGCGGTCTCGGACTGCACGTCGTCGACGCCTGGACCGGCCGCGAACGGGACACGGCGACCCTGTCGGGCGGCGAGACGTTCTTCGCCTCGCTCGCCCTCGCCCTCGGACTCGCGGACGTCGTCACGGACGAGGCCGGCGGGGTGCGCCTGGACACCCTCTTCATCGACGAGGGCTTCGGCAGCCTCGACGACCAGACCCTGGACGAGGTCCTCGACGTCCTCGACTCCCTGCGCGAACGCGACCGCAGCGTCGGGATCGTCAGCCACGTCGCCGACCTGCGGCGGCGCGTCCACGCCCAACTCGAGGTCGTCAAGGGCAGATCGGGGTCGGCCGTACGGCTGCGCGGAGCGGGCTGAGCGGGCCGCGGCGACGGTTCGGACCCGGGGCGCCGCTCTCACACGGGACCGGCGGCCAAGGCCCCCGGCGGGCGGCCGGAGACCGGCCGCCCGCGGTGGCTCACAGCTGGGAGAGCTCGTCCACCAGGTCGTCCAGGCCCAGCGAACCCTGCGACAGGGCCGCCATGTGCCAGGCCTTCGCGTCGAACGCGGCGCCGTGGCGCTCCTTGGCCTTCTCCCTGCCCAGCAGCCAGGCCCGCTCACCCAGCTTGTAGCCGATCGCCTGGCCGGGCATCGACAGATAGCGGATCAGCTCGCTCGCCACGAAGTCCCTCGGACGGCTGCTGTGCGCGCCGAAGAACTCCCGCGCCAGCTCCGGCGTCCAGCGCTCACCCGGGTGGAAGGGCGAGTCCGCCGGAATGTCCAGCTCCAGGTGCATGCCGATGTCGATGATGACGCGGATCGCGCGCATCATCTGCGCGTCCAGATAGCCGAGCCGCCGCTCCGGGTCGGTGAGGAAGCCGAGTTCGTCCATCAGGCGCTCCGCGTACAGCGCCCAGCCCTCGGCGTTGGCGCTGACCCCGCCGACGGTGGCCTGGTAGCGCGAGAGGTCGTCGGCCACGTGCGCCCACTGGGCGAGCTGGAGATGGTGGCCGGGGACACCCTCGTGGTACCAGGTCGAGACCAGGTCGTAGACCGGGAAGCGGGTCTCTCCCATGGTCGGCAGCCAGGTCCGGCCCGGCCGGGAGAAGTCGGCGGACGGCGCCGTGTAGTAGGGGGCCGCGGCACCGCCGGGCGGCGCGATGCACGACTCCACCTTCCGCACCCGCTCGGCCAGTTCGAAGTGGGTGCCGTCGAGCGCCTCGATCGCCTCGTCCATCAGGTCCTGCAACCACTGGCGGACCTCGTCGACGCCCTCGATGTGCGTGCCGTGCTCGTCGAGGTGCGCGAGGGCCGCCCACGGGGTCTCGGCGCCGGGCAGGACCTTCTCGGCCTCCTGCTTCATCTCGCCGAGCAGCCGGTGGAACTCCGACCAGCCGTACGCGTACGCCTCGTCGAGGTCCAGGTCCGTGCCGTTGAAGTAGCGCGAGAAGCGGGCGTAGCGCTCGCGGCCGACCGTGTCCGGGGCGTCGCCGATCGCCGGCGCGTACACGTCGCGCATCCAGTCCCGCAGTTCCACGACGGCCGCGGTCGCCGTACGCGCGGCCTCGTCCAGTTCCGCGCGCAGGGACTCGGGGCCCTCGGAGGTGAAGTCCTCGAACCAGCCGCGGCCCTCGCCGGTGTCCGACCACTCGGTGAGCTGCTCGATGAAGATCGCCGTCGGCTGCGGGCCGCCGTACAGCTTGCGGTCCAGGGCGAGGGCGAGGGAGTCGCGGTAGCCGCGCAGCGCGGCCGGCACGGCCCGCAGGCGCTCGGCGATCGCGGCCCAGTCCTCGTCCGTGGCGCTGGGGGTGATCGTGAACACATCGCGCACCGAGTGCACCGGGCTGTGGATGTTGCTCACCGTACGCAGGCCCTCGTCGGCGTCGTACACCGCGAGTTCCGCAGTCAGGCGCTCGCGCAGCAGGCGGGCGCACCGGCGCTCGATGTCGCTGTCCGCGCCTGGCTGCCGCTCGGCCTCGTCCAGCCGGGCGAGGGTGGCGCGCGCCAGGTCGGCGAGCGCCTGCTGGCCGGCGGGCGAGGTGTCGGGCAGCCTGCTCGAGCTCTCCTTCACACCGAGATAGGTACCGGTGATCGGGTCGAGGGCGATGAGTTCGTCGACGTAGGCGTCGGCGACCTGACGGGGCAGCGGGCTCTTGGTCTGTGACATGCCGCCCATCCTCGTACGGATGGGCGGGTCGCGTCAGCCCGCTTTACCCGGGATCTGGCTTTGGTCCGTCCGATTTCGCCGAGGGCGTGCCCGATTGCGTGCCGGGCGGCAGCAGGGGACCGCAGTCCCACTGCTGGAAGATCAACCGGGTCTCCACCCGGGCCACTTCCCGCCGGGCCGTGAACTCGTCCAGGACCAGGCGCTGGAGGTCGGCCATGTCCGCGACCGCGACATGGACCAGGTAGTCGTCAGGACCGGTCAGATGGAACACGGTCAGCGACTCCGGCAGGGCCCGGATCCGCTCCACGAACGGCCCCACCAGCTCCCGCCGGTGCGGTCGGACCTGCACCGACAGCAGCGCCTGAAGACCCCTGCCCAGCTTGGCCGGGTCGAGCCGCAGCCGGTGACCGAGAATGAGCCCCGAGCGGCGCAGCCGGGCCACCCGGTCAAGACAGGTCGACGGTGCGACCCCGACCTGCGCGGCGAGGTCGCGGTAGGTGGTCCGGGCGTCGTTCTGCAACAGCCGCAGCAGATGCAGATCCACCGGATCCAGTACGACGGATTCGGCCATGTGGCGAACGTAGCACGGCCCTCGACCACGTGATCCCGGCCGCTGTTCACCCTTCGGTCATGGACACGCCCTTGGACTCCGCGAGCACGCCCGCGTACGACGACGTACACCGCGCACCCAGAGCACTGGCCACCGAGGCGGTGCACGCCGGCCGTGACGACCTCGCCCGGCAGGGACTGCACGCCCCGCCGATCGACCTGTCCACCACCTACCCCTCCTACGACAGCCGCGCCGAGGCCGCCCGCATCGACGCCTTCGCCACCGACGGCGCCGACCTCGACGGCACCCCGGTTTACGGACGGCTCGGCAACCCCACCGTCGGCCGCTTCGAGACCGCTCTGGCCCGGCTGGAGGGCACCGAGGCCGCGGTGGCGTTCGCCAGCGGCATGGCCGCGCTGAGCGCGGTGCTCCTCGTCCGGTCCGCCATGGGCCTGCGGCACGTCGTCGCCGTGCGCCCGCTCTACGGCTGCTCCGACCACCTGCTCACCGCGGGGCTGCTCGGCACCGAGGTGACCTGGACCGACCCGGCCGGGATCACCGACGCGCTGCGCCCGGACACCGGTCTGGTGATGGTCGAGTCCCCGGCCAACCCGACGCTGGCCGAGGTGGACCTGCGGGCCGTCGCCCACGCCTGCGGGTCCGTCCCGCTGCTCGCCGACAACACCTTCGCCACCCCTGTGCTGCAACGCCCGGCCGAGCAGGGCGCGCGCCTCGTGCTGCACAGCGCCACCAAGTACCTCGGCGGCCACGGCGACGTGATGGCCGGTGTGGTGGCCTGCGACGAGGAGTTCGCCGGACGGTTGCGGCAGGTGCGGTTCGCCACCGGCGGCGTGCTGCACCCGCTCGCCGGCTATCTGCTGCTGCGCGGGCTGTCCACCCTTCCGGTCCGGGTGCGGGCCGCCTCCGCCACCGCGGCGGAACTGGCTGCCCGCCTGGCGGACGACCCGCGTGTCGCCCGGGTGCACTACCCGTCCATCGGCGGAGCGATGGTCGCCTTCGAGGTGCACGGCGACCCGCACGCCGTCATCGGCGGCGTCGGCCTGATCACGCCGGCCGTGAGCCTCGGCAGTGTCGACACCCTGATCCAGCACCCGGCGTCCATCAGCCACCGCATCGTCGACGCGGACGACCGGCGGGGCGCCGGGGTCGGCGACCGGTTGCTGCGGATGTCGGTGGGCCTGGAGGACGTCGAGGACCTGTGGGCCGACCTGGACCGCGCGCTGGGGCAGTCGCCGGGACAGGCGGAGGTGAAGGGCCTGCACCAGGCGATGAGCTGAGCGGGGCGAGGAGAGTGCGGCCCGGCACAGTCGGGCCGCGCACCCGCCGGGCGCCGCTGCTCAGTCCCGCGGGCGGAAGCCCTCGTACCGCCCCTGCCCGGCGTCGTACGGCAGCCGCGAGGCCACCGGGGCCGCGTCCAGCCGGGCCGTGATGACCACGGTGCCCTCCTCGATCTGGAAGTCGAGCGGCAGGCCGAGGCCCCGCATGGCGGCGACCATGCCGGTGTTGGACGCCTGCGTCACGGCGTACACCCTCGCACAGCCCGCCTTGACGGCCATCGCCACCAGCCGGCCCAGGAGTTCGCCGCCGATGCCGCGGTGCTGCCAGGCGTCCTCGACGAGCAGCGCGACCTCCGTCTCGTCGCCGTCCCACAGCAGGTGACCGAGGCCGACGATCCGCCCGGAGGCGGTCCGTGCGGCCAGTGTGCGGCCGAACCGCGGGCTCAGCAGGTGGTCGAGGTAGCGGTCGGCGTCGCCGACCGGCCCGTGGTAGCGCAGGCCGAGGGTGCGCGCCGAGCAGCGCGCGTGCATCGCCCTGGCCGCCGCGAGGTCGTCGGTGTCGGCCCCGCGCACGGTGATCGCGGCGCCCTCGGGCAGGGCCGGCACGACCTGGCCGCGCGGAACACGCGGTCCGAGCCGGGTGTCCAGCTCCACCAAGGCGCGTGCCCGCGCGAACTCGGTGGGCGTGAAGGGCGGATACGGCCGCTCCACGATGATTGTCCCGCCCTCCGGTGCCCGCAGCCGCATCACCCTGTCCTCGAGCGCTCCCTCGGCCGGCGCCTCCGCCGGGCCCTCGGCCGCCGGCGGCCGGTCCGGCAGGGAACGGATGGTGCACCGCCCCAGCAACTGCCGCAGCGCCAGCGGGAGTTCCGCCGCGTCGAGCGCCGTGCGCGCGGCCAGTCCCAGCACCCGTGTCGGTATGTCCACCAGGTCGTGCGCGTCGGCCCGTTCGATCCATGTGTCGGCGCCGCCGGCCAGTGCGACCGCCACGGTGATGCCGGACGCGTCGAGCCCGCCGGGAGCGCGCAGCAGGAACTCGTCCACCGTGCCCTCGGCCAGCGGATGCGTCTGCAGGCTCAGGATGTCCACCTGCTGGGCGGCCAGCGCCGCGCAGAGCACGGCCAGCGAACCGGGCGCGTCCCGCACGGTCGTCCGCATCCGCCACAGCGCGCTGTCACCCGGCACCGCCTCGGCCGCCGCGGGGCCGACGGCGGTCGGCCCGGACTGCTCGGCGGCGAGCGGCCGGGCGCCGGTATCGTCCGCGGGCGGTGCGTGGCCGTGGCGCCGTGCCCACCAGGTGTGGAAGGCCGCCGTGGCCACCAGCGCGAACGCCGGGATCACCAGCAGGGCCGGGCCGTCGGGGCCGTGACCGATCAGGTTCGCCACCCCGTCGGCCACGGCGACGGCCGTGCAGAGTGCGGCCAGTTCGACCAGGGCCCGCCGCCGGTGGCGCGCGCGGCGGCCGTGCTTCGCCCACGTCGTGTTCGACACGTCTCGAGTCATACGACCACTGTTGCGGAACGTTGTTGCGTGATCGCGAACTCACTGTGACCGACGAGTAAAACGATATTCGCCCCCTTTCGCGGCTGTTTCTTGTGTTTGCCTCGCGTGGTTGTTTCCCACGGTTGCTCTGTGCGGTGCCTCCAGGGCGTGCCGGGTGGATGCCGGTCAGGCAGCCGCCTCCGGGGCCAGCGCGCCGCGCAGCCGGCGGGCCTCCGCGACCAGGCGCGAGGAGCCGCGCCGGTCCGCCGCCCGTGCCAGGTGCGGCAGGTCGCCCCGCGCTTCCGACCGCTCGGCGCACTCGGCCGCCACGGCGAGCAGATCACCGAGCCCGCGCACCGGACCGGCCGGTCCGTCGGCGGCGAGGTCGCAGAGCAGCGGCGGCAGTGCGTGGCCGAGCAGAGCCCACACCGTGGCGTACGCCCCCGTGGACGCGGTCGTGCGCAGGGACTCCGCCAGCCGCAGCGGCTTCACCGCGCCGTGCCGCACCAGCTGCCCGAGGTCCGCGCCGAGGCGGGAGGAGTCCAGCTGCCCGCGCGCGGCGAGGACGAGCAGCGCGTCGACGGCGGCCAGCCGGTCCTCCGGGTGCCGGGCCCCCAGCCCGTACGCCACGCACAGGTGGGTGGCCTCGCCCGCCTCACCCCCGGACTCGGCGAGCAGCGGAAGGACGGAGGCCGCGCCCCGCGTGTCGTCCATGGCCGCGGCGGCCAGGTCCGGCAGGACCCGCACGGCCACCAGCTCACGCAGTTCGGGCACCACGGCCGGCCAGTGAGGCCGAGGGGTGCCGCTCCAGTGCGAGCAGTACCGGCCCTTCGTGAAGGCGCTCGACGGCCCGCCCAGTGCGCGGAAGGCGTCGGGGAGGTCCTCTTGCAGCTCGGGAAGTTCACCGGACTCCACCAGTGCGGGCGACTCCGACGTGCGGCGCCGGACCGTCGGCAGTACGGGAGCGCCGGCGGTCAGCCAGTGGGAGAGCCGTCTCCCTTCCGCCGTGTCCAGGGCCGCAGCCCGCTTTGCCGCGGCGGCCGCCGCCGAACGGTCCCCGCGCCGCACCCGGAGCAGCGCCTGCGCGAAGTCGGCCGCCGACACGCGCGCCCCGAGCCGCCGGTACGCGTCGAGCCGCTCCACCAGCTCGTCCGGCTCCAGCAGTCCCGTGCTCCAGGTGGGCGTCGAGAGCAGGAACGGCAGGGGGTCCGTGCGGACCCGGTACGCCACCTCCCACAGGCGGGCGTCGAAGGCCTGGGAGAGCGCGTCGTGTCCGCAGGTCTGGCCCCGTGCCCCGGGCCGGATCGCGGCGCGCAGGGTGGCGGTGCTCAGCTTTCCCCGCAGCGTGGCGAGCAGCAGGTCCAGGCCGGCGGACGTGTCGAAGCCGCCCCGGACGCCACCGAACTGATACTCGAGCCGCAGGCCGTGGAACGGGTCGGTCCCGTCCCACCACTGGCGGGAGATCACCGGTTCCAGCGCCTGAAGCAGGGCGTCCCGGTCGCGGTGGGCGTGGCGTACCAGCCCGTCCAGGGCGCGTTCAAAACCGGTCACGTCGGTGTCGGAGGCCAGCGCGGCCCCCACCTCCTCGGCCAGTTCGACCACCGAGGCCGCCGCAGGCGCGAGACGCGCCGGCTCGGGAACCGGTGGAAGCACCTCCTCGTACGCCGTGGCCACCGCCGCGGGTGCCGCCCCCAGCGACCCGACCGCCTGAACGCGCAGGGAGGGAATCAACTGCTCGGCGGCCAGGGCGAGTTCGGCGCGCACCTCGGCGGAGTGGACCTTCTTCACATGCCGCTGAGCGAGCTTGAGCGCCCGCTCCTGCACGCCGGCGTCCTCGTGTCCGAAGGCCTGCGCGACGGCGGGCAGCAGCTCGTCCGCCCCCGCTGCGTCCCGGGCGAGCACCTTGCCCAGCAGCACGAGCTGCGCCCGCACCAGCTTGCGTTCCGGCCGGAACAGCACCGCACCGGACACCTCCGCCAGGTGGCGGTGCGTCAACTGACCGTGCAGGGCCAGCGCGCCGAGCACCGCCTGGGCGTGCGAAGCCACCGGGGACACCGCGTCCGAGGCCAGCGCCGCCCAGTCGGCCACCCGCTCCCGCTGCTCCTCGCGCGTGAGCGCCAGGGACGTCAGCACACGCAGGAACGCCCGGTGGTCGGCGTTCGTGCCGCCCCGCAGCAGCCGGGCCACGCAGGAGTCGACCGTGGCCCTCCGGTCGAGCGGACCCTCCAGGGTGAGCCGCGCGAGCGCTTCGTGCCAGCTGTCGGGGCCTTCGTCGGACGTCCATTCCAGCAGGCCGCCGATGTCGTTCACCTCGAAGAGCGCGGTCACGAGTGGTACGAGGTGCGGGTCGGTGCGCAGCCGCTCCAGCAGGGTGTTGCCACGCCTCCAGTTGCCGCGGACCTGCCGCACCCAGCCCCGCACATAGGCGTCGGTCGTCGGCACCGGGCAGTCCGCCAGACGCACCAGGGCGGACATCAGCTCGTAGGGCACCTGCGCGGTGGCGGGCCGCTGGGCGAGCCGGTTCGCCAGATCGGCGAGCCAGCCGGTCTCCCGGTCGGCGAGGACGCGGAGCAGCACCGCGGGGGAGACCCCCGACCAGCGCATGTCGGCGGCCGCGATCCAGCTCGCCACGCCGGCCGCGCCGGTCTGGCACGCGACCCCGGCCACGTACAGCGCCGGATAGGCGCGGCGGGACGGCTCGTTCCAGCGCGTCGCCCTGAGTTCCTTGCGCAGCGCCTTCAACTCGGGGAAGAGCGACCGGCGTTCGGTAACGGTCATGGCGCCCAGCAAGCCGATCACCTCGGCCGTCCGCCCGGCCCGCACCGTCTCCGTCAGCGATGTCATCGCACACCCCCGCCCACTCGTGCCACGTCCTGCTCCTCCGCGGCGGTGCCCCGCCGCGCCATGCGCACCGCCAGCGCGTGCTTGCACGGCCCGCGCCCGCCCCGGTACTTCGCCCACCACTGGCAACTGCAACTGAGGACGCCCCGGTCCTCACGCACCCGGTGTGCGTGCCCGTCCTCGGCCGTCACCGTCGCCAGGGCGCCGTCCAGGGCGACCGCTCCCGCGGTGAGGAGAGCGCGGGCCGCCCGCAGGCGCGGGTTGTGCCGCTCGGCGCGATCCGCGTCGTAGGGCAACTCCCGGTGGAAGTACGCCGCCTCAGCGGTGTCGTATCCGACCCGGCCCGAGGTGCCGAGCCGGACCAGCGCCGCGCGGACCCGCTCCGGGGCGAGCCCGGAGGAGGCGGCGAGGTCGGCGACGTCGACGCGGGGCTCCCAGGCCAGCAGCACCGCGACCAGCTCCGCGTCCTCGGCCGCCTCGTCGGTGGCGAGCGCGTCCAGCACCCCGCCTTCGCCGGAGAACCCGCGTGAGGCGTCCGGCGACAGGGTCAGCGTGAGTCGCATGCCAGGAAGGACCGCCTCCCAGGCACTGGCCGTGGCGGCGGCGCCCGCGACCGCCGGGCCGTACACGCGCAGGGCGGTCGCATGCCTCAGCACACGCTGGAGCGCGGCAAGCCGCTCGGGCCCGGGCAGGCAGACCGCACCGGGCACGGGCCGGGTGGTCGGCCGCAGGGCGCGACCCGCCAGAACCACCCACCGCGGACCGCCCGTGGCGCTCCGCGGCCCGCTCCGGGGCAGCGACCGCAGGAACCGCACGGCCTCGGCCGCGGGCAGCTCGGCCCGCAGGTCGAAACCGGCGGCTATGACCTGGGCCTCCGCGAACCCGCGCAGCCACCGATCGGGCAGCGGCACCTTCTTCTCCACCACGGGCCCGTCCACGGTGGTCACGGCCAGCTCGTCCGGACCCACCCGCAGATGGAGCGGGTCGTCCGAGCCGATCCGGGACAGCGCTTCGCGCAGCGGGTTGTTGACGTCGACGTTCGTCGTGCCGTGCCCCACCTCGCCGCCGTCCAGGCCGGAGCGCAGCACGTCCAGGCGCGCGTACACCCCGCAGCAGCCGGAGAACGACTCGAAGCGCAGCCGGTCGCCGTTCCCCGTCACCACCGGGTCGAGGGAGGCGCGCGACTGCGGCTGGTAGTACCGGGTGGCCGCCACGTCCGCCACCGCGAGCAGTCCGGCGGAGGCAACCTGAGGGGACGTCAGGAAACCTGCGAAGAACCGCGGATGGTCCTGGATGCCCGTGGGTGTCGCACCCCGGGACGTCTCGAGTCCCAGGCGCTGTCCGCCCGCGGCGGGTTCCAGCACGGAGGGTCGGGAATAGGCCACGGCCTGCAAGGATCGCGTCATGGAAAAACCGTAGGGGCGACCACTGACAACCCGCCTCGACCTGCGCGAACACCCTTCTCGGGGCGGGAGTCACCACCCGGCCCCTGCTCCCGGCCCCCGCCTCCCGGCCTGGCGGCGGTCAGCGGCTGCCGTCCAGGATGACGCGCGCGACCAGTGCCGGGTCGTCGTTCATCGGGACGTGCCCGCAGCCGGGCAGCCGCACGAGCCGGGCCCGGGGGATGATCCGCTGGGCGCGCACTCCCTGGCGGCGCACCAGCAGCCGGTCCCTGGTGCCCCAGGCCACGGTGACGGGTATGCCCGCCAGGACGTCGGTGAAGCGGAGGCCGACACCTGCCCGGAGGGTCTCCTCGAATCCGTCCGCCCGGGCCAGGGCGAGTGTCTCGGCCACCACGGCCTCGGGCTGACGGCGAGCCGGGCGGGCGTAGATGGTGCTGGTCAGGACGGTGCGGCCGGCCGCCGTTTGGGAGAGCCGCTCGACCAGCGGCAGCGGCATCCGCTGGGCGAGCGTGCGCATCGTCCGCAGCACACCGAAGGCATAGCGCCGCTCGGCCTGCGTCCAGAAGCCCGCCGGGGCCAGGGCGGTGACGGACCGTACGAGCTTCTCGCGGCCCAACTCCAGGGCCAGCAGACCGCCCAGGGAGTTGCCCGCCACATGGGGCCGTTCCCACTCAAGTGCCTCGCACAGGGCGCCAAGGACCACGTTCATCGTGGGCAGGTCGTGCCGGAGCCCTTCGGGCAGCGCGGGGGAGGCCCCGAAGCTCGGCAGGTCCACGGCGACCACCTCGCGTTCGGCCGCGAGCAGGTGGACCACCGGGTCCCAGGCCTGGCGGTGGTGCCCGATGCCGTGCAGCAGAAGCAACGGCTCACCGCCGCCCACGCGCGCGTAGGAGAGGGTCACGGTCCGCGGCCCGCGCGCGGAGGGGACCTCGAAGGAGACGGTGGCGGACATGGGCGCTCCTCGTGGGGGACTCGGCCGACGGACGATGGTAGACAGCCTGTCAGCAATTGCTACCGACGGGTAGCCCCCGATCCCGAGGGATCTCGCCGGCCCCGGGATCGGCACGCCGCCGCGCGGCCACAGCGCCTCCCGGCCCGGTACCTGGACACGAACGCCGGACGTCGGCTGGGATGTGGGCGTGACCACCGACAGCGGAACCGAAGTCTTCGAAGAGCACCGCACCGTCCTCATGGGTGTCGCCTACCGCATGCTCGGGCGCGTGGCGGACGCCGAGGACGTACTCCAGGAAACCTGGTTGCGCTGGTCCGCCGCCGACCGGAGCGCGGTGCGCGAGCCGCGCGGCTACCTGGTACGGGTCACCACCCGGCTCGCCATCGACCGGCTCCGCCACATCAAGGCGCGCGGCGAGTCGTACGTCGGCCCCTGGCTGCCGGAACCACTGGTCACGGAACTCGCGCAGACCGTCCCTGACACGGAGGAGCGGGCCGTCCTCGCCGACTCCGTGTCGCTCGCCGTGCTGGTCGTCCTGGAGACGCTGTCACCGCTCGAACGCGCGGTGTTCGTCCTGCGGGAGGCCTTCGGTCATCCGTACGCGGAGATCGCCGCCCTGCTCGACCGCGGCGAGCCCGCGGTGCGCCAACTGGCCGGCCGGGCCCGCAGGCACGTCGGCGAACGGCGGCCGCGCTACGAGGTCGACCCCGTCCAGCGACGCGACCTCACCGAGCGGTTCCTGGCCGCCGCGGCGGGCGCCGACCTGGAGGGGCTGATGGCGCTGCTCGCGCCCGACGCCCGCCTGGTGGGCGACAGCGGCGGCAAATCCAGGGCGCCCCTGCGGATCCTGGAGAGCGCCGACAAGGTGGGCCGCTTCCTGGTCGGCGTGGTGCAGAAGGGCATCCCGGATCCGTCCGTCCGCTTCCTGGAGGTCAACGGCGGCCCCGCGATCCTGGTCCTGTCCGAGGGCAAGCCCGACAGCGTCATCCAACTGGGCGTGGTCGACGGGTGCGTCCAGACCGTCTACCTCGTCCGCAACCCCGACAAGCTGCGGTCCCTGGCCGGCTGAGGCGACCAGGCTCCCGTACAGCGGCCCCGGCCCCGGCGCCCGCACAGCTGCCGCGGCCCCCGTCCCGATGACGGGGGCCGCCGTCGTGGTGCCGGGGAATCCGGCCGTGCGAACGGCTCGTGAACACCGCGCGACAGGCTCCTGTGCGCTGTCCGAGGGAACGAGGATTGGTCTTGACCAAGGGTGGGGGCCGCCTTATCGTCGCAGATAAGTACAACAACCTTTAATAAACAAGGGCGCTAAAACGCGGCCGGACCACGGCGATTGCGGAGGACAGGGTGGGGACCACGCAGCTGGAATCGGTGCCGGAGCCGAAGTACTGGCATCTCAGGACCGTGCTGAGCGAGGCACTGGACTCCGAGTTCTCGGTGGGCGAGATCCTGCCCAACGAACGGGAACTCGCCGCCCGCTTCGGTGTGGCCCGGGCCACGCTGCGCCAGGCGCTGGAGCAACTGGAGCTGGAGGGACGTCTCCAGCGCCGCCGCGGCGTGGGTACGACCGTCGCACCGCCACGCGTGGGTGTGGCCGTCGACACCGAACAGCACGGCTGGCCGGGGGTGGCCGGTGACGCCTGGCAGAGCGTCGACTGCTCCCGGGCCGTACCGCCGGCCGCGATCGCCGGGGTCCTGGAGACCGGCCACGAGGAGTCGGTGCACATGGTGCGCCGGTCCCGGATGAGCCACGGCCAGCCGGTCGCCGCCGAGCTGCTCTACGTTCCGGACGGGTCGGTGCCCGACCTGAGTGCGATCGACGCGCCGTCCGGGCCCGCACGCGCGCGTGCCGTGCTGCGTGAGCTGCACCGCCTCGAGCTGGAGGGCCAGGACCGCTCGGTCGAGCTGGGCTCGGCCCGCGCGGACGACGCCAAGGAGCTCGACCGGCTGCCCGGCGCCCCCGTCCTCGTCGTCACCACCCGCTTCGTCGTCGCGGGACGCACCGCCGCGATCTCCGTCGCCACCTACCGCGCCGACACCTGCCGGCTGACCTTCGGGGACTCGGACGGCGTGGAGATACACCACGGACCGCACCAGCAGGCCTCCTAGGGTCTGTCCCTCCTCCCTCGGACGGGGTCTGTCCCCCGGACCCGCCCCTCGGCGCGGGCCGTCACCGGGAGCGGCGGGCCGTCACCGTGCCCTCCACCGCGAACAGCTGCTCCTCGACGTGGTCGAGGGCCAGCCGGAGCGCGCCCGTCGCGACGGCGGCCTCCCCGAGCATCGACAGGGTCACCTTGGGCGGCCGCAGGCAGTAGCGGTCCAGCTCGCGCCGCAACGGCTCGAGCACGCCGTCCAGCCCGGCCGCCCAGCCGCCGATCACGACCAGTTCCGGGTCCAGGGCCAGCGCCAGCGCCGCCACGTCGTGGACGAGCCGCTGGATGAACCGTTCGACGGCGGCTCCGGCCCGCCGGTCACCCCGGCGGGCCAGCGCGAAGACCTCCGCCACCGCCCGCTCGTCCAGCGGATGCAGCGGCTGGTCCGTCGTCGACAGCAGCGTCTCGGGGGTCGCCTCCCGGCCCAGCAGGTGCAGCGCGCCGATCTCACCGGCGGCGCCGCCGAAACCGCGGTGCAGCCGCCCGCCGATCAGCGAACCGGCGCCCGGGCTCAGTCCCGCCAGCACGAAGACCATGTCGTCGGACTCGGTGGCGGCGCCCTTCCAGTGCTCGGCCACCGCCGCCGCGTTCGCGTCGTTCTCGACGAGCACCGGGCACTTGAACGAACGGCTCAGCCGTTCGCCCAGACGCAGGCCGGTCCAGCCGGGCAGCGCGGTGCCCAGCCGCACCGTGCCGTCCGCCTCGACGATCCCGGGCGTGCCGACCCCGACGGCCCGCAGCGAGCTGCGCGGGACACCGGCCCTGCGCAGCAGTTCGGCCACCGCGCCGCGCAGCCGCTCCAGCCGCTCGTCCGCCTCCGCGGTCTCCTCCACGTCCTTGGCCTGGGCGCCCACGACGCGGCCGTCCAGGTCGGCCAGCAGCGCGGCGACCCGGTGCGCGCCGATCTCCAGGCCCAGCAGATGCCCGGCCTCCGCCCGGAACCGGAACCGGCGCGCGGGCCGTCCCTGCCGTCGTGCGGCGCCCTCCTCGGCCGCCTTCTCGACGACGAGTCCCGCCTCGATCAGGCCCTCCACGACGCCCTCGACGGTCGGCCGGGACAGCCCCGTCACCCGGGTGATCTCCGTGAGCGTCGCGCAGTCCGTGCCACGCAGCGCGTGCAGCACCACCGCGGAGTTGATCCTTCGCAGCAGCGAGGGGTCCCCGCCGGTCAGCCGCCCCACCGTCCGTCCTCCCAGCTCGTGCGCGTGTTGGGCGGATCGTACTCGGCACGGGCCGGGGCAGCGAGTGCCGGGGACGGCACGAGCGCGCGCGGGCCGGGGCAGCGGCAGCCCCCTCGGGGCATGCTCACCCTCGGAGTGCGTGGAGCGCGGGATGAGGCGATGCCACAGCCTGGTCCGAGGTCAGCTCCCGTACCGACGAGACACAACTCCTCGCGACCGTCACCGACACGGTTCGCCGTGAACGCCCGTCACCGACCCGGCCCCGCGGTGAGCGGTCAGGCGGTCTCCGCGGTCACCCTCAGCCGGGCGAACTCCTCGGCCATCGTCTCGGCCGTCCAATGCGCGTTCAGCCCGCTCGGGTTGGGCAGCACCCACACCCGTGTGTCGCCGAACGTCCGCTCCTGCGGCCCCACTTGGGCCGTGCGGTCGCCGAACGCCGCCCGGTAGGCGGTGACGCCCACCACGGCCAGCCACCTCGGCCGCAGCCGCGCCACCTTCAGCGCCAGCAGCCGCCCGCCCTCGCGGTACTCCTGGGACGTCAGCTCCTGAGCCCGGGCCGTCGGCCGCGCCACGACGTTCGTGATGCCCAGCCCGTACGACAGCAACTCGCCCTGCTCCGCGGGCTTCATCAGCCGCGGGGTGAACCCGGACCGGTGCAGCACCGGCCAGAACCGGTTGCCCGGCCGGGCGAAGTGGTGGCCGGTCGCGGCCGTCATCAGACCGGGGTTGATGCCGCAGAACAGCACCCTCAGGCCGTCCGCGACGACATCCGGGACCGGACGGTCGCGGGCGGCCTCGAGTTCCGCCGGGGTGAAGCGGGTCAGAGGATCGCCCCCGGCGTGTAGGCCGCGGCCTCCGGGCGCTGCTTCACGATCTCCTCGATCCGGCCCACGACCGCGCCGACCTGGTCGGCCGCCGCACCGGTGAAGGACAGCTTGTCGGCCATCAGCGCGTCCAGCCCCGCGCGGTCGAGCGGGAGGCGGTCGTCGGCGGCCAGCTTGTCGAGCAGGTCGTTGCGCTCGGCGCCCCGCTCGCGCATGGCGAGCGCGGTGGCGACGGCGTTCTCCTTGATCGCCTCGTGGGCGACCTCGCGGCCGACCCCGGCCCGCACGGCGCCCATCAGCACCTTGGTCGTGGCCAGGAACGGCAGGTAGCGGTCCAGCTCGCGGGCGATCACTGCGGGGAAGGCGCCGAACTCGTCGAGCACCGTCAGGAACGTCTCCAGCAGGCCGTCCAACGCGAAGAACGCGTCCGGCAGCGCGACCCGGCGCACCACCGAGCACGACACGTCGCCCTCGTTCCACTGGTCGCCCGCCAGCTCGCCGGTCATCGAGGCGTAGCCGCGCAGGATCACCATCAGGCCGTTGACCCGCTCGCAGGAGCGCGTGTTCATCTTGTGCGGCATCGCCGAGGAGCCGACCTGGCCCGGCTTGAAGCCCTCGGTGACCAGCTCGTGCCCGGCCATCAGCCGGATCGTCTTCGCCAGCGAGGAGGGCGCCGCCGCCAACTGCACCAGCGCGGTGACGACCTCGTAGTCCAGCGAGCGCGGGTAGACCTGGCCCACCGACGTGAACGCCTGCGCGAAGCCGAGGTGCCCGGCGACGCGCCGCTCCAGCTCCGCGAGCTTCGACGCGTCGCCGCCGAGCAGGTCCAGCATGTCCTGGGCCGTGCCCACCGGGCCCTTGACGCCGCGCAGCGGGTAGCGTCCCAGCAGCTCCTCGACCCGCCCGTGAGCGACCAGCAGCTCGTCCGCCGCGGTCGCGAAACGCTTGCCGAGGGTGGTGGCCTGCGCGGCGACGTTGTGCGAGCGGCCGGCCATGACCAGCTCGCCGTACTCGGCGGCCAGCCTGCCCAGCCGGGCCAGGACGGCGACCGTGCGGTCCCGCATCAGCTCCAGCGAGAGCCGGATCTGCAGCTGCTCGACGTTCTCCGTCAGGTCGCGGGAGGTCATGCCCTTGTGGACGTGCTCGTGCCCGGCGAGGTCGTTGAACTCCTCGATCCGCGCCTTCACGTCGTGCCGGGTGACCTTCTCGCGCTCCGCGATCGAGGCCAGGTCGACCTGGTCGAGGACCCGCTCGTAGTCGGCGATCGCCTTGTCCGGCACCTCGATGCCGAGGTCCTTCTGGGCGCGCAGCACGGCGAGCCAGAGCTGCCGCTCCAGCCTCACCTTCTGTTCGGGCGACCAGAGCGTGGCGAGCTCGGCGGAGGCGTACCGTCCGGCGAGGACGTTCGGGATGCGGGGCTTGACGGGCGCTGAAGTCACGTACACGGAGTCTACTGGCGATTCGTGCAGGCCAGCGCCACGGGGGTGTTCGTGGGAAGCTATGAGAGCTCCGCGTCGGCCGTCGTGGGAGGCTGCGCGAGGTCCTCGTAGGGCAGCAGCTCGGGCCGCTTCGCGGGACGGCCGTCGCCCGAGGAGCGGCCGGTCAGGCGCCGTCCTATCCACGGCAGCAGATGCTGCCGGGCGAAGCGGGCGTCCGTGACCCGGCGGGTGAGCCAGTCCGGACGCGCGGTCGCGGGCATGGGCGTACGCCACTCGGTGTCCTCGGGCTCGTGCCCGAGCGTCTGCCACACCGCCTCCGCGACCCGGCGGTGACCCTCGGCGGTCAGGTGCAGCCGGTCCACGTCCCACAGCCGGGGATCGGCGAGCGACGGCGCCCCGTACAGGTCGACGACGAGCGCGCCGTGCCGTGCGGCGAGCCCGTCGACGCAGGCGAACAACTCCTCCATACGGGGCCGGAAACGCTCCAGAACGGGTCCCTGCCGGCCCGGGCTGCGCATCAGCACCAGCCGCTCGCACGACGGCGCCAGCCGCTCCACGGCCTCCGTGAGCAGCCCCTTGACCCTGCCCATGTCGCACTTGGGCCGCAGCGTGTCGTTGAGGCCGCCCACCAGCGTCACGACGTCGGCCCGCATGGCCGCCGCCTCCTCCACCTGTTCGTCGACGATCTGCCCGATGAGCTTGCCGCGCACGGCGAGGTTGGCGTACCGGAAGCCGGGCGTGCGGGCGGCCATCCGCGCCGCGAGGAGATCCGCCCAGCCGCGGTACGAACCGTCGGGCAGCAGGTCCGACATGCCCTCGGTGAAGGAGTCGCCGACCGCGACCAGGCTCGTGTATGTGGGATTCGTCTGCATGGCGTCAGCGATGGTATCCCGGGGCGCCGCGGCACATACCGAGCGGTCGGCCCATCGGCGTCAGGCCGTTCCGGTCACCCCCGCCGGTCCGAACAGCTCCCGCAGGACGTCCTCCATCGTCACCAGGCCCGCCAGCCGGCCGTCGGCCCCCAGGACCGCCGCCAGATGCGTACGGCTGCCGCGCATCGCGGTGAGCACGTCGTCCAGCGGCGTGCCCTCGCGGACCCGGGCGATGGGGCGCATGTCCCGCAGCCGGAACGGCTCTCCCCGGGGCGAGGCGTCCAGGGCGTCCTTCACATGCAGGTAGCCGACGATGTGGCGTTCCTCGTCGACCACGGGGAAGCGTGAGAAACCGGACTCGGCCGACAGCCGCTCCAGCTGCTCCGGGGTGACGCCCAGACGCGCGTGGACGACCCGCTCCAGCGGGAGCACCACGTCGCGCACGGGCCGGCTGCCCAGCTCCAGCGCGTCGTGCAGCCGCTCCTGCGCCCGGGCGTCGATGAGCCCGGCCGCGCTGGCGTCCTTGACGATCTGGGCCAGTTCCGCGTCCGTGAAGGTCGACGAGACCTCGGTCTTGGCTTCCACCCGCAACAGCTTGAGCAGGCTGTTCGCGAACGTGTTCACCGTGAAGATCACCGGTCGCAGCGCCCGGGACAGCGCGACCAGCGGCGGTCCGAGCAGCAGCGCGCTGCGCACCGGCTCCGCGAGCGCGACGTTCTTCGGCACCATCTCGCCGAACAGCATGTGCAGATACGTCGCCAGGGTCAGCGCGATCACGAACGACACCGCGTGACCCACCCCCGACGGCACGCCCACCGCGTGGAACACCGGCTCCAGCAGGTGCGCGATCGCCGGCTCGGCGACCACACCGAGGACCAGGGTGCACAGGGTGATGCCGAGCTGCGCCGCGGCCAGCAGCGCCGACACGTGCTCCAGGCCCCACAGCACGCTCCTGGCGCGCCGGTCGCCCTCCTCGGCGTACGGCTCGACCTGGCTGCGGCGCACCGAGATCAGCGCGAACTCGGCGCCGACGAAGAAGGCGTTGACGACCAGGGACGCCAGCCCGATCAGGATCTGTACGGCGGTCACCGGCCGGCCCTCTTCTCGTGGTCCTTCCTGCCGTCCTCGCCGTCCTCGCCGTCCTCGCCGTCCGCGTCGTCGAGCGGCGCGTGCAGCAGCACCCGCGCGGCCCGGCGGCCGCTCGCGTCCACCACGTCCAGCCGCCAGCCGGCGACCTGGAGAATGTCGCCGGTTTCGGGGATCCGGCCGAGTTCGGTGGCGATCAGGCCGGCCAGGGTCTCGTACGGGCCCTCCGGCACCCGCAGCCCGACCCGCGCGAGATGGTCCACCCGTGCGGAGCCGTCCGCCGAGTACAGGGCGCGACCCTCCGAGTCGGCTCCGGCCGGGGCGAGGTCGGGCGTCTCGTGCGGGTCGTGCTCGTCGCGCACCTCGCCGACCACCTCCTCGACGATGTCCTCCAGCGTGGCCACGCCCGCGGTGCCGCCGTACTCGTCGATGACGACCGCCATCGTGCGTCTGCCGGAGAGCCGGTCCAGCAGCCGGTCGACGGTCAGCGACTCGGGGACCAGGAGCGGCTCGCGCATGATGTCGGAGACCCGCGTCCGGGGGCGCTGCTCGGCGGGCACGGCCAGCACGTCCTTGATGTGGGCGGTACCCACGACCGCGTCGAGGCCGCCCTGGTACACGGGGAACCGCGACAGCCCGGTCGCCCGGGTCGCGTTCGCCACGTCCTCGCAGGTCGCCCGGGTGTCGAGGGCCACGACCTGGACGCGCGGGGTCATCACGTTCTCCGCGGTCAGGTCGGCCAGGTTCAGCGTGCGCACGAACAGCTCGGCGGTGTCCGGCTCCAGGGCGCCCTCCTTGGCGGAGTGCCGGGCCAGGGCGGCCAGCTCCTGGGGGCCCCGCGCGGAGGCGAGTTCCTCGGCGGGCTCCACGCCGATCCGGCGCACCACGCGGTTCGCCATGTTGTTGAGGTGGGTGATGAAGGGGCGGAAGCCGGTGCTGAACCAGCGCTGCGGACTGCCCACCCGCCTGGCCACCGCGAGCGGTGCGGAGATCGCCCAGTTCTTCGGCACCAGCTCGCCGACGACCATCAGGAACACCGTCGACAGGGCCGTGCCGATGACCAGGGCCACGGTGGTCGCGGTGGACCGGGACAGGCCGAGTGCCTGGACTGGGCCCGCGATCAGCTTGGCGATCGAGGGTTCGGCGAGCATGCCGACCACCAGGTTGGTGACGGTGATGCCGAGCTGCGCCCCGGAGAGCTGGAAGGTCAGGTTCCGTACGGCCTTCAGCGCTCCGGCCGCGCCGCGCTCACCGCGCTCGGCCGCCCGCTCCAGGGCACCGCGATCGACGGTCGTCAGCGAGAACTCGGCCGCGACGAAGGCGCCGCAGGCGAGACTGAGCAGCACAGCCACCAGCAACAGGAGCACTTCGGTCATCGGGTCACCCCTGTCCCATGGTCGGGCAGAACCGGGACAGGTGCGCTGTACCGCGCTCGGGGAGGCTCGCCCATGGGCGGACGCTCACAACCTTTCATGGAGGACCGAGTGTCCTCCAAGGGTAAAGGAAGAGCAAAGAAAGGTCGTCGGTCAGTCTGTCAGCGGCTTCACCCAGCGCCGCCAGCGCTCCTCCGGGGCGTAGCCCGCCGCCCGCCAGGCGTGGTGCGCGGCCTCGTTGCGGGTGAGCACCATGGCGTCCCCGCGCCGCCCGCCGAGGCGCACGAACCGCTCCTCGGCGGCCGCCAGCAGCGCCGAGCCGATTCCCCGGCGCCGCCGATCCGGGTGCACGGCCAGCCGGTACAGGTGGCAGCGCCAGCCGTCGAATCCCGCGATGACCGTGCCGGCCAGTTCGCCGTCCTGTTCGGCCAGCAGCAGGGCCTCCGGGTCGCGGGCGAGCAGGCGGGCCATGCCGTCCCGGTCGTCGCTGATGCTCGTGCCCTCAGCCGCGGCCGTCCAGAAGGCCAGCACGGTGTCGAGGTCGTCGGTGGTCGCGGCGCGTATGCGCAGATCGCTCATGTGATGATCACATCACGCACCGTTGCCCACCAGGCGCAATTCCACCATCCGGACCGCCGCGCACCGCCGCGATGCGCGGTCCCCCTCGTGCACCGCCGGGACTCTTCCCCCCTCGCGCACCGACGCGGCTCGCTCCCCGTCGCGCACGGCGGCGATGCGGTCATCCCGCGCACCGCCGCGATCGCGTCACTCGTGTGCGATCGCCGCCAGCACGTTCATGCGGGAGGCGCGCAGCGCGGGCAGCAGGGCGGCCACGACGCCCACGAGGGCCGCGCCGACCACCACGGCCACGATCGTGCTCCAGGGGATGGCCAGTGCCTTCATGCCCTGGAGGGCCAGTACCCGCTGGGTGCACAGACCCCACACCAGGCCCAGCGCCAGCCCCAGTACCGCGCCGAAGACCGCGATCACCACCGACTCCAGCCGGATCATCCGCCGCAGTTGGCGGCGGGCCAGCCCGATGGCCCGCAGCAGGCCGATCTCCCGGGTGCGCTCCACCACCGACAGGGCGAGGGTGTTGACCACGCCCAGGACCGCGATGACGATCGCCAGGCCCAGCAGCGCGTACACCAGGTAGAGCAGGACCGCGATCTGGTCGTGGACCAGCTTCTTGTAGTCCGCCTGGTCGCGCACCTCCACATTGGGATACGGAGTCAGGGCCTTCTCCAGGTGGGAGCGCAACTGCCCGGCGCCGCTGCCGGGCGCGGCGTTCACGTACAGGACCGCGTCCGGGGTGCCCGGCACGTATTTCTCCAGGGTCCCCATGCCGAAGTACACGCCGCCCTCGATGCCGAACCCCTCGGCCGCGTCCTGGTTGGTGAGCGCCGCCACGGTCAGCCGGGCCTGCCGTCCGCCCTGGAACTCGACGGGCAGCACGCTTCCGGCGCGCACCCCGTGCTTCCCGGCGAAGCGGGCGTCCATGGCGATGTGCCCGTCGGCAAGGGCCGCCGCCGTGTCGCCGTGGACGTACTTGATGTGGGCGACCGAGTCGAGCCGTGGGTCGTATCCGGAGGCGGTGGTCTCGACGCGTTTGCCGTCCGGCATCCGCAGGGCGACCGCCGCCAGCCGCTGCCGTACGACGGTGCCGACGCCCCGGGTGGCGTGCACCGCGTCCGTGACCTGTGCGGAGAACGGCAGGAAGTTGCGGTTCTGCACCATGTAGTCGGCGCCCAGCACCCGGTCGATCTGGCGGTCCAGGGAGCGGGTCATGGAGGCGCTGGCCACGGACAGCCCGCCGACCAGGGCCAGGCCCACCATCAGGGCGGCCGCGGTGGCACCGGTCCGGCGCGGGTTGCGCAGCGCGTTGCGCTGGCTCATCCGCCCGATGGACCCGAACAGGGCCGGGAAGACCCCACCCAGCACCCGGATCAGCGGGCGCACCAGCAGCGGCCCCGCGACCACGGTGGCGACCAGGGTGAGAACGATGCCCACGCCCAGCAGGGAGGCGGCGGTCGCGGTCCGGTGCGCGGCGGCGCAGCCCGCGAGCGCGGCCGCGCCGGCCGCCCCCACGCCCGCGCCCGCCAGCGCGCGCACCCGCAGGGGCCGCCCCACTCCGGCCACCTCGGCGTCGGACAGCGCCGCCATGGGCGAGACGGTCGCTGCGCGGCGGGCCGGGAGGTAGGCCGCCAGGAAGGTGACGCCGATGCCCACGACGTACGCGGCGACGGGCGTGCTCCACCTGACGACCATCTGCGTGGTCGTCATGTTCGTGCCGAAGTCGCTCATCAGCCGGAGCAGCCCGGCCGCCAGGCCGATCCCGGCCGCGAGCCCCACGGTGGAGCCGACCACGCCGAGCAGCACCGCCTCGGTCAGCACCGAGCGCCGAACCTGCCTCCGGTCGGCTCCCAGGGCCCGCAGCAGGCCCAGTTCGCGGGTGCGCTGGGCGATCAGCATGGAGAAGGTGTTGACGATCAGGAAGATGCCGACGAGGACCGCGATCCCGGCGAATCCGAGCATGACGTACTTGATGACCTTGACGAATCCGCCGAGCCGTGAGGCGGCGGACTTGGCCTGCTCACCGGCGGTCCTCAGGTCGTATCCGGAGGCCCCGACGACCCGGCCGACGCGCTGCTTGAGCTGGGCGTCGGTGACTCCCTTGGCCGCGTCGACCGAGATGCTCGTCGCGCGGTCGGTGGAGCCGAGCAGCCTGGTCTGGGCGGTGGGGGTGTCCAGGAAGAGCCTGGCCGCGCCCGGGTTGGTGGTGGTGAACGCGGCCATGCCGACGATCCGGACGCGGAACGAGCCGGACTGCGCCTGGACCGCGAGCACATCGCCGATCCGCACGTCGTCGTGCCGGGCGGTGTCGGTGTCCAGCAGGGCCTCGCCGTCACCGTGCGGGGCGTGGCCGGAGGCCAGCCGCACCGGGCTGCGGTCGGTGACCTGCCAGTTGGAGACGATGGTCGGGGCGCCCGTGGTGGGGCCGACCGGTTCGTTGCGGCTGTTGACGACCATCGTGTTCTGGACGGCCACGTCCACGTGCGTCGCCGCGACGCCGTCGACCCCGGCCAGCCGCTGGGCGAGGGACGCCGGCACGCTCTGCACGACGCCGGTGGGCAGGGCGGACTGCAGCTCCTGCCTCGGCGCCACCGTCACATCGGCGGCGGTGGAGGCGAAGAGCCGGTTGAAGGTGCGCGCGACGGTGTCGGAGAAGATCAGGCTGCCCGTGACGAAGGCCACGGACAGGATGACGGCCAGGCCCGAGAGCAGCAGCCGCCCCCTGTGGGCCAGGAAGCTGCGCAGTGTCGCCTTGAGCACCGGGTCAGGCCTCCTCGACGGCGAGGCCGTCCCCGTCGAGCCGGTGGTGGACCACGTCGTCGAGGCCGGCGGTGGTGAGTCCGGGGGTTTGGCCGGGGGCCCGGTCGGGGGTCCGGTCGGGAGTGCGGCCGGGGGCGTGGGCGGCTCCTCCGGCGAACAGGCGCATGCGCTCCAGGACGGCCTCCGCGGTCGGGTGCTCCATCGCGTCCACGATCCGGCCGTCCGCGAGGTACAGCACCAGGTCGGAGTGGGCGGCGGCGTTCGGGTCGTGGGTCACCATGACGACGGTCTGCCCGAGGCTGTCGACGGCGTCGCGCAGGAAGCCGAGCACCTCCAGACCGGCGCGTGAGTCGAGATTGCCGGTGGGCTCGTCGGCGAAGATCAGCTCCGGCCGGGAGGCCAGGGCCCGCGCGCAGGCCACGCGCTGCTGCTGGCCGCCGGACAGCTGGGACGGCCGGTGCCCCAGCCGGTTGCGCAGCCCCAGCGCGTCGATGACCTCGTCCAGCCACTTCTCGTCGGGCCCGCGGCCCGCGATGTCCATCGGCAGGGTGATGTTCTCCAGCGCGTTGAGAGTGGGGATGAGGTTGAACGACTGGAACATGAAGCCGATCCGGTCCCGGCGCAACCGGGTCAGCTCGCGGTCCTTCAGGCCGGTGATCTCGGTGTCGCCGACCCAGACCCGGCCGCCCGAGACGGTGTCGAGCCCGGCCAGGCAGTGCATCAGTGTGGACTTCCCGGAGCCGGAGGGGCCCATGACCGTGGTGAAGCGGCCGCGTGCGATGTCGACGTCCACCGAGTCCAGCGCGAGCACGGTGGTCTCGCCCGATCCGTAGGCCTTGGTCAGTCCGCGGGCGCGGGCCGCGATCCCGTCGGCCGGCGCCTGGCCCGGCGACGCAGCAGGTGTGGACACGGGGGCCTCCTTGGGGGTCCTTCGACCCGTTACGTCCTGGCTCATGACAGGTTTGTCCCCGGACGAGCCTAATGTGATCGGGCCCACAGCCGGTATCCTCCGTTGGGCCGAGCAGCGGTCTTGGCCCAGAGGCCGGGTCCCCGGTACGGGTGTAAGGGGCGCGCACGCGTCACGCCGTGCCTGAGCCCGTCCCTGTGCGGCGGCGGGTGCGGCGGCGGCGCGCGTGCTCGCCCGTGCACCCGATCGCGTGATCGTCTGATTGGCTGATCAGGTGGTCGGCCGATTGCCGACGCTGGTGGAGGCCGGTCGCCAGGCGGTGCCCAGCACGCAGTGCGACGAGGGCAGGACCGGTCCCTGCTCCGGAACCAGCATCCGCCGGTAGGGGCCGAGCTCGAACCCCGCGTCGCGCAGGGCGGAGACCGGATCGCGGGCCAGATGGCAGCCGCCGCTCAGCAGTGGCCACACCGTGCGGTCCAGGGCGCGCTGGGTCACGGCCATCGCCCGGCCGCCGCCCCTGCCGTGCTCGAAGAACCGCACCTCCCCGCCGGGCTTCAGCACCCGCCGCGCCTCGGCGAGCGCGCGCGGCACGTCGCGCACGCTGCACAGCACCTGCGCGAGCACCACCGCGTCGAACGCCTCGCTCTTCACCGGCAGCGCCTCCGCGCAGCCCGGCACCACGTCGACCGGGACCTCGGCACGCCGGGCGGCCTCGAGCGCCAGCTGCCGCAGCAGCCGCTCCGGTTCGACGGCGACGACCTCCGCGACGGAGCCCGGGTAGCGCGCGAAGTTCAGTCCGTTGCCCGCGCCGATCTCGATCACCCGCCCGGACAGTCCGGCCAGCAGCCGCCGGCGCACCGCGGCCAGACCCATGCTGGTCTCCGCGGCCACGCTGGCACGCGCGTAGTAACGGGCGAACACCGGATGACGGACGGCATCCCGCGCCGCCCTCCCGGAACCGGTGGACCGCAACACCATGGCACCCTCCCGACCACGACGGGCCTACGGTGAGTTTCCCCACGCCTACCCACCGCACGCCCACCGATGCCGGTGCCCGACTCCGCCCGCACGTGTCTCGGGTCCGGCGCGGAATCTCCGCGGCACTGTCCGCCTGCTCGTCCGAGGCGGTCCGACGGACCTGCCCGCACGGGGCCGACGGGGCCGGGCCGGCGCCCTGCCGTCCCGCGTGTCCGGGACGGGCCCGTACATCCGTCGCCCCCGTGTGCTCGGGTGCCGGTCCTGTCAGGTGCGCGGCGCGAACGGTGTGGGGGCCTCCCGGGTGGTGAACTCCTCCGCGTTCCAGGTGCCGTTCAGGCGGGCGGCCAGCCAGGTGGGAGCCATGGAGCGGAAGGCGGTCGGGGACAGGGCGCCCGCGGCTTCGGGGAGGGCGCCGAGCAGGGGGGCGCCGGCCGCTGCGGTGAGGTCGGTGACGTTGCAGCGGCAGGCGAGGTCGGGCCCGGCGGGCCAGCTGCCGATCACCACGCCGAGGAGGTCCAGGTCGCGGGAGCGCAGTTCACGGGCCGTCAGCTCGGTCGTGTTCAGCGTGCCCAGGCCCGCCGTGGCCACGACCAGTACCGGGGCACCCAGCAGCTTCGCCGCGTCGGCCAGCGTGCCGCCGTCCGCGTCGAAGCGGACGAGCAGCCCGCCCGCGCCCTCCACCAGCACCAGGTCGTGCTCGGTGGCCAACTTGGCGGCGGCCTCGGCCACCTCGTGCGGGCGCACCGGAGCCAGCCCGGCCCGCAGGGCCGCCGTCGCGGGCGCCAACGGCTCCGGATAGCGGGCGAGTTCGCGCGCCGTCACCGCACCGGCCAGCCGGGCGACCTCGTCGGCGTCCCCGCGCTCGCCCGGCCCCACACCGGTCTGCGCGGGCTTCAGCACGGCCACCGACCGACCGGCCGCGAAGGCCGCCGCGGTGACTGCCGCCGTCGCCACCCTCTTTCCCCCCCCCTTGCCCCCTCCCATGATCACCAGTACCGGCATCTCAGCCCTCCCGCGCCGCCGCGCACACCGCGCGCGCGATCCGTGCCACGTCCACGTCACCGGTGACGTACGGCGGCATCGTGTACACCAGGTCGCGGAACGGCCGCAGCCACACGCCCTCCCGCACGGCCGCCCGGGTGGCCGCCGCCATGTCCACCGCGTGGTCGAGCTGGACGACCCCGATGGCGCCCAGGACCCGTACGTCCCGTACACCCGGCAGGTCCGCGGCCGGAGCCAGCCCGTCCCGCAGCCCCGCCTCGATCCGCTTGACCTCCGCCTGCCAGTCCTGGCCGAGCAGCAGCCCGATCGACGCGCAGGCCACGGCCGCCGCCAGCGGGTTGCCCATGAAGGTCGGGCCGTGCGCGAGCACCGGCACCTCGCCGCGCGAGATCCCCTCGGCCACCCGCGCGGTGCACAGCGTCGCCGCCATCGTCAGATAGCCGCCGGTCAGCGCCTTGCCCACGCACATCACGTCCGGCGTCACGGCGGCGTGCTCCGCCGCGAACAGGGCACCGGTGCGCCCGAACCCGGTCGCGATCTCGTCGAACACCAGGAGCACGTCGTGCGCGTCGCACACCTCGCGCAGCACCCGCAGATAGGCGGGGGAGTGGAAGCGCATCCCGCCCGCCCCCTGCACCACGGGCTCGACGATCACGGCGGCCAGTTCGCCGACGTGCCGTTCGACCGTCTCCCGCAGGTGGTCGGCGTACGCCTCCTCGTACCCCTCGGGCGGCGCGTCGGCGAAGACCTGACGCGGCAGCACGCCGGCCCACAGCTCGTGCATCCCGCCCTCGGGGTCGCACACGGACATCGGCTGCCAGGTGTCCCCGTGGTAGCCGCCCCGCCAGGTCAGCAGCCGTCGCTTCTCCGGGCGGCCGAGCGAGCGCCAGTACTGGAGGCACATCTTGACCGCGACCTCGACCGACACCGAACCGGAGTCGGCGAGGAACACATGCTCCAGACCGTCCGGTGACATGTCGACAAGAAGCTTCGCGAGCCGGACGGCGGGCTCGTGCGTGAGCCCGCCGAACATCACGTGGCTCATCCGCGCCAGCTGCTCCTGCGCGGCCTCGTTCAGCACCGGGTGGTTGTAGCCGTGGATCGCGGCCCACCACGACGACATGCCGTCGACCAGCTCGCCCGAGCCGTCCGCGAGCCTCAGCCGGACCCCGCTCGCCGACTCGACGACGAGCGGTTCGTGGCGGCCGGGCATGGGCCCGTACGGGTGCCACACGTGCCGCCGGTCGAGCTCCAGCAGCTCGGGCACGTCCGGGCCGGGCGCGGTGCGCGGTTCAGGCATTGGGCGCGAGGTCCGTTCCGGCGCCCCGGCGGCGTACGGCGACCAGGTCAGGACGCGGCTCCTGGCCGGCCTCGGCGGCCGGTGCGGCCTCCGGCCGAGCCGCCGGTGCCGCGGCGGAACCGCAGACCCCGCCGCCCTGGTGCACCCCGCACCCCGGCCCCTCGTGCGTACCGCAGCCCGCGCCCTCGTGGGACCCGCACCCCGTGTCGTCGTGCGCCCCGCACCCGTCCCCGGCCGTCACCCGGTGCTCGGGCAGCGTCACCTGGCCGGTGCCCTCCACCTCGAACCCGGCGTCCGCGATCATCTCCAGGTCGGCCCTGCCCGCCTGGCCCTCGCTGGTCAGGTAGTCGCCGAGGAAGATCGAGTTGGCCAGGTGCAGCGCGAGGGGCTGCATGGTGCGCAGGTGCACCTCGCGGCCGCCCGCGATCCGCACCTCCACGTCCGGGCAGACGAACCGGACCATCGCCAGGATCCGCAGGCAGCGCTGCGGGGTCAGGTTCCACTCCTTGGCGAGCGGTGTGCCCTCGAACGGGATCAGGAAGTTCACCGGAACGGAGTCCGGGTCCAGCTCGCGCAGCGAGAAGACCACGTCGACCAGGTCCTCGTCGCTCTCGCCCATCCCGGCGATGAGCCCGGAGCAGGCGGAAAGGCCGGCCGCGTGCGCCTTGTGCACCGTGTCCACCCGGTCGGCGTAGGTGTGGGTGGTGGTGATGTCGCCGTACGTCGCCTCGGAGGTGTTGAGGTTGTGGTTGTAGGCGTCGGCCCCCGCCTCGCGCAGCCGTTCGGCCTGGCCGTCGGAGAGCAGACCGAGGCAGGCACACACCTCGACGCCCTCGTTCTGCTCCTTGATCGCCTTGATGGTGTCGGAGACCCGGTCCACGTCACGGTCGGTCGGACCGCGCCCGCTGGCCACCAGGCAGACCCGCTTCGCGCCGCCCGCCAGCCCGGCCGCCGCGGCCTCGGAGGCCTCGTCGGGCTTGAGCCAGGTGTACTTGAGGATGTCGGCCTTCGAGCCGAGCCGCTGGGAGCAGTAGGAGCAGTCCTCGGGGCACAGGCCCGACTTGAGGTTGACGAGATAGTTGAGTTTCACCCGCCGGCCGAACCAGTGGCGGCGCACCCTCCCGGCCGCGGCCACCACGTCGAGCAGGTCGTCGTCCGAGGTGGCCAGCACGGCCAGAGCTTCCCCACGGGTCGGCGACTCGCGCCGAAGCCCCTTGTCCACCAGCGTGTTCAGCAGGTCCATGAGAGCTGATCCTGTCCTACGGTCCGGCCCGGGGCCAAGGAGACTCCGCACAAGGACGGCCCCGTCGACATGTGGGTATTGCCACATCATGGGCGCCCTGCCCTGCCGCTAGGGTCTGTCCACTGCCTACAAATGCCCCGGAGGACCCATGGCGTTCGGCTGGATCGACGAGCAGGCGCAAGCGCGCCGCCGGGCCGGACTCGTACGGACCCTGCGGCCGCGCCCCGCCGAATCGCCGTTGCTCGACCTCGCGGGCAACGACTACCTGGGGCTGGCCCGCCACCCGGAGGTGACCGAGGGGGCCGCGGCCGCGGCGCGTACCTGGGGCGGCGGTTCGACCGGCTCCCGGCTGGTCACCGGCACCACCGAACTCCATGCCGAACTGGAGCGCGAGCTGGCGGGTTTCTGCGGCTTCGAGGCGGCGCTGGTCTTCGCTTCCGGATACGCCGCGAACCTGGCCGCGGTCACCGCGCTCGCGCCGCACGGCTCGCTCGTCGTCTCCGACGCGGGCAACCACGCCTCGCTCATCGACGGCTGCCGGCTGGCCCGCGGCACGACCCAGGTCGCCGCGCACGCCGACCCGGACGCGGTGCGCAAGGCGCTCGGCACGCACGAGGGCCCGGCCGTGTTCGTGTCGGACACGGTGTTCTCGGTCGACGGCGACGCGGCCCCGCTGGCGGAGTTCGCCGCGGTCTGCCGGGAGCGCGGCGCGGGCCTCGTCGCCGACGACGCCCACGGACTGGGCGTCCTGGGCGACGGCGGCCGCGGCGCCGCGCACGCGGCCGGACTGGCGGGCGCCGACGACGTGGTCGTCACGGCCACGCTGTCGAAGTCGCTCGGCAGCCAGGGCGGAGTCGTCCTCGGGCCCGCGCGGGTGATCGACCACCTGGTCAACGCGGCCCGGACGTTCATCTTCGACACCGGCCTCGCCCCCGCCGCCGCGGGGGCCGCCCTGGCGGCGCTTCGACTGCTGCGCCGCGAGCCCGAGCGTGCGGCACGCGCGCGTGCGGTGGCGGCCGGACTCCACGCACGCCTGACCGCCGCGGGCCTGGAGGCGGTACGCCCGGACGCCGCGGTGGTCTCGGTGCGCGCGCCGTCCCCGGAGCAGGCGGTGCGGTGGGCGGCCGACTGCCGGGCGGCCGGGGTGGCCGTGGGCTGTTTCCGTCCTCCTTCCGTGCCCGACGGCGTTTCACGGCTGAGGCTGACCGCCCGCGCGGACCTCTCCGGGGCGCAGATCGAACGCGCTGTACGGGTGATCGGTGGGACGCGACCATGAGTCGGCGTGACACGGCCGCGCGACACCAGGTGTGGATATGGGTGGATATGACCGGACTGTGCGTCAGACGCGGTGCGCCGCGGCCGTGAAGCCGGCCCAGCTCACGGGGGAGAAGAGCAGCGCGGGCCCGGCCGGGGTCTTGGAGTCGCGCACGGCGAGCAGCCCGGCCCACGGTCCTGTGGCGGGCCGGGCTGTCTCGACGCAGTTGTTGGCTCCCGTGCTGTAGCTGCTGCGCAGCCAGCACACGCCGTGCAGACAGGTGCTGGAAGGTACGTGCCGAGGCAGGGCGGACATGGTGCCTCCTTACGCGGTACGCGGTTGTGCGCCGTCAGGGTTCCTGGCGTATCCCGGCGATGAAGTCCAACGAGTCCTCGGGGGAGAGGGCGTGGATCCGCAGGGTGTCGAAGGCCTCGCTGTAGGCCTCTAGGTCTTCTTTCCGCTCGAGATGGAAGCTACTCGTCAAGTGGTCGAGAACCACTACGTTCAGATCGGAGGTGTTCGAAAACGAGAAGATGACGAAAGGCCCGGTGATGCCGATGTGCGCGCCGGCGGCGAACGGCAACACCTGGAGCCGTACCTGGGGCAGCAGGGCCGCCTCCGTCAGCCGCTCCAGCTGCCGCCTCATGACCTCGGGCCCGCCCACTTCCCGGCGCAGCACCGCCTCGTCCAGCACCGCGTCCAGTTCCAGCGGTGGTCGCGCGCGCAGCACGTCCTGGCGGGCCAGCCGCACCTCCACCAGCGCGTCCAGCCGGTCCTTGTCGAGCCCGTCCACGGCGGCCCGGGTGACCGCGCGGGCGTACTCGGGTGTCTGGAGCAGTCCGGGGACGACCGAGGTCTCCAGGGTGCGCATCCCGCTCGCCTGCGACTCCAGGCTGATGAAGTCCCGGTAGGTCGGAGGCAGTACACCGCGGTAGGCGTGCCACCAGTGGTGCCGGCCGCCGCCGTCGTCCAGCCCCGCGAGGACCAGGAGCAACTTGCGCAGCTGGGAGTCGTGGACCGCGTACGCGTCCAGGAGCGAGCGCACGTCGGCCGGTTTCACCCCGCTGGTGCCTGTCTCGATCCGGCTGACCTTCGACTGGTGCCAGCCGACCAGGCGGGCCGCCTCACCGCTGGTGAGGCCCGCGCCGGTGCGCAGCGCGCGCAGTTCTGCGCCCAGTTTCCGGCGGCGCACCGCGGGACCGTGCTGCATGGGCTACTCCCTCGCTCCCTCTGGACGCTCCACGCCGCTCCCTCTGGAGGCTCCACGCGACCCGCTTCACATACGGTCTTCCGTCGCAGAGTTCACCGCATCGAGCGACAGATATATGCATATCTCGGTGGATCGCCACCGAGACCGGAGTGCTGATGGCAGTCTGACGGCGAAGCACCAGTGCGGGACCGTACTCGAATCCATCCGCCCAGTGTCGGACTCCGGTCCCGTGGGAAAGGGACGACGTCGCCATGGCAGACCATCTGGAAGCATCCGTCACTCTGCCGAGCGATCCCGCCTCGGTCTGTGCGGCCCGCGCCTATGTGGCGGACACCCTCGCGGAGTGGGGTCTGCCGCCGGCCGCGGACACCGCCGAGACGGTCCGGCTCATCGTCTCCGAACTCGCCACCAACGCCGTACAGCACACGTTCGGGCAGTCGCCCACCTTCACGGTGGACCTCGTCCTCGTGCGTGACGAACAGCTGCGCATCGGGGTCACCGACAGCCACCCCCGGTTCCCGAAACGCCTGCCGGCCGCCGTCCAGCAGGACAACGGCCGGGGCATGGTGATCATCCGGTGGCTCACCGCCGAGTGCGGTGGCAGAATGACGGTGAGGCCGACGCGGGAGGGCGGCAAGACGGTCTGCATCGAACTTCCGTGGACGGCCCCCGCCCGTCCTGTGACGGCCGCGGGCCAGGAACCGTAGGACCGTGCGGTGACGTCACCGAGGCGTCGCCGTCACACCCCGCACGACGGCCGGGTCAGCTGATCCGGCCGTACCAGACGCTCCTCGTCCAGATCTTCTGGAGCTTGACGACGTCCCCGGTCTTCGGGGCGTGCCAGATCCTGCCGCCGCCGGCGTAGATGCCCACGTGGTACACGTAGGAGCCCGAGTGGAAGAACACGAGGTCCCCGGCTCGGCGGCTGCTCGCGTTGATGTGCCGGCTCTTGTTGTACTGCTCCGCGGCCGTGCGGGGCAGCTTCTTGCCCACCCTCTTGAACGAGTACAGAGTGAGCCCCGAGCAGTCGAACCTCCGCGGCCCCGTGGCGCCCCACTGGTAGGGCGAACCCTTCTTGGACGCCGCGATCTGCAGCGCCTTGCTCGCGGTCGTCGCGGCCGCGGCCTCGGAGGCCACACCCGGTACCACGATCGAGCCGCCCACGGCGGCCAGGGTCAGGGCCGAGGCCGTGCCGGCCCGGGCCATCAACGACGGGACACGATTGAGCGCAGTCATGCGCAACCCTTCGTCAGCCGCCTGTGAAGGATGACCTGTCGGATTCGGGCTGGCGAAGTTGCCCGGCCGCGTTGCCGCGGCTTCACCCCAAGGGCTGCTCGGTCCGGTCATGGTGTGACCGTTCCGGCGACCCGTCGTGCTTGGGTCCTCCACTCCTGCCGATCCACTTCCCGTCGACCGGTCATCCGGGCGGCGGCAGGACTCGGCGTCCGCCCGGATCGCCCCGCCGTGGTGGCGGGGGCTTGTCGTCAGACAGGGATCTTCACCTACGGATGTCCGAAAACCCCAATGAATCCGAGTGTTTGTGTTGTTACTCACCACGCACCCGTTCGGGTGGACGCCCTCACGATCGAGCCGCCGGCCCCTCCCGTGACGACCTCCGGACCAGCACCGGAGCGCCTCGTTCCGCCGACCGTGGAGGCGTGGTGCGCAACTGGAGCGGTCCAGGAAAGGGAGCGGAACCTACACCGAAAGGCGGTCGGTCATTCGGGGCCATTCCGCGCCGCGTGTCCGACGGGCAGCCTTCTCCGCCCGCCGTGTCCGCGAGGGTGGACGACGTCAACTTCCGCAGTCCGGGGGCAGGGTGAAGCGTGCCGTGCGCGGGCTTTCCGTCGGACGACGGTCGATCGGCTCTGCCTCGGCGCGGGTCGGCGTAGGCAGGGGCGACAGCTCGGGCGGACGCCCGGCCCTCGACCGGCTCGGGCGGCGACGGCTGCCGCAGGACCGCGCGGGCGCAGGGCAGCGCGTACCGCTTGCCCGGGGTGCGCGCGGCCGGCAGCAGCACCGCCGCGGACGCGACGGCCTGGCCCGGACGGACCGTCTCCACGTCGCGCGCACGTACCGCATCGTGTCGTGGACGGCCGGCATGACGCACCCCTCTGTGAGGCAGGCGCTGCTCCGTCGGAGCGTACTTTGTAAAAAATGTACAGGATGTACGTTTGCCGCGGAGGGCTTCTCCACAGGAGGCGGGGCGGTCCCGGGTCGTGCGCGGCGTCCTCCTGGGTGAAGCTGGAAGCACGGGCCTTGTCGATCCAGGGGACTGGCCATGGTGTTCTTCGCGATGTCCGAGCGGCACCCCCTGCCGCCGCTCTCCGCCACCGATCCGGTGCTGGAGCACGAGCGGCTGCATCAGGAGATCGATCAGCTCCAGCGGGCCCTGACCTCCCATGCCGTCATCGACCAGGCGATCGGCGTCGTGGTGGCCTTCGGGCAGATCCCGCCCGAGGACGCCTGGCAGGTCCTGCGGGAGGTCTCCCAGCGGTCCAACACCAAGCTGCGCACGGTGGCCGAGCACGTGCTGAAGTTCGCCCAGGGCGGCGCTCTGCCCGATATGGAGCTGGAGCAGATGAAGCGGGCGCTGGAGCGCTGCTCCACGCACTTCTCCGGCGGCCGGTCACGGCCCTGAGGGCGAGGTGAGCGCGCCGTAGGGTGGGGGTATGGCCCACGAGATTCCGGTGACGCAAGCCAGGGCTGAGTTCGCCGACCTGATCAACCGGGTGGTGTACGGCGGTGAGCGTGTGGTCGTCACGCGGCACGGCAAGCCGCTCGTCGCCCTGGTCTCCGCCGCCGATCTGGAACGGCTCGAGCAGCTCGCGGAGCCCGCCGGGGGCCAGGTGGCCGGCACCGTCTCGCAGGTTCGCGACGTCCCGTCCGCCCCCGCGTGAGCAGCAAAGCCTCGGCGTCACGGCGGACCGCAGGGGGTCGGAGGTCCGCTGAGCGGATCACTCCCTCAGGTCCGGTCCGCTGAGCGGACTACTCCTGAACTTCCCCGCGCTGCAGGGCGGTTGAACTCCCGCCCGCCAGGGGACGCGGCCTCACCGTCACCCCCCGGGGCGGCTCGCTCCGACGGCCGGGTGAGTTTCGGGCAGCCCCTGGGCCCTGTTCGCCGGCCCCTGCCGAGCCACCGGGACCCCGCTCAGCGGGACACGCCGCGCCGTTTATCGGATTGGCAAAGAAGGTCAACGCCCCCTGTTCTCAGGGACCACACAGCAGCAAGGATCCCCGTACTCGATTCGCAACGATGTACGGGGAGGTTCCACTTGAGGGGCATGAGACCCAAGAGCCGTGCGCTGACACTCGGTTCGGCCGGCGTCCTGGTCACGGCCACGCTGATGGCCGGCGCCGTGGCGACGCCCGCGGCCGGCGCGAACAACGGTCAGGGACAGGACCGCGAGACGCGCGGTGCGGCGATCGCCGCGGAGCGTGCCGCGAAGGCAGGCATCGACTGGCGGGACTGTCCCGCCGACTGGGCGCTGGCCAAGCCCATCCAGTGCGGTTACGTCTCGGTGCCGCTCGACTACGCGGACCCCTACGGCAAGCAGATCAAGCTGGCCGTCGACCGTGTCGGCAACACCGGCACGAAGCAGGAGCGCCAGGGCGCCCTCGTCTACAACCCGGGCGGCCCCGGCGGTTCGGGCCTGCGCTTCCCGACCCGGGTCACCGGCAACAACGCCATCTGGGCCAACGTCGCGAAGGCCTACGACTTCGTCGGCTTCGACCCGCGCGGTGTCGGCCACTCGGCGCCCATCTCCTGCGCGGACCCGCAGGAGTTCGCCCAGGGGTCCGGGCTGGACCCGGTGCCCGGCTCGGAGGCCGACAAGAGCATCCAGCGCAAGCTGGCCCGCGCGTACGCGCAGGGCTGCTACGAGCGCACCGGCCGCGCCGTGCTCCAGCAGATGACCACCGCGAACACGGTCCGCGACCTGGACGTCATCCGCGCCGCGCTCGGTGAGCAGAAGCTCAACTTCCTCGGCGTCTCCTACGGCACCTACCTCGGCGCCGTCTACGGCACGATGTTCCCGGGCCACGTGCGCCGGATGGTCGTCGACAGCGTCGTCAACCCGGCCCGCGAGAACATCTGGTACCAGGCCAACCTGAACCAGGACGTCGCCTTCGAGGGCCGTTGGAAGGACTGGCAGGACTGGGTCGCCGCCAACGACGCCACCTACCACCTGGGCGCCACCCGCGACGCCGTCCAGGAGCAGTGGCTGAAGCTGCGCGCCACCGCCAAGAAGAGCCCCCTCGGCGGGGTCGTCGGCCCGAACGAGCTGATCTCCTTCTTCCAGAGCGCCCCGTACTACGACTCCTCGTGGGCGCCGGTGGCGAAGGTGTTCAGCCGGTACGTCGCCGGTGACACCCAGGCGCTGATCGACGCCGCTGCCCCGGACCTGTCCGACATCGCGGGCAACATCTCCTCGGAGAACGGCAACGCCGTCTACACGGCCGTCGAGTGCACCGACGCCAAGTGGCCCACCAACTGGCAGACGTGGGACCGGGACAACACGCGGCTCCACACGACCGCCCCGTTCATGACCTGGGCCAACGCCTGGATGAACCTGCCGTGCGCCACATGGCCGGTCAAGCAGCAGAACCCGGTGAACGTGAAGACCGGCAAGGGCCTGCCGCCGGTGCTGATCGTGCAGTCCACGCGGGACGCCGCCACCCCGTACGCGGGCGCCGTCGAGCTGCACAAGCGCTTCACGGGCTCCCGTCTCATCACCGAGAAGGACGCGGGCTCCCACGGCGTCACCGGCCTGGCCAACCCGTGCGTCAACGACCGGGTGGACACCTACCTGCTCACCGGCAAGGTCGACTCGGCGGACGTGACCTGCGCACCGCACGCCACGCCGAAGCCGTAACGAAGGGCAGTGCGTGATGAGGGGCGGCCGGGATGCCCGGCCGCCCCTCTCGCACGCCCGGCTCTCGCACGCCCGGCGCGACCGGCCGCGTCAGACGAGCGGTGCGCGCGGGAACCTGCGCCTGTCGCCCTTCGCCTCGGCCTGCGCCGCCTTGGCCACGGCCGCGTACTGGTCGACGTACTCCTGCTCGGACAGCGACAGGACGGCGTACATGATCTCGTCGGTGACGGCGCGCAGGACCGCCTTCTCGTTCTCCAGGCCGGCGTAGCGGGAGAAGTCCAGCGGCTCACCGAAGCGGATCACGATCGGGTGCGGGCGCGGGACGGTCTTCCCGGGCGGCTGGGCCTCGAACGTGCCGATCATCGCGCACGGGACGACCGGCACCCCGGCCCTGAGCGCCATGACCGCGACGCCGACCTTGCCCTTGTACAGGCGGCCGTCGTGCGACCGGGTGCCCTCCGGGTAGATGCCGAGCAGCTCGCCCTTGCGCAGCACCCCGAGCCCCTCCCGGATCGCGGCCTGCCCGGCCTCCTTGCCCGAGCGGTCCACCGGGATCTGGCCCGCGCTGCGGAAGAAGGCCGCGGTGAGCCGGCCCTTGATGCCGGGGCCCGTGAAGTACTCGGCCTTGGCCAGGAAGGTGATCCGCCGTTTGAGGATCGCGGGCATCAGGAAGTGGTCCGAGAACGAGAGGTGGTTGCCCGCGACGATGGCGGCTCCCGAGGCCGGCACGTGCTCCAGCCCTTCGATGCGGGGCCGGAAGACCAGTCTGAGCAGCGGCCCCAGCAGAACGTATTTGAGCAGGTAGTAGAACACGGCTCGCCCTTCACTCCACCAGGTCCGCTTCAAACCGGGGTTTTCCCAGGTCAAGGCCACGATCCCGGGAGTTGGCCCACGTGCGCCTGTAGTCATCTGTAACCGCGTTTGATCGAGGTCATGCTGACCCTTTGCTGACTTTACTGACGCGTCATGAGCCATGTGGGTGCCGGCGTCATGCCGGGCGGCACGGCGGCCTCACGCCGAGGCGGACGGGAGCGCGCAGCGGCGCCTGCCTGGTCCTCTTTGCCGAGTTCGAGGGCCGGGACCCGTACAGCCGCCGCGTCACAGACGCTGCAGGCACGAGCGCCCTCTCACATCAGGGCGTCCACGGCTTGACGTCGGCGTACGACGTGACGGTAGGAGGCGTCCTGGGCCTGGGGGAGACGGTGCGCAGTCGCCATCTCTTCGCTCGTGGCATGGGCGCGTCCTGACCAGTGGTCCTACGGTTGTCTCACGCCGTTTCGGAGCCGCGTTGTCTCAGGCGCGGTGCAGGTACCTGTGTGGTGTCACGCGGATCAGTGGCTGGTGTTCACAGCGTTGGCGTACTGCTCGTTGGTGACGGGTTCCAGCCATGTGGTGCCGTCTCCGTCGGCGTCGCCGACGACCATGGCGATGTGTGCCATGAGTGTGGTGTCGGTGGCGCCGTGCCAGTGCTCCTCGCCTGCGGGGCACTTGATGGTGTGGCCGGCGCTGACACGTACGACGTTGCCGTCGCGGGTGCCGACCAGGCCTGTGCCGTCGGTGATGTAGAGGGTCTGGCCGTTGGCGTGGCTGTGCCAGTTGGTGCGGGCGCCGGGGGTGAAACGGACCAGGGCTGAGGCGAGGTGGGCGGGCTCGGTGGGGGTCTCGATGGGGTTGAGGTAGACGTCGCCGGTGAACCGCTCGGCGGGTGCCTTGGCCGTGGGGGTCGAGGTGATGTGCTCCATGTTTGGTCTTCCTTGTCACGTTGGGGTGTTGGGCGGTGAGTGGGGTGGGTTCAGGCGGAGTCGCGCTCGGCGGCGATCTTCTTGAGCTTGGTGATCGCGGTCATGGCGTTGGGCCATCCGGCGTAGAAGGCGAGATGGGTGAGGGCTTCGGACAGTTCTTCGACGCTGAGCCCGTTGTCCAGGGCGACGCCGAGGTGGTGGTCGAGCTGCTCGCTGCGGTAGAGGGCGGCCAGCGTGGTCACGGTGACCAGGCTCCGGTCACGAGGGGACAGGCCGGGACGGTCCCAGATGTCGCCGAAGAGGACGTTGTTGGTGACCTCTACGAGCTTGGGTGCGATCGTGTTGAGTTCTTCGGGGGCGGATTGCCTGGGCACGGTGTGCCTCCTTGGTCTCCAACGGTCTGATGGTGTGGGTGGGATGCGCGCGGTTACTGGGCGGTGTACCCGCCGTCGACGGGGAGGGCGACGCCGACGACGAAGCCGGCGCCGGGGCTGCACAGCCACAGGACGGCCTGGGCCATCTCGTCGGCGGTGCCGAGACGTCCGATGGGCTGGCCTGCTTCGGCTTCGTCGCGGTCGAGTTCTCCCTTGGCGATCATGTCGCTGACCATGGGGGTGTCGATGGTGCCGGGGCAGATGGCGTTGATGCGGATGCCGCGCGGGGCGTATTCGAGGGCGGCGCTGGTGGTCAGGCCGATCACGCCGTGCTTGGTGGAGTGGTAGGAGGCGCGGCCGGGGAGGCCGACCAGGCCGCCGAGGGAGGAGCAGTTGACGATGGCGCCGCTGCCCTGGGTGCGCATGTGGCGCAGTTCGTGTTTCATCGCGGCCCAGATGCCTTGCAGGTTGACGGCGTGGACCTTCTCGAACTGGTCGAGGGGTTCGTCGGCGGCGTCGGTGGGCGGGATCTGGATGCCGGCGTTGTTGTAGGCCATGTCGAGGCGGCCGAAGGTCTCCACCGTGTGGTCGACAGCGGCGGCGACCTGGCTCTCGTCGGTGACGTCGCAGACCAGGGCGAGGGCCTGGTGGCCGGCGTCGGTGAGGTTCTTGACCGCCTTGTCCACCGCGGCCTCGTTGATGTCGGCGAGGGCGACGGCGGCGCCGGCGGCCGCGAAAGCTCGGGCGGCGGCCAGGCCCATGCCGGAGCCGGCGCCGGTGACGAAGGCGACCTGGCCGGCGAAGTCGTAGGTGGGGTTCACGGGGTTCCTCCTGGTGGATGGGGTGCGGGGCGGGTGGACAGGCTCAGGACCGCGCCGGTGCCGCGTCAGTGGTCTCTCGCGGTGCCGGGGTTCGAGCGTCGGGAGCGCCCTGGACGACGATGCGGGTGGTGCCGCGCTTGGCGAAGACAGCCAGGGCGATCAGCGGCAGCAGAGTCGGTCCGGCGAAGACGGCGCCGACCAGAGCGGGGCCGGTCACGCCGAGGGAGAAGGCGAGGGCCTGTCCGGCGAGCGCGGAGCCGGTTGCTATGCCGGTGTTGCAGGCGGACGTGGTCAGCGCCGAGGCCAGGGTGGGCGCATCACCGGCAAAGCGGACCGCGAGGGCGGTGACGACCGGGTTGATCGTGAACCCCGTCAGCGTCATGACGAAGCCCAGGACGACGGCGGCTGCCGGGGTGGTGGACAGCCGGATCAGCGCGAGCGGGACCGGCGCGGTCGCCGCGGCGGCCGGGATCCTCGTGGCCATCGGACGGCAGAGCCGCAGGAGAGCAGGGCGGGGTGCGGTGGCCATCAGCGCTTCTCGCGGGTCAGGGCTTGAGAAGGGTCTTGATGGCGCGGCGCTCATCCATCGCCGCGTAGCCCTCGGCGACCTCGTGGAGGGGCAGCGTGAGGTCGAAGACCTTGCCCGGGGCGATGGCACCGGTCAGGACGCGGTCGATGAGGTCGGGCAGGTAGCGGCGCACGGGAGCGGGCCCGCCACGCAGCCCGACATGGGAGAAGAACAGCTCCTGCCCGTCGACGGCGACGCCGTGGGGGACGCCGACGAAGCCCACGTTTCCGCCCGGCCGGGCCGAGTGCAGAGCCTGCTGCACGGCCTCAGCCGTGCCGACGCACTCCAGCACGCTGTCCGCGCCGATCCCGCCGGTCAGCTCCCTGATCCGCTCGACGCCGTCGTCGCCGCGCTCGGTGACGATGTCGGTGGCGCCGAACGCGCGGGCCAGCCTCTGACGCGACTCGTGCCGCGACATGGCGATGATCCGCTCCGCACCCATCTCCTTCGCGGCGAGCACCGCGCACAGGCCGACCGCACCGTCACCGACGACCACGGCGGTGGAACCGGGCGTGACCTCGGCGGCGTCCGCGGCCCACCAGCCGGTGCCCATCACGTCCGAGACCGCCAGCAGGCCCGGCCACAACTCCTCGCCAGGGATCTCGTCGGTGGCGATCAAAGTCCCCTGAGCGTGGGGGATGCGGACGTAGTCGGCCTGGCAGGTCGACATGAACTCACGGTGCAGGCAGTTCGACTGGAAGCCGTTCCGGCAGTTCGCGCAGGTGTTGTCCGAGGTGGCGAACGAGCCGATCACGAATTGGCCCGGCTTGACCGCCGTGACCTCCCTTCCGACCTCCTCGACGAAGCCGACGTACTCGTGGCCCATCGGGTGCGGCTGGTCCGTCGGTTGCAGACCGCGGTAGGGCCACAGGTCCGACCCGCACACGCAGGTCACCGCCGTACGGATGACCGCGTCGGTCGGAGCGAGGATCTTCGGGTCGTCCAGGGTCTCGAAGCGGATGTCACCGGGGGCGTAGAGCATTGCGCCGCGCATGAGGGATTCCTTCGCGTGCCGAGGCGACGTACCAGGAGGTACTGGCCGTCGCCGAGTGCAGAGCCAGGTGGCCTTGTGCCCGGGGCCGGCTCGCGGCCGGGCCAAAAGCACCACGTCATTCAGGTAACCCGCTTCTGGCACGCCGAGCGAGGCACCATCAAGGGGTGTACTGCCAGTACATCCCTGAGCCCGCGTACGGGACGTACCGTCGAAGGCGTGGACAACCAAGCAGAGGTCCGCGAGTTCCTCACCTCGCGACGAGCCAAGATCACCCCCGAGCAGGCGGGCCTGCCCACCGGCAGCCGCCGCCGGGTACCCGGCCTGCGCCGCAGCGAGGTCGCCTCACTGGCCGACATGAGCGTGGAGTACTACTCCAAACTGGAACGCGGCAACCTCGCCGGCGCCTCCCCGGCCGTCCTGGAAGCCCTCGCCCGCGCCCTCCGGATGGACGACGCCGAACGCGCCCACCTGCTCAACCTCGCCCACGCGGCCGACGGCTCCGACGCCCTCACCCGTCCCCGACGACGCCCTGCCCAATGGAAGGCCCACCGCAGCCTGCAATGGGTCCTGGACGCCATCACCGCCGGCCCGGCCTTCGTCCGCAACGGCCGCATGGACGTGCTGGCCGCCAACCGGCTCGCCCGCGCCTTCTACGACGACGTCTACGCCGCACCCCACAACCAGGCGAACCTGGCCCGCTTCAACTTCCTCGACCCCGCCTCGCGCCGCTTCTACCCCGACTGGGACCAGGCCGCCGACGTCGCCGTGTCGATCCTGCGCACCGAAGCCGGCCGCAACCCCCACGACAAGGACCTCCACGATCTCGTCGGTGAACTGTCCACCCGCAGCGACGACTTCCGCACCCGCTGGGGCGCCCACAACGTCCGCCACCACGGCACCGGCACCAAACGCTTCCACCACCACGTGGTCGGTGACGTCACCCTCGCCTACGAAGGGCTGGAGATGGCCGCCGAACCCGGCCTCACCCTCACCATCTACACCGCCGAACCCGGCTCTCCCTCTGAAGAAGCCCTGCGCCTCCTCGCGACGTGGGCTGCCACCCAGGACGCCGACTCCGCAGAAACCTCCCCAGCGAGCTGATCACTGCCTGGAAGCTGCATCCCAGTCCGCCTGGTGGTCAGCCGATGGGGTCAGCCAGGTCGCGCTTGTCCCCGTGCTCGGCGGCGATCGCCTCCAGGGAGGGGGCGAGCCGGCGGCACGGGCCGCACCAGGCCGCCCAGAAGTCGACGAGTACGGGCTTGTCGCTGCTCAGGACGTCCTGGTCGAAGGAGTCGTCGGTGACGCTCTCGAGGGCCATGGGGCCTCCGGTTGTTGCGGGTGTGGCTGTCAGACCGTGACCGTGGTCCTGTCCGGCTCGGTGGTCTTCTCGGCATCGGCAAGGGCCGCCAGATACCGTTCGGCGTCCAGGGCCGCCGCGCAGCCGGAGCCGGCTGCGGTGATGGCCTGGCGGTAGGTGTGGTCGACGACGTCGCCCGCACCGAAGACGCCCGGGATGTTCGTACGGGTCGACGGCGATTCGACCTTCAGGTAGCCCTCGGAATCGAGTTCCAGCTGGCCCTTGAACAGTTCGGTGCGCGGGTCGTGGCCGATCGCGATGAACAGCCCCGTCGCGGCCAGGGGGCGGGTGGCGCCGGTGAAGACATCGCGCAGCGTCAGGCCGGACAGCATGCCGTTCTCCTCGTGGAGTTCGGCGATCTCGCTGTCGAAGGCGAAGGAGATCCTGTCGTCGGCGAAGGCCCGGTTCTGCATGACCTGGGAGGCGCGCAACGTGGAGCGGCGGTGGACGATCGTCACTGACTTGGCGAACCGGGTGAGGAAGGTGGCTTCCTCCATCGCGGTGTCGCCGCCGCCGACGACCACGATGTCGCGGTCGCGGAAGAAGAAGCCGTCACAGGTGGCGCACCAGGACACGCCCCGCCCGGACAGCTCGTCCTCCCTGGGCAGGCCGAGCTTGCGGTAGCCGGACCCGGTGGCGACGATCACGGTCTTGGCGCGGTGAACGGTTCCGGCCGTGTCGGTGACCGTCTTGACGTCGCCGGTCAGGTCGACGGCGGTGATGTCGTCGTCGACCATTTCGGCGCCGAACTTCTCGGCCTGGGCCCGCATGTTCTCCATGAACTCGGGGCCCTGGACGCCGTCGGGGAAGCCGGGGAAGTTCTCCACCTCGGTCGTGGTCGTCAGCGAGCCGCCGACGAGGATCGCGCCGCCGAACACGAGGGGCTGGAGGTTGGCGCGGGCGGTGTAGAGCGCGGCGGTGTAGCCGGCGGGGCCCGAGCCGATGACGATGACGTTGCGGATGGCCGTCGCCGTGCTCATGCCTGGGGCTCCCGCACCATCTCCTTGATCAGGCCCTCGACCAGCACCTTGATCTCGTCGCGGATCGGGCGCACGGCCTCGACGCCCTGGCCCGCCGGGTCCTCCAGCTTCCAGTCCAGGTACCGCTTGCCGGGGAAGACCGGGCAGGTGTCGCCGCAACCCATGGTGATGCACACGTCGGACTCCTTCACCGCGTCCACGGTGAGGATCTTCGGAACCTCGGCGGAGATGTCGATACCGACCTCGCGCATGGCCTCGACGGCGGCCGGGTTGACCTGGTCACCGGGGTTGGAGCCGGCGGAGCGCACCTCGACGCGGTCCCCGGCCAGGTGGGTCAGCCACGCGGCGGCCATCTGGGAGCGGCCGGCGTTGTGGATACAGACGAACAGCACGGAGGGCTTGTCGGACATCAGGGGATCTCTCTTGTCTCACGACGGCATCAGGCCCGATTGATATCAGCACCCGGTGGCATCACTCGCCACTGATGTGAGAGTATCAGTCCATGATGACGTCAGCCAACACTGATCTGATGCGGGTCCTCGCCGACCCGCTCAGGCTTCAGATCGTGACCCTGCTCGCCCACGAGACCCTGTGCGCCAGCCACCTCGTTGCGGAGACGGGCGCGCGGCAGACGAATGTCTCCAACCATCTGAAGGTGCTGCGCGAGGCGGAGGTGGTGGAGACCGAGCCCTGCGGCCGCTTCACCTACTACAAGCTCCGCCCCGAGGTGCTGGACGCCCTCGCCGCCATGCTCGGCGAGCTGGCCGACACGGCGCGCAAGACCATCGACACCAACCGAAAGCGAGCCTGTCCGTGACCCGCACCGAAGCACCCGCGACGGCCGAGGATTCCGAGGATTCCTCGGTCGTCGCGAGACTGTCGACGCTCGACCGCTTCCTCGCCGTGTGGATCCTGGCCGCGATGGCCGTCGGCCTCGGCCTGGGCAGGGCCATCCCCGGCCTGAACGACGCCCTGGCGAAGGTGGAGATCGGCGGGATCTCCCTGCCGATCGCCATCGGCCTGCTGATCATGATGTACCCGGTCCTGGCCAAGGTCCGCTACGACAGGCTCGACGCCGTCACCGGCGACAAGAAGCTCATGGTCTCGTCGCTGGTCATCAACTGGCTGGTCGGCCCGGCGGTCATGTTCGCCCTGGCCTGGATCTTCCTGCCGGACCTGCCCGAGTACCGCACCGGCCTGATCATCGTCGGCCTGGCCCGCTGCATCGCCATGGTCATCATCTGGAACGACCTCGCCTGCGGCGACCGCGAGGCAGCCGCCGTCCTGGTCGCGCTGAACTCCGTCTTCCAGGTCCTCGCGTTCGGCCTGCTCGGCTGGTTCTACCTCGACCTGCTGCCCGGCTGGCTCGGCCTGGGCGACGGCCAGCACCTCGACATCTCCATGTGGAAGATCGCACTGAACGTGGTCATCTTCCTCGGTGTTCCGCTGCTCGCCGGATTCCTCACCCGCCGCATCGGCGAGAAGAAACTCGGCCGCGAGAAGTACGAGACGGGCTTCCTGCCGAAGATCGGCCCGTGGGCGCTGTACGGGCTGCTGTTCACGATCGTCATCCTCTTCGCCCTGCAGGGGAAGACGATCACCTCGCAGCCGCTGGACGTGGCCCGTATCGCGCTTCCGCTGCTGGTCTACTTCGCGGTGATGTGGTTCGGCACCTTCGCCCTCGGCAAGGTCATCGGTCTGGCCTACGACCGCACCGCGACGCTGGCCTTCACGGCGGCGGGCAACAACTTCGAGCTGGCCATCGCGGTCGCCATCGCCACCTTCGGCGTCACCTCCGGCCAGGCCCTGTCCGGCGTCGTCGGCCCGCTTATCGAGGTACCGGTCCTCGTGGCCCTGGTGTACGTCTCCCTGGCCTGGCGTCGGAAGTTCGCCTCGGCGCAGCTGGGTTCATGACGCAGCACGCGGATGTGGTGGTGGTCGGCGGCGGCCAGGCGGGGCTCGCCGCCGGCTACCACCTACGCCGCCGGAAAGTGGACTTCGTCATCCTGGACGCCAAAGCGGCGCCGGGCGGAGCCTGGCAGCACATGTGGGACTCCCTGCACCTGTTCTCCCCGGCGGAGCACTCCTCGCTGCCCGGCCGGCTCATGCCCGCCCAGGCAGGCGAAACCTACCCGGACGCCGGGCACGTGGTGGAGTACCTCACCGACTACGAGAAGCGTTACGACCTGCCCGTGGTGCACGGAACCCTGGTGGACGCCGTACGCCTTGACGGCGACCGGCTCCTGGCCGAGGCGGACTCCGGCACCTGGCGGGCGAAGGCGGTCATCAGTGCGACCGGCACCTGGTCACGGCCCTTCCTCCCCGCCGTCCCCGGCCGCGGCGTCTTCACCGGACGGCAGCTGCACACCGTGAACTACCGCTCTCCGGCCGACTTCGCCGGGCAGAACGTCATCGTGGTCGGCGGCGGGAACTCCGGCGCCCAGATCGCCGCCGACCTCGCCCTGGACGGGCGCGTCGGCGTGACGTGGGCGACCCAGCGTCCGCCCCGGTTCCTGGCCGACACCGTCGACGGCCGCGTCCTGTTCGACGTCGCCACCGCCCGCCGCCAGGCTCTCGACGCAGGCCGAAGCGACACCGGCGGCGTCGCTTCGCTCGGCGACATCGTCGCCGTACCCCCGGTCCGCGCCGCCCGAGACGCCGGACTCCTCGACGCGAAGCCGATGTTCGCCCGGTTCACCGCCACCGGCGTCCAGTGGGCCGACGGCAGCCACGCCGAGGCGGCGGCGATCGTCTGGTGTACCGGCTTCCGGCCTGCCCTTGCCCACCTTGCCCCACTGGGTCTGCGCGGGCCGCGCGGCCGCATTCCCACCGCCGGCACACGGGCCGTCGCGGAGCCGCGCCTGCACCTTCTCGGGTACGGCGACTGGACCGGCCCTGCCTCCGCCACCCTGATCGGTGTGGGCCGCCCCGCACGTGACGCCGCTCGGGACATCGCGCAGCTGCTGAGCAGCTGACGCCGCCCACCGGCGCCCGGGCCGGGCGAGGAGCGGGCCGAAGGTCTGCTCGGCGACGCTCAGGGCTTCGGCGTCCTGCCCGCGAGGCCGAAGCCGACCTCGACCACGGAATGCACTACCCCGTTCGGTGGGATCCCTTCTTCGAGGACTTCGTGAAAGGGCTGAGTGGGAGCCGGGGCCCGGACCTGAATCCGCCGGATGGGCCGAGCAGAGGCGGGTCAGTCGATGCCGGGGCTGCGGCGCTCGAGGAGGACGACGTCGCGCCACAGGCCGTGGTGGCGTGCGATCCGCTCCCGCGTGCCGATGACGCGGAACCCGGCCCGCTGGTGAACGGCGAGGCTCGCGGTGTTCTCCGGGAAGATCCCGGACTGGATGGTCCAGATCCCGGCCTGCTCGGTGGAGTCGATCAGCGCCTTGAGCAGGGCCGAGGCGACGCCGCGGCCCCGGGCGGCGGGGTGGACGTAGACGGAGTGCTCGACGACGCCGGCGTAGGCGCGGCGGTCGGAGACCTTGGTCGCGGCGACCCAGCCGAGCACGACTCCGTCTTCGCCCCGCGCGGCGAAGCGGTGCTCGGGCAGCTTCCCCGCGTCGAACGCCTCCCGGCTGGGGGCGGTCGTCTCGAAGGTGGCGTCGCCTTCGTCGATACCGGCCTGGTAGATCGTCAGGACCTGCTCGGCGTGCTCAGCGGTCAGTGGCACGATCGCCGCGCTGGACGAACCGGCGCCCACGGACATGGTGCAGTCCTCCCGTTGCCGTGCGGCTGTCAGGCCGCTGTGGTGGCGGTGGTCAGCAGCTTGCCCATGGCGGCCAGCACGGACGGCTCCACGCGGTAGTAGACCCAGGTGCCGCGCCGCTCGGAGGTGAGCAGCCCGGCCTCCTTGAGCTTCTTCAGGTGGTGGGAGACGGTCGGCTGGGAGACGCCGACGTCGGAGATGTCGCACACGCACGCCTCGCCGTCCTCGTGAGAGGCCACGGCGGAGAACAACCGCAGTCGCACCGGGTCGCCGAGCGCCTTGAACATCCGCGCGGCCCTCTCGGCCTCGTCAGCGGTCATCGGGCGCTCGGTCAGCGGCGGGCAGCACGGCACCACGCCCTGGCCGTCGGCGGGTTCGAGCAGCGGCAGCACCTTGGCATTCGACATGCATCTATGTTGACACATGTCGAACCAGATGGGAGGGCGGTCACGAGCGCGCCTATGACCACGCCCCCTGGATTCGACGTATGTCTATGTTGACGCTTGTCGAAGCAGGTGCCATGCTGGCCGCGCAGACCATCGATAGATGTCGAAACAAGCAAGGAGTCGCCGTGAAGCCCGCCACCACCGAGCTGCCCGTCGTCGTGATCGGGGCCGGACCCGCCGGTCTGGCCGCCGCCGCCCACCTGGTCGACCGGGGCATCGAGTCCCTGGTCCTGGAGGCCGGTCTGGCCGCCGGAGCCGCAGTGCGCGAGTGGGCGCACGTGCGTCTGTTCTCCACCTGGGGGGAGCTCACCGACCCCGCGGCGGAGAAGCTGCTCGCGCCGACCGGCTGGACCAAGCCGGACGCGGCGACCTACCCCTCGGGCGGGGACTGGGCCGAGCAGTACCTGCAGCCGCTCGCCGACGTCCTCGGCGACCGCGTACGCCTGGGCGCCACCGTCACCGGCGTCTCCCGGGCCGGCCGCGACCGGGTCGTCGACGCCGACCGCGAAGCCCAGCCCTTCGTCGTGCACGTCGCCTACGCCGACGGTCGCGAGGAGCGGCTGTTCGCCCACGCGGTCATCGACGCCTCCGGCACCTGGACCACACCGTCCCCGGCGGGCGGCAGCGGACTGCCCGCGCTCGGCGAGAAGGCCGCCGCCGACCGCATCACCTACCGCGTCCCCGACCTGAGGGACCCGGCCGTGCGCGCCCGGTACTCGGGCAAGCGCACCGCTGTGATCGGCTCCGGCGCCTCCGGGTTCACCGCGCTCGCCTACCTTGCCGACCTGGCCAAGTCCGACGACGGCGCCGGCACGAAGGCGGTGTGGGTCCTGCGCCGGGGTATCTCCGGTTCCACCTTCGGCGGCGGAGAAGCCGACCAGCTGCCCGCCCGCGGCGCCCTCGGTCTCGCCGCGAAGGCCGCCGTCGACGACGGCTACGCCGACGCGGTCACCGGCTTCCGCACCGAGGCGATCGAACGCGACAGTGACGGCCGCCTCGTCCTGGTCGGTGAGGACGGGCGCCGCCTTGATGCGGTCGACGAGGTGATCGTGCTGACCGGCTTCCGGCCCGACCTGTCCTTCCTGGACGAGCTCCGCCTCGGCCTCGACGGGCGTCTCCAGGCGCCGGTGGAACTGGCGCCGCTGATCGACCCCAACCAGCACTCCTGCGGCACTGTCTACCCGCACGGCCACCGCGAGCTGTCCCACCCCGAACAGGGCGTCTACCTGGTCGGCATGAAGTCCTACGGCCGCGCCCCGACCTTCCTCGCGATGACCGGCTACGAGCAGGTCCGCTCCGTCGCCGCCGCGATCGCCGGCGACCTCGACTCCGCCGACCGCGTCGAACTCACCCTGCCCGAGACGGGCGTCTGTGGAGGCGCGGGTCTGTTCGACGCCCCCGACGCCGCGCAAGGCAGCGAGGACGGCGGCTGCTGCGGCGCCCCGGCCACTCTCCAGATCGGCATCGGCGTCCCGGCTGCCTCCGGCGGCTGCTGAACCCCATACAAGGAGGTCCGTCATGTCCCGCGTACAACTCGCTCTCCGGGTCCCCGACCTGGACGCCTCCGTCGCCTTCTACAGCAAACTGTTCGGCACCGAGCCCGCCAAGCTCCGCGACGGCTACGCCAACTTCGCCATCGCAGAGCCCCCTCTCAAGCTCGTCCTGGTCGAGGGCGCGGCAGGTGAGGCGACGCGCATGGACCACCTGGGCGTCGAGGTCGAGAGCGCCGAGGCAGTCCACGCCGCCACCACCCGCCTGAGCCAGGCCGGCCTGGCCACCGACGTGGAGAACGACACCACCTGCTGCTACGCCCTCCAGGACAAGGTCTGGGTCCACGGCCCCGGCCAGGAGCCCTGGGAGGTCTACGTCGTCAAGGACGACGCCGACACCCTGACCAAGCAGCAGAACAACACCTGCTGCGTCGGCCCGGCCGAGGCGGACAAGAGGGAACTGGCCGTCCCGGACGGCTGCTGCGGCTCGTGACCGACCTCGACACCCGCGACAGCGGGGCCGCGACCGGATCGGGGGACCGGTCGCGGCACCGAGCCGCCCTGCCCGCGCTCTGCGCCACGCAGATCGTGAGCGGAAGCATCGTTGCCACGACCCGCAGGAGGTCGGCCAGGTGCGCCGGCTCCCCAGCGGGTGAGGGTGCCCGCGCCCGGGTGGGCGGACCACGAACGTCCCGGGCTGTGTGGGCGATGGTCCGGCACGTACGCGGCGGCGCGTTGCCGTGCCTGCCGGTGACCGTCGGCCCGGCGTCGTACGGTGTGCGCATGGCCCCTCCGCTTCCGGGTCCGCTGGCGCACCTGGCACCGCTGCTCAGCCACTACGGCTACTGGGCCGTCGGGGGCGTGGTCTTCGTGGAGGACTTCGGCGTCCCCGCGCCGGGCGAGACGATCCTGATCGCGGCCGGGGTGTACGCCGGGGCCGGGCAGCTCGACGTCGTGGCCGTGGCCCTGATCGCGTTCGCCGCGGCTGTCGTCGGTGACAACATCGGCTACCTCGTCGGCCACTTCGGCGGACGCGCCTTCGTGCACCGCTGGGGCCGGTACATCTTCCTGACCCCGGAACGGTTCGCGAAGGCCGAGCGGTTCTTCGGCCGGCACGGCGGCAAGATCGTCGTGGTGGCCCGGTTCGTCGAGGGGCTCCGCCAGGCCAACGGCATCATCGCCGGCACCACGGGCATGCACTGGCTCCGCTTCCTCGCCTTCAACGCGCTCGGCGCGGCGCTGTGGGTCGGCCTGTGGGTGTCCCTCGCCTACGCCGCGGGCACGCACATCGGCACCGTCTACGACGAGGTCCGCCGCTACGAGGTGTACGTACTCGTCGCCCTGGGGGTCCTCGTCGTCGCGCTGATCGTGCGCCACCTGCTGCGGCGCAGGCGACGCGAGGACTGACGGCGCCGCGGGCACACCTCTTCCCCGCGGGCGCGCACGCGCCCACCATCGGAACCGGCCGTGCGGGTCAGCGGCCGTCCCGGCCCGTGGGCTCGTTCAGCGTGCCGGTGTCCCGCCGGCCGCCGTAGCGGCGCGGGGACCGGTGCGCGTGCCGGTGGTGCGTCGCGGCACCGGCCAGGAGACTCGCGCCCAGGCAGAAGAGCAGGGCGAGGGCGAGACCGGCGCTGAAGGCCTCGAGCGTGTTCATGGTGGCGACGTGGTTGCCGAGCACCGAGACCGGGTACCGCGGGCCGCCGGACAGGTTGCCGGCGATGGCCAGGCCGGTGAAGGCGGCCGTAGCCGCGAGGAGGAGCAGGCCGATGAGCAGCATGGAAGTCATCCCCTCAATGAGTCACTCACCGAAGCGGGTACCCAGCCCACCCTCGGCAAGCCCACCCCCGCAAGCCCACTCCGGGCAAGCCCACTCCCGGCCGACCCTCGGATCCGCGGAACCCGGACCGAGACGTAGCGGACCGCCTGAGAGGGCGCCCTCCCAGGCGGTCCGCGACCGGCGCCGGTGGCCGCGTCAGGCGGCCAGCACCTTCTCCAGGGAGGCGAGCGCCGCGCGCAGCTCGCCCTCGGTGATGGTCAGCGGCGGCGCCAGCCGGATCGTGGAACCGTGGGTGTCCTTGACCAGGACACCCTCCCGCATCAGGCGCTCGCCGATCTCCCGCCCGGTGCCGAGCGCCGGATCCACGTCCACGCCCGCCCACAGTCCCCGTGAGCGGAAACCGACCACACCCCGGCCGACCAACTGGACGAGCCCCTCGTGCAGTACCTTGCCCAGCTCCGCCGCCCGGAGCTGGAACTCGCCCGTCTCCAGGAGCCCGATCACCGCCGTGCCGACCGCCGCGGCCAGCGGGTTGCCGCCGAACGTCGACCCGTGCTCGCCCGGCCGCAGCACCCCGAGCACCTCCCGGGACCCGACGACCGCGGACACCGGCACGATGCCGCCGCCGAGGGCCTTGCCCAGCAGCAGGACGTCGGGGACGACGTCCTCGTGCTCGACGGCGAGCGTGCGCCCGGTGCGGCCGAGGCCCGACTGGATCTCGTCCGCGATGAACAGGCAGCCCGCGCGGCGGGTCAGCTCCCGCACGGCGGCGAGGTAGCCGTCGTCGGGGATGAGCACGCCGGCCTCGCCCTGGATCGGCTCGATCAGCACCGCCGCCGTCGTCTCGTCGATCGCCGCCTCCAGGGCCGCCGGATCGTTGTACGGGACGACCTTGAAGCCCGGCGTGAACGGTCCGAAGCCGGACCGTGCCGTCTCGTCCGTGGAGAAGCTGACGATCGTCGTCGTACGGCCGTGGAAGTTGTCCGCCGCGACCACGATCGTCGCCCGGTCGGCCGGGACGCCCTTGACCTCGTACGCCCACTTGCGGGCGACCTTGACGGCGCTCTCGACCGCCTCGGCGCCGGTGTTCATCGGCAGCACCATGTCCTGCCCCGTCAGCGCCGCCAGCCGCTCGGCGAACTCGGCGAGGCGGTCGTTGTGGAACGCCCGCGAGGTCAGGGTGAGCCGGTCGAGCTGGCGGTGGGCCGCCTCGGTCAGCGCGGGGTGGCGGTGACCGAAGTTGAGGGCGGAGTAGCCGGCCAGCATGTCGAGGTAGCGGCGCCCCTCGACGTCCTCCACCCAGGTGCCCTCGGCGCGGGCCACGACCACGGGCAGCGGGTGGTAGTTGTGCGCGAGGACCGGCTCCTCGGCCTCGATCAGCTCCGCGGAGGTACGGGTACGGGCGGGTGCGGTCATCAGCGGATCTCCTGGGTGCAGCACTTGATTCCCCCGCCGGCCTTGTGGAACTCGGACAGGTCGACGGGGACGGGGGCGTAGCCGCGGTCGGCGAGTTGTTCGGCCAGGGCCGTGGCCCCGGGCGAGACGAAGACGTGGTGGCCGTCCGAGACGGAGTTCAGGCCGAAGGACAGGGCGTCCTCACGGGTGGCGATCAGCGCGTCCGGGTACAGCCGGGCGAGGACCTCGCGGCTGCCCGGCGAGAACGCGTCCGGGTAGTACGCGATGTTCCCCTCGCCCTCGTCGTCGAGGACGAACAGCGCGGTGTCCAGGTGGTAGAAGTACGGGTCCACCAGGGTCAGGCCGATCACCGGCGCACCGAGGAACTCCTGCGCCTCGCGATGGGCCTCAGGGGTGGTGCGGAAGCCGGTGCCGGCCAGGATCCAGCGGCCGGCCGGCACGAAGTCGCCCTCGCCCTCGCACACCGACTCCGGACGGTAGACGTCGAAACCGGCCGACTTGAACCATGTGTCGTAGGGGAGGGACTCCGGACGGCGCTCGGGCGCGTGGAAGAGGGAGCCGAGGACACGGCCGTCCACGACCACCGCCGCGTTGGCGGCGAAGACCATGTCGGGCAGGCCGGGCACGGGCTCCACGGTGTCGACGGTGTGGCCGTGGGCGCGGTAGACGCGCATCAGCTCATGCCACTGCCGCTGGGCCAGGGACACGTCCACGGGGACGTCGGGACGCATCCAGGGATTGATCGCGTACTGCACGGCGAAGTGTCTGGGTTCGCAGACGAGGAAGCGCCGCCGGCGCGGCACACGGGATTCGGGCACAGAGGGGTCCCTCCGCTTCCTGGGTGTCGACAGGGTTGGCACAAAGGTAGGAAGTGGCGAAGACGGACGACAAGAAACAAAAGCTGCGCGTACGAGCAGCGATGCTGCGTGTTTCCCGGCCTCAGCGCACGTCTGCTGCGCCCTCCGGCGGAGCAGGCTGGCTTGCGCCCGCCTCAGGACTGTCCGGCAGCAGATGGGACAGCACCATCACGCTGATCGTCTTGCGGATGAACGGCTCGGTACGGATGCGTTCCAGCACCTCCTCGAAGTGCTCCACGTCCCGCGCCCGCACGTGCAGCAGGGCGTCCGCGCCGCCGGTCACCGTCATCGCCGCCGTGATCTCCGGATGGCGGCGCACCACCTCCGCCAGCCGCCGCGGCGGGGCCGCGCCCTCGCAGTACACCTCGACGTACGCCTCCGTGCGCCAGCCCAGCGCCGCCGGCTTCACCGTGGCGGTGAACCCGGTGATCACGCCGGTCTCGCGCAGCCGGTCCACGCGCCGCTTGACGGCCGTCGCGGACAGGCCGACGGCGGTGCCGATCTCGGCGAAGCTGGTGCGCGCGTTCGCGATCAGGGAGGTGAGGATCTTCCGGTCGAGTGCGTCGAACGGTGCCGGCCTGCTGTTCATGGCGGCACTGTATCCAGCGCGGGCCTCCGTGCCCGGTGCATGTCACAGCGCGCCTTTCGCCCCTACACTCCACGTTCATGCTGCGCGCCCTCGCCGTCGACGACGAACGCCCCTCCCTCGAGGAGCTGCTGTACCTGCTCAACGCCGATCCCCGGATCGCCGGCGTGGAGGGCGCAGGCGACGCGACCGAGGCGCTGCGCCGCATCAACCGGGCGCTGGAGTCCGGCCCGGACGGACCCGACGCGATCGACGTCGTCTTTCTCGACATCCACATGCCGGGCCTGGACGGCCTCGACCTGGCCCGGCTGCTGAACGGGTTCGCCGCGCCGCCGCTGATCGTGTTCGTCACCGCCCACGAGGACTTCGCCGTACAGGCCTTCGACCTCAAGGCCGTCGACTACCTCCTCAAGCCCGTCCGCAAGGAACGCCTCGCCGAGGCCGTCCGCCGCGCCGCCCACCTGCGCGGCGCCGCCCCGCGGATACCCGTCAGCGAGCCCGATCCCGACCACCTGCCCGTGGAACTCGGCGGTGTGACACGCTTCGTGGCCGTCGAGGACATCACCCACGCCGAGGCGCAGGGCGACTACGCCCGGCTGCACACCGGCAGGGGCAGCCACCTGGTGCGCATCCCGCTGTCCACCCTGGAGGAGCGCTGGCGCGCCCGCGGCTTCGTCCGCATCCACCGCCGGTACCTGGTGGCCCTGCGCCACATCGGCGAACTCCGCCTGGACGCGGGCACGGTGAGCGTCCTGGTCGGCACCGAGGAACTCCAGGTCAGCCGACGGCACGCGCGGGAACTGCGCGAGCTGCTGATCCGCCGGACCGCGCGCTAGGGGGATGCACGCCATGCCGCAGGACCCGACCGAACGCCGTGTCGTCGTCACCGGTCCGCCCCGCCGCACCCGACGGGCCCCGGGCCACTACCGTCCGCGCACGGAGATCGACGAGCAGACGACCCTCGGCCACACCTACGTCCGCTCCCTGATGCGCAGCCAACTACGGGCCGGCCTCACCGTGTTCGCGGTGCTCGTGCTCCTCGTGGGCCCGCTGCCGCTGGTGTTCGCCGCGGCCCCCGACGCCCGGCGGCTGAAGTGGGCGGTCCTCGGCTTCGGCCTCTACGCCCCCCTGGTGCTGCTCGCCCGCTGGTACGTGCGCCGCGCCGAGCGCAACGAACGCGACTTCGTACGGCTCGTCGGAGACCGCTGAGCGCCGTGAACTCCGCCTACACCGTCCCCGCCGTCGCCCTCGTCGTGGTGGCCACGATCCTCGTCGGCGCCTTCGGCCTGCGCATCTCCCGCACCACCTCCGACTTCTACGTCGCCTCCCGTACCGTGGGCCCGCGCCTGAACGCGGCCGCCATCAGCGGGGAGTACCTCTCCGCGGCCTCGTTCCTGGGCATAGCCGGCCTGGTCCTCGTCCAGGGCGCCGACATGCTGTGGTACCCCGTCGGCTACACGGCCGGCTATCTCGTCCTGCTCCTGTTCGTCGCCGCCCCGCTGCGCCGGTCCGGGGCGTACACGCTGCCCGACTTCGCCGAGGCCCGGCTGGCCTCCCAGGGCGTGCGGCGGCTCGCCGGCGCGTTCGTCGTCGGCGTGGGCTGGCTCTACCTGCTGCCGCAGCTCCAGGGGGCCGGACTCACCCTGGCGGTGCTGACCGGGGCGCCCGACGCGCTCGGCGCGGTGATCGTCGCCGTCGTCGTGGTGGCCATCGTCGCCGCGGGCGGGATGCGCAGCATCACCTTCGTCCAGGCCTTCCAGTACTGGCTGAAACTGACCGCCCTGCTCGTCCCCGCCCTCTTCCTCGTCCTGGCCTGGCAGGGCGACGGGGCGCCGCGCCGCGCCTACGACGAGCCGGCCGCCTTCCGCGAGCAGCGCACCGTGCGCGTCGCGGAAACCCTCGACCTCAGGCTGGAACGCCCGCTCACCGTCACCGTGACCGGCACCGTCGACGGCCGCGCCCACCACGAGCGGCAGGTGAACCTCCCGGCCGGGACGCACCGCGTCGAGGGCGGCACCCGGCTCACCTTCGCCCGGGGCGCCAGCGTCCCGGTGGCCGCCCACGGCGGCAGCGGCGGCATGTCCACCTCCCTGGCCGCGGGCCGCGAGGAACGCCCGCTGTACGCCACCTACGGGCTGATCCTCGCCACCTTCCTCGGCACCATGGGCCTGCCGCACGTCGTCGTCCGCTTCTACACCAGCCCGCACGGCGTGGCCGCGCGCCGCACCACGGTGGCCGTGCTCGGCCTGATCGGCGGCTTCTACCTGCTGCCTCCGGTGTACGGCGCGCTCGGCCGCGTCTACGCCCCCGAACTCACCCTCACCGGGAGCGCGGACGCCGCCGTGCTGCTGCTGCCCGACCGGGTGATCGGCGGCCTCGGAGGGGACCTGCTGGGCGCGCTGGTCGCGGGCGGCGCGTTCGCCGCGTTCCTGTCGACCGCCTCCGGCGTGACCATGGCGGTGGCCGGGGTGCTCACCCAGGACGTGCTGCCCTCGCGCGGGGTACGCCACTTCCGGCTGGGCACGGTGCTCGCCATGGCCGTACCGCTCGCCGCGAGCGTCCTGGTCGGCGGGCTGCCCGTCGCCGACGCGGTCGGCCTAGCCTTCGCGGTGTCCGCCTCCTCCTTCTGCCCCCTGCTCGTCCTCGGCATCTGGTGGCGGCGGCTCACCCCGCCCGGCGCGGCCGCCGGGATGCTGGCGGGTGGCGGCGCCGCGCTCGTCGCCGTCGCCGTGACCATGGCCGGCTTCCCCGGCACCGGGCCGCTGCACGCGCTGCTCGCCTGGCCCGCCCTGTGGTCGGTGCCGCTGGGCTTCCTCACGATGACGCTGGTGTCCCTGGCCACACCCGGCCGGGTGCCGGCCGGCACCGCGGCCGTCCTGGCCCGGTTCCACCTGCCCGAGCAACTGCGGGCGGAGGTGACGGGATGAGCGGCTTCCTCGCCGGGCTGTGCGTGGCCGCGCTGCCGCTGCTCGCCGCCGGGTACTGGCTCGGCCGACGCACCGCCCGCCCGCAGAGCCTCGGCGGGCTCGGCACCCCCGTCGAGCACGCCACCTTCCAGACCCTGCACGCCGCCTCGCTCGCCGCGCCCCCGCTGCGGGCCGGGCTGACGGAGGAGACCGCCCGCAGATCGGCCCGCCGGCTGCGCTCCCTGCTCGGCACCGACGCCCTGTGCCTCACGGACGACGCGCGGGTCCTCGCCTGGGACGGCGTGGGCGGCCACCACCGCACCGAGATCATGGAACGCGTCACCGGGGCCCTGGAGACCGGCCGCGGCGAGGCCTTCCGGCTCAGCTGCCGGAGCCCGGACTGCCCGGTGCGCTGGGCCGTCGTCACCCCGCTCACCGTCGACGACCGCGTCCACGGCGCCCTCGTCGCCTGCGCTCCGCGCGAGTCGGCCGTACTGGCCCGCGCCGCGGCCGAGGTCGCCCGCTGGGTCTCCGTGCAACTGGAGCTCGCGGACCTCGACCGGTCCCGCACCCGGCTCATCGAGGCCGAGATCAAGGCCCTGCGCGCGCAGATCTCCCCGCACTTCATCTTCAACTCGCTCGCGGTGATCGCCTCGTTCGTCCGCACCGACCCCGAGCGGGCGCGGGACCTGCTGCTGGAGTTCGCCGACTTCACCCGCTACTCGTTCCGCAGGCACGGCGACTTCACCACGCTCGCCGACGAACTCCACGCCATCGAGCACTACCTGGCGCTCGTACGCGCCCGCTTCGGCGACCGCCTGTCGGTCACCCTCCAGATCGCGCCCGAGGTGCTTCCCATCGCGCTGCCGTTCCTGTGCCTGCAACCGCTGGTGGAGAACGCCGTCAAGCACGGCCTGGAGGGCAAGACCGGCACCTGCCACATCAGGATCACCGCGCGGGACGCGGGCGCCGAGGCGGTGGTCGTCATCGAGGACGACGGGGTCGGCATGGACCCCGGCCTGCTGCGCCGCATCCTCGCGGGTGAGGACAGCCCCTCCGGCGGCATCGGCCTGTCCAACGTCGACGACCGGCTCCGCCAGGTCTACGGTGACGGCCACGGCCTGGTCATCGAGACCGCGCCGGGTGCGGGAATGAAGGTCAGCGCCCGGCTGCCGAAGTACCAGCCGGGCGTCCATTCGGCGACGCGGCTCACCGGGGAGTGAGCCTCCTCAGGTGCCGCGGGTGACCACCATGCCCAGCGTGACCAGGCCCAGCACGACCCAGCCGAACCACAGCCAGCCGTTGCCGCCGAGTGCCACCGTGTAGGCCGTCACCGCGACCAGCGAGCCGACGGTGAGCACCCCCATCGTCTTCGTGGAACCGTCCGTGGAACCGTGCATCGCGGCGCCCTCCTCATGGTCCGTAACCTCCATGGTGCCCCGGTTCGGCCCATCGGCATCCCCCCACAACGGGCTTGTTCCGGCGGGACGGCGTAGACGCGGACGGGGCGGCCCGCGTGCTCAGTTGCCCCGTGCGTTGAGGGACGCCAGGTACGCGTTGTACGCCTCGAGTTCCTTGTCTCCGTCGCGCTCCGCGGCGCGGTCCTTGCGGCGGGCCTGGCGCTGTTCGGAGCCGTACCACTGGAAGAGCAGGGCGAGCAGCACCAGGACCGAGGGGATCTCGCTGAACGCCCAGGCGATGCCGCCGGCCGCGTTCTGGTCGGTCAGGGCGTCGATGCCGAGCGAGGCGGGCGGGTTCTTGAAGGTGTTCACCATGGGCGCGGTCGCCATCATCAGCGCGATGCCGAAGAACGCGTGGAACGGCATGCCCGCGAACAGCTCCAGCATCCGCATGAGGTAGCCGGGCCGGTTCGGGCCCGGGTCGACGCCCATGATCGGCCAGAAGAACACCAGGCCCACCGCGAGGAAGTGCACCATCATCGCGATGTGCCCGGCCATCGAGCCCATCAGGAAGTCGAACAGCGGCGTGAAGTACAGGGCGTACAGGCTCGCGACGAACATCGGGATGGTGAAGGCGGGATGCGTGACGACCCGCAGGTACCGGCTGTGCAGCAGGGCCAGCAGCAGCTCACGCGGCCCCTTGCGGCCCCTTGCGGCCACCGGCAGCGCGCGCAGCGCCAGGGTGATCGGGCCGCCGAGCAGGATCAGGATCGGCGACAGCATGCTGATGACCATGTGCTGGACCATGTGCACGCTGAACATGACCATGCCGTAGTCGTTCAGCTTGGTGCACATCACCAGGGCCACGGTCAGCACACCGATGACGTACGCCACCGTCCGGCCCACCGGCCACGCGTCACCGCGCCGCCGCAGTCGCACCACACCCCAGCCGTACAGGCCGAGCCCCAGCAGGCAGGCGACGAGGAAGAACGGGTCCGGGGACCACTCGAGACCGCGTCCCAGCGTGAACGGCGGCAGATCCGTCATCATGCCGTGCCCGCTGTGATCCATCCGCCGGCTCCTGATTCATGGGGATTGTGCGCTGTCTGTCCACAGCTGTCTGTCCGCACCCAGAGTAGAACCGCCCCCGGCCGCAGCTGCGACCGGGGGCGGTGGGGACGTGCGGTGTGTCCTACAGCACGCACTCCGCCTCGGCGTACCGATCGGCCGGGACCGTCTTGAGGGTCGCCACCGCCTCGGCCAGGGACACCATCACGATGTCCGTGCCGCGCAGCGCCGTCATCCGGCCGAACTCCCCGCGGTGCACCGCCTCCACGGCGTGCCAGCCGAACCGGGTGGCCAGCACCCGGTCGTACGCCGTCGGCGTGCCGCCGCGCTGGACGTGCCCGAGGATCACCGGCCGGGCCTCCTTGCCGAGCCGCTGCTCCAGTTCGAGGGAGAGCTGCCGGGCGACGCCGGCGAACCGCTCGTGGCCGTAGACGTCCTTGCCGCCCTCGTCGAAGTCCATGGTGCCCGCCCTGGGCTTGGCGCCCTCCGCGACCACGACGATCGCGAACCGCTTGCCCGCCTCGAACCGCTCGCCGACCTTCGCCGCCAACTCCTCGATGTCGAAGGGGCGTTCAGGGACGACGATGGCGTGGGCGCCGGCCGCCATGCCGGACTGGAGCGCGATCCAGCCGGTGTGACGGCCCATGACCTCCACGATCAGCATCCGCTGGTGGGACTCGGCGGTGGTCTTCAGCCGGTCCAGGGCCTCGGTGGCGACGGTCACGGCGGTGTCGAAGCCGAAGGTGAGGTCCGTGACCGCGATGTCGTTGTCGATGGTCTTGGGCACGCCGACGATCGGCAGACCGTTGTCCGACAGCAGCCGGGCCGCCTTGAGGGTGCCCTCGCCGCCGATCGGGATGATCGCGTCGAGCCCCAGCTCCTCGACGTGGCCCCTGGCCCGCTGCACGCCGTCCCGCAGGTGCTCGGGACGGACCCGGGAGGAGCCGAGGATGGTCCCGCCGCGGGCGAGGATGCCGCTCACCGCGTCGAGGTCGAGCTTGAGGTAGTCGCACTCCAGGAGGCCCTTCCAGCCGTCGCGGAAGCCGATGACCTCGTCGCCGTGGTCGACGACGGCACGGTGCACGACGGAACGGATGACGGCGTTCAGGCCGGGACAGTCGCCGCCGGAGGTGAGCACGCCAATGCGCATAGCCCGAATAACCTTCTCAACGTGGGCGCGGGGACCGGACCACGTTGTCCGGTCGGTCCCCGCCACCCTAGCGGCACGGGGCGGCGGGGCCGAACCGTGCGTCCGCCTGCTGGACGGCCCCGCTCACCTGTGCGGACACCCTGTCAGACGGGCTCCCGTCGCGGCCGTCGCGCACCTCTCACGCGGGCTGCTGCGCAGCTGTTCTCACGCGGGCTGCTGCGCAACTGTACTCACGCAGGCTGCTGCGCAGCCGCGATGCGCTCGTTGCGCAGCGCCTCGTACCAGTGGTCGTCGATCGGCGGCAGCGCGTTGACGTCGAGGGCCAGCTTCAGCAGCAGGTCCGCGATCAGCGGGTTGCGGGCCAGCACCGGGCCGTGCATGTACGTGCCGAAGACGGTGTCGTTGTAGGCGCCCTCCGTGCCGTCGCCCGTGCCGTTGCCCCGGCCCAGGCGGACCTGGGCGAACGGGCGGGCGGTGGGGCCGAGGTGGGTGACGCCCTGGTGGTTCTCGAACCCGGTCAGCGAGGGCAGGCCGAGCCGCGGGTCGACGTCGCCCAGCACGTCGCCGACGCACCGCTCGCCCTCACCGCGCACCGACACGACGTCGAGCAGGCCGAGTCCCGGCTCGCGCTGCCCGAGGTCGTTGACGAACTCGTGGCCGAGGATCTGGTACCCGGCGCAGACGGAGAAGACGATCGCGCCGTTCTCCACCGCCCTGTGCAGACTGCCGTCGCGCCGCAGCCGCTCCGCCGCCAGCCGCTGCGGCCGGTCCTCGCCGCCGCCGATGAGGTAGATGTCGCCGGAGGTCGGGATCGGCTGGTCGCTGCGCACGTCGAGACGGGCCACGTCCAGGCCGCGCTGGCGGGCCCGGCGCTCCACCACGAGGACGTTGCCCTGGTCGCCGTAGGTGCTCAGCAGGTCCGGGTAGATCCACACCAGCCGCAGTTGGTTGTCACTCATGAAGTGCTCGTCCTTTGTGGTCAGTTGCCGACGCGGCGGCGCAGGTCCTGGAACGCGGTGTAGTTGGCGATGACCTCGATCCGGCCGGCCGGGGCCTGCTGCACGGCCTCGTCCAGGCTCTCGCAGACCTGGAACTGCTGGCCCGCGACCTCCAGGCGCACCGCGAGGTCCAGCTTCCGGTCGCCGAGCACGAAGAGCGGGTGGCCGGTCAGGCGCGTGTAGTCGACGTCCCACAGCCAGGAGGTGTCGGTGCCGTCCGCGCTGCGCGCGTTGACCGACAGGATGACCGGGGCGGGCGGCGGGTCGATCAGGGAGAACGTCTCCAGCCAGCCGGCCGGGTTCTTCGCCAGCAGCAGGCGCAGGTCGCGGCCCTGGAACTGCACGACGTCGTAGCGGCCGGCGACCGCCTGCACCTGGTACATCCGCTCCAGGGCGACCTGCGGCGGCACCCCGAAGACGGCGGCGACGGCCGCGGAGGAGGCGGCGTTGGCCTTGTTGGCGCGGCCCGGCAGCTGAAGGTGGATCGGCCAGGCGGAGCCGTGCGGGTCGAGGACGTGGTCGCCGGACAGGGCCCAGCTGGGGGTGGGGCGGCGGAAGCCGCACTCGCCGCAGAACCAGTCGTCGCCCGGGCGCTGCATCACTCCGCCGCAGGACGGGCAGGACCAGGCGTCGTCCTTCCACATCTGCCCGGCGGCCACCCAGATCACGTTGGGAGACGAGGACGCGGCCCACACCACCAGCGGGTCGTCGCAGTTGGCGACGAGCACGGCCTTGGACCCGCTCAGCGCCTCGCGCCAGTTCTCGGCGAGCATCCGGGTCTCACCGGCCCGGTCGAGCTGGTCGCGGGAGAGGTTGAGCAGCGCGATGCACTTGGGGTCGGTGTCCCGGGCCACGCCCGCGAGGTATTTCTCGTCGACCTCTATCACGCCGAACTTCGCTTCCGAGCCGCCGGCGAGCGCGGAGGTGATGCCCGCGGGCATGTTCGCGCCGAGCGCGTTGGACACGACCGGGCCCGCGGCCCCCAGGGCCTCGGCGATGAGCCGGGTGGTCGTGGTCTTGCCGTTGGTCGCCGAGACCAGGATCACGTCCAGGTGCTGGGCGAGCCGGGCCAGTAGATCGGGGTCGAGTTTGAGGGCCACCCGACCACCGATCACCGAACCGCTGCCGCGTCCAGCGGCCCGCGATGCCGCAGCGACCGCCTTGCCCGCCGTCACGGCCAGCTTGGCCCGCGGCGTGAGCGGGTCCGAGTTGCCTGCCATCAGTTCTCGATCCTCCTTGCGTACGCGCCGCGCGTTGAGCCATTCGGCAACGTGGTGTGGACCTCAGCCTATCGAGATCTGCTGACGCTCCCGAATCCCGCCCATGCCCGCGCGGTCGGCAGGGGCAGAGGGAACCGTACCCTTGCCGCCATGCGACACGGCTCGATCCCGGGCGCCCGCGGGCGCGTCCGGCCCCTTTCCCTGCTCGGCAGCACCGTTCTGCACGCCCCTTGCGAGGAGGTCACCGACTTTGGTCCCGAACTGTTCCGGGTGGTGGAGGACTTGTTCGCGACGATGTACGCGGCGGGCGGAGTGGGCCTCGCCGCGAACCAGATCGGGCTGCCGCTGCGGGTCTTCGTGTACGACTGCCCGGACGACGAGGACGTGCGCCACCTCGGCCATGTGGTCAACCCGCGGCTGGTGGAGACGGACGGGGTGGTGATCCGTGGACCGGAGGGCTGCCTGTCCCTGCCGGGCCTGGAGGCGGGGACGGAGCGCTACGACCACGCGGTGGTCGAGGGCTTCACGGTGACCGGTGAGCCGGTCACCGTGCACGGGACGGGGTTCTTCGCGCGCTGCCTCCAGCACGAGTGCGATCACCTCGACGGCCAGGTGTACGCCGACCGCCTCTCCGGGTGGCGGCGCGGCCGGCTGCTGAGGCAGGCCGCGCGGGCACCGTGGGGTCGGTGAACCACCGCGCGGCCGCGGGGCGTCGGCGGCCGGCCGCGTCCCGCCGCGGAGCCGGACGGTGACGCGCGCCGGACCCGTGGGCGCGGCTCAGAAACCGGGGCTCCCCGTCTTGTCGTCCACCGCCGCCAGCCGTCCCCACAGCAGGTCCGCCAGGCTGCGTACGAGTTCCGCCCGCGAGCAGGGCCGCTCGCCCAGCCACCAGTCGCCGGCCGCGTGCATCATGCCGACGATGCCGTGGCCCCACACGCGGGCCAGCTGCTGTCCGGCCGGGCCCAGGTCGAGCCGCTCCTCGATGACCCGGGCCAGTTCCTCGCCCATGCGGCGCAGCAGCGGAGCGGAGTGCCTGCCGACGTCGAAGCCCTGGTCGGTGCCCTGGCCGCCCTCCGCCGGGTGCATCAGGAAGCGGTAGACCTGCGGGCGGGCCTCGATGGCCGCGAGGTAGGTGTCCAGCGTCGACTCCACGCGCTCCCGACGGTCCGCGGGGGCGTCCAGCGCGGCCCGCAGGGAGGCGAGCAGGGCGTCGGTGTGCCGCTGGGCGAGGGCGGCGTACAGCCCTCCCTTGTCGCCGAAGTGGCGGTAGAGGATCGGCTTGGTGATGCCGGCCTCGGCGGCGATGGCGTTCATCGACGCGTGCGGGCCGTCGCGCAGCACCACCCGGTCGGCGGCCTCCAGCAGCTCGCGCCGTCGGCGGTCGGCGGACCGCTGCTGATCGGTCCGCTGCGTGGTGTCCATGAGATCTCCCCACCCGTACTGGTTCGGTGACGCCTGCGCAAAGTAACACTGACGGGGCCGGACATCTCGAACGGGCTGCCGGGGAATGATCAGGAGTCGACTTCTCCTACCGGGCGGTAACATAGTACGGTTACCGCAAGTAACATGCAGGTGTGCCGCTGGAGGGGACATGGCCGAGTTCACCATGGAGCTCAACGACGAGCAGAGGGAGGTCCGGGACTGGCTGCACGGCTTCGCGGCCGATGTGATCCGTCCCGCCGCCGCCGAATGGGACGAGCGCGAGGAGACCCCCTGGCCGGTCATCCAGGAGGCCGCCAAGGTCGGCATCTACTCCCTCGACTTCTACGCCCAGCAGTACTTCGACGCCACCGGCCTCGGCATCCCGATGGCCATGGAGGAGCTGTTCTGGGGCGACGCCGGCATCGCGCTGTCCATCGTCGGCACCGGCCTCGCCGCCGTGGGCGTCCTCGCCAACGGCACCGACGAGCAGATCGGCACCTGGATTCCGCAGATGTACGGCGACCCGGACGATGTGAAGGTCGCCGCCTTCTGCTCCTCCGAGCCCGACGCCGGCTCCGACGTGGCCTCGATGCGCACCCGCGCGGTGTACGACGAGGCCAAGGACGAGTGGGTGATCAACGGCACCAAGACCTGGGTGACCAACGGCGGCATCGCCAACGTGCACGTGGTCGTCGCCTCCGTCGACCCCGAACTCGGTTCCAAGGGCCACGCCTCCTTCATCGTCCCGCCGGGCACACCGGGGATGACGCAGGGGCAGAAGTTCAAGAAGCACGGCATCCGCGCCTCACACACCGCCGAGGTGGTCCTGGACGGCGTCCGCGTCCCCGGGTCCTGCCTGCTCGGCGGCAGGCAGAAGCTGGACGAGCGGCTCGCCCGCGCCCGGGAGAAGGCCCGCAAGGGCGGAGAGAGGGTGAAGAACGCGGCGATGGCCACGTTCGAGGCGTCCCGCCCCGCCGTCGGCGCCATGGCGGTCGGCACCGCCCGGGCCGCCTACGAGGTCGCCCTCGACTACGCCCGGACGCGGGAGCAGTTCGGCCGGCCGATCATCGACAACCAGGGGGTCGCCTTCCAGCTCGCCGACATGCGCACGCGGATCGACGCCGCGCGGCTGCTGGTCTGGCGGGCCTCGTGGATGGCGGTCAACGGCAGGCCGTTCGAGGCCGCCGAGGGCTCGATGTCCAAGCTGTTCGCCAGCGAGACCGCGAAGAAGGTCACGGCCCAGGCCATCCAGATCCTCGGCGGCAACGGCTACACCCGGGAGTACCCGGTGGAGCGGATGCACCGCGACGCGGCCATCTACACCATTTTCGAAGGGACCAGCGAGATCCAGCGGCTGGTGATCTCCCGCACGATCTCGGGCATGCCGATCCGCTAGGGCCTGTTGCGAAAGTCCCGTCTGCCCCGCGACGCCATGCACGCTCCCCCAAGCTCTTCGAGCAGGGGGGACCCCCAGAGCACGCACCTGACGCCGCGAGGCCCGCCCTCCGGGCGGACGACGGGACTTTCGCAACAGGCCCTAACGATGCCGCAGCGGCGTCAGCTGCTCGATGTCGTAGCGCTTCCTGAGTTCCTCGATCGCCGCGTGGTCCGGCGGGCCCCCGTTCCCCAGGATCGCCAGGAGTTCCTCGAAGTACCGCTCGTGATCGGGCGGCGGGGACGCCTGGAAGAACATCTTCGCGGGGGTGTCGGTGGGGTTGGCGAAGGCGTGCGGGCAGCCCGGCGGGACGACGATGACCGTGCCCGGGGTCGCCCGCACCACGCGGTTGCCGGAGTGGGACTCCCACCGCTGCCAGCCGTCGGGGGTCCGGATCCGCGGCTCGAAGGCGAGCACGTCCAGCTCGCCCTCCAGCACGTAGAACAACTCCTCGCTGCGTGTGTGCACATGGGCGCCGACGTCGAAGCCGGGCGGGACCTCCACCTCGAACGTGGAGGCCGTCCGCGAGTGCGAGCCCGTCACCTTGAACGTCACCCGCTGGGCCGGCGCCTCGACGATGCGGCCCTGGCCCGGCGGTACGAGCAGTCCTTCCGTGGCCATCGCCGGATCACCACGTCACCGGCAGGGACTCGGGCCCGCGGATCAACGCGCCCTGACTGAAGGGCACTTGCTCCTTCGGCACCGCGAGCCTCAGATTCGGCATCCGGTCCAGCAGGACGTCGACCAGCAGCTCCGACGCCAGCCGGGCGAGCCGGTCGCCCGGGCAGTGGTGCGGGCCGGAGCCGAACGCCACATGCGGGTTCGGGCTGCGCGATAGGTCGATCGTCCCGGGGTCGGCGAAGACGTCCGGGTCGCGGTTGGCGGCCGGGTACGACACGTGGACCGCCTCGCCCGCCCGGATCCGCACCCCTCCGATCTCCACGTCCTCCAGGGCGATCCTGGACAGCCCGACCCCGTTGCGTTGCGGGACGCAGCGCAGCAGTTCGTCGACGGCCCGCGGGCGGATCGGCGGGTCCGCGCGCAGCCGGTCGGCCAGCTCGGGGCGGGTCAGCAGGAGGTAGAACATCTGTCCGCTGCTGCCGGTGACCGCCTCGCCGCCGGTCTGCAGGAGAACCGCGAGTCCCACGGCCTCCTCCAGGGTGATCTCACGGCGTGCCACGGCCGTCCCGAGCAGCGAGGCGATGTCCTCCCCGGCGCTGTCCGCACGGGCGTCGAGGAGCTCGGCGAAGTACGTGCCCATCTCCTCCCTGGCCTGCTCGCCGACGGCGGTGCCGGGCGCGGAGGACAGGACAAGCCGGGTCCAGACGTGCATCCCCTGCCGGTCCGCGACCGGCACACCCAGCAGCTCGCAGAGCAGCGCGATCGGGAACGGGCGGAGCACCTCGGCGGTCAGGTCGGCGGGCGGCCCGTTCGCGAGCAGGTCGTCGACCAGTTCGTCCAGCATCCGGCGGGCGCTGTCCCGCACCCGCTCCACACCGTCCGCGGTGAGGGCCGGGGCGATCGAGCGGCGCAGCCGGGTGTGGCCCGGCGGGTCCAGGGAGCCGGCCGCGCCGCGCGCCGGGACGAAGCGCGGGGCCGGCCGGGTGACCTGCCTGTCGGTGCCCGCCTCGCGGCTGAACCGGGGGTCGTCGGTGACCGCCCGCACGTCGTCCATGCGGGTCACCAGCCACGCCCGGCCCTCGGCGCCCGGCAGCTCGACGCGGGTGACCGGACCTGCCTCCACCGGCTCGCAGAGCGCCGGGTCGAAGGCCACGTCCGCCAGGTCGTGCGCCGGCCGGTGCCGGACCGCCGGCGCCGCCTGGGTGTGTGCCTCCTCGACGAGTGTCTCCTCGGTCATGCCTCGCCCCCGGTCTGCCAGCAGCCGAGCGACATCTCGGCGGTGATCCCGGGGCCGAATCCGGCGAGCAGCCCGCGCGCCCGGTCCTCGGGGTCGCCCTCGTCGAACAGCCGCCGCAGCGCGTCCAGGACGACGGCGCTGGCGATGTTGCCGTACTCGGTGAGCGTGGCCCGGCTGAACCGGAACGCGTGCGGCTCGACGTTCAGGAACTTGCTGAGGTCGTCCAGGATGCGCGGGCCGCCCGCATGGATGACGTAGAAGTCCAGGTCGGACGCGTCCCAGCCGTGCATTCCGGCCAGGGCCTGAAGGGCCGGGGCGAGCGGCTCCATGGTGGTGGGCACCCGCTTGTCCAGCAGGAAGTGGAAGCCGGTCTCCCGGACGTCGTAGGCGATCCACTCCTCCGTCCTGGGGATCAGGTACGAGCCGTTGCGCTCGAGCCGGACGCCCGTGCCGCCGGTGCCGCGGACCACGGCGGCGGCGATGCCGTCGCCGAACAGGCCGTTGGAGAGCAGGGAGCCGACGCCGAGGTCGGTGGGCTGGTAGCACAGCGAGCAGAACTCGCAGGCCACGATGAGGGCGTTTCCGTCCGGGTACGCCGTGCAGAAGTCGTGGGCCCGGTTGATCGCGGCGCCCCCGGCCGCGCAGCCCAGCTGGGCTATGGGGAGCTGACGGGTCGTCGAGTCGAACTCCATCGTGTTGATCAGCCACGCGGTGAGCGACGGCATCATGAAGCCCGTGCAGGAGACGTAGATGATGACATCGATGTCCCTGGTCAGGAGCTCGGCGTCGTCGAGGGCCCGCTGGATGACGGCGGGGACCCGGGCCTTGGCCTCCTGCTCGTAGAGCTTGTTGCGCTCCTCGAAGCCGGGGTGCTTGAGGGTCTCCGCGATGGGCTGCACGATGTGCCGGGTCTGCACACCGGTGTTCTCGATGAGCCGGAGGGCCAGCGGGAGCTGCGGGTGGTCCGCGTGGCGGGAGCGCGCGAGCTCCAGCGTCTCCTCCATGGTGATCACGTGCTCTGGTACGGACACCGAGGGTCTGCACAAAGTCGCCATGAGCCGTGCCTGCTTTCGCCTTCCGGAAGGCCGGTTGCCCCCCGGGCAGAGGGTGCAGCACCCGTAAGGGTGGCTCATCCACGATCGCCCAGGAGAGCGACGATCTTCTCGCGGAACTACTCCAATCCGGCGACGGCGGACCACGCCCTCCGGGCTCGCGGATCTTGGTCCGGAAGCACGGGAAACCGGCTTCCGCGGGCGGAAAATGCCTGCTCACAGCCTTGCGGGTCGCGGACCGCCCGGGACCTGCGGCCCGCGTCGGACGCCACCCACCACACGAAGATCCGGGCCGCGCCTTCCGTCCCGCCCGGGCGGGCGCCGGCCTCCGCCATCCGGGGCACACCGCCGACCCGCACGGGGACGGCCACCGCCTCCCGTCGTGCCGCCGCCGCGGCGGCCCAGCCCGTCGGCTCGATGCGTCCGGCCGGCTGGAGACGGCTGAGCGGCCGCGGGGGGAGACATGGCGAGGCGAGGCAGGGCCGGGGAGGCGTCCCCGTGCCGCGGTGGCATCCCGTCGGCTCGGTTCGTCCGGGAGGTGGTGCCGCTGCCGTGCGTGAGGTGCGGCGCGGCCGGCCGTGGCGAAGCGGTAGCCGGCCCGTGCCGCGGTGGTTCCGGCGCGGCACGGGCCCGGTCCCGTCAGCCGGAGGCGGATCCGCTGCTGTGGGCGATGCAGGCCACGTCGATGCGGTCGGCGAGTTTGGCCAGCTCGATGGTCAGCGCGGCCACCGTGTCCTCGTCCAGTCCCGCCTGCCCGGTCTCCACCAGACGCAGCCACCGTCCGCCGACCGTGCGCAGCAGCTTGCTCACGTCGGCCGCGGCCACCTGCAAGGTACCGCGGTCGTCGACGATCAGAGGCAGAGTCACTTCGCGGTTCACAAAGGGGATCGTAGCCGTGGAAGCGTCACGCCCCGTGCCACACGGTGGTGATGTTGCAGAACTCGCGGATTCCGTGCCCGGACAGCTCACGCCCGTACCCCGACCGCTTCACTCCACCGAACGGGAACGCCGGATGCGAGGCGGTCATCCCGTTGACGTACACCCCGCCCGCCTCCAGGTCCCGCACGAACCGGTCCACCTCGCTCTCGTCCTCCGTCCAGACGTTCGAACTCAGGCCGAAGGGCGAGTCGTTGGCGATGAGCACCGCCTCGTCGAGGTCGGTCGCCCGGTACAGCGTCGCCACCGGGCCGAACGCCTCCTCGCGGTGGATGCGCATCTCGCGGGTGATGCCGGCCAGCACGGTCGGCGGGTAGTACCAGCCGGGGCCGTCGGGCCGTTCGCCACCGCACAGCACAGCGGCCCCGCCACGCCGGGCGTCGTCGACGAGCTCCTCCAGATCCGACCGGCCCCGCTCACTGGACAGCGGCCCGACCTCGGTGTCCTCCCGCATCGGGTCACCGATCCTCAGCGTCCTCATCCCGGCGACGAAACGCTCGGCGAAGGCGTCGTGGACGTCCGTGTGCACGATGAACCGCTTGGCGGCGATGCAGGACTGGCCGTTGTTCTGCACGCGCGCGGTCACCGCGACCTCGGCGGCCCGGTCGACGTCGGCGGACGGCATCACGATGAACGGGTCGCTGCCGCCCAGTTCCAGCACCGTTTTTTTGATCATCTCCCCGGCGGTGGACGCCACGGCCCGCCCGGCCGGCTCGCTGCCGGTCAGGGTGGCCGCCCGCACCCGCTCGTCGCGCAGGATGTCGTCGACCGCTCCGGAGCCGATGAGCAGGGTCTGGAAACAGCCCTCGGCGAACCCCGCCCGGTGGAACAGGTCCTCCAGGTACAGGGCCGTCTGCGGCACGTTGGAGGCGTGCTTGAGCAGGCCGACGTTGCCGGCCATCAGGGCGGGCGCGGCGAAGCGGACCACCTGCCACAGGGGGAAGTTCCAGGGCATGACGGCCAGCACCGGTCCGAGCGGCCGGTAGCGGACCAGGACCCGGGAGGCACCGGAGTCCTTCACGTCCGAGTCGGCGGGCCGCTCGTCGGCGAGCAGTTCCTCGGCGTGCTCGGCGTACCAGCGCATGGCCTTGGCGCACTTCGCGGCCTCCGCGCGGGCCTGCCCGACCGGCTTGCCCATCTCCGTGGTCATGACACGGGCGATCTCGTCCTGGTCCTCGTCGAGGAGAGCGGCGGCCCTGTTCATCAGACGGGTCCGCTCGCCGAAGGCCGTCGTCCGGTACGTACGGAACGTGGCCTGCGCGAGCTGGAGCCGGCGCTCGATCTCCTCCTCGCCCATGGCCTCGTACGTCTTGAGCGTCTCGCCGTTGGCCGGGTTCACCGTGGCGATGGACATGGCTGACCTCCCTGGGAGCGGCCTGTGCTTCGACCTTCCCGCGCCGCGGGGCCGAGCGCAACGTGTGCGGCGCTCGTCAGGGCGAGTGCTCGGCCAGCCGGTCGAGAAACGCGGCCTGGGCCCTGACGATCACCTCGCGGGCCCGGTCGAGACCGAGCCAGGCCACCCGGTCCAGCTCGGGGAACTCCCGGGTGCGCCCGGACCGCGGCGGCCACTCCATGAGGAACGTGCCGGGGACGACCGCCGCGGGGTCGAGGTCGGCCTCGACCGCCCAGGCCGTGACGGTCTTGCCGTTCGTCTGCCGGACCTCGCCCAGCGGCACGGCCGCCCCGTCCGGCGGCGGCAGCCCCAGCTCCTCCTGGAACTCGCGGCGGGCCGCCTCCCACGCGGGTTCCTCCGGGCCGTACTCGCCCTTCGGTACCGTCCACGCCCCCGCGTCCCGCCGGGCGAAGAAGGGGCCGCCCATGTGCCCGAGGAGCACCTCCAAGCCGCCGCCGGAGCGCCGGAACAGCAGCAGACCGGCACTGCGCCGACCCCGCCGGGCCTCCCGCCGGGCGCTCACGGCGCGATCTCCGGGTGCGCGGCCAGCAGCGTGGTGACGGTGTCGGCGTCCTCGGGGCGCTTGTCCTCCCGGTAGCGCACGACCCGGGCGAAGCGGAGGGTCACGCCCGCCGGGTAGCGGGTGGAGCGCTGCAGGCCGTCGTAGGCGATCTCGACGACGAGCTCGGGGCGCACGGTCACCACCCGGCCGTCGTCCTCGACGGCGAGCCCGCGCAGCCGCTCGGTCTGCCAGGCCAGCATCGTGTCCGTCATGCCCTTGAACGTCTTGCCGAGCATCGCGAAGCCGCCGTCGGCGGTGCGCGCGCCCAGGTGCAGGTTGGACAGCTTGCCGGTGCGGCGGCCGTGGCCCCACTCGGCGGCCAGGACCACCAGGTCCAGGGTGTGCACGGGCTTGACCTTGAGCCAGGACGCACCGCGCCGGCCCGCGCTGTAGGCGGCGTCGAGGGCCTTGACGACCACGCCCTCGTGACCGCGCCGCAGGGTCTCGGCCAGGAACCGCTCGGCCTCGCCGACGTCGTCGGGCCCCGACACCAGGGTGCGCCTGACCCGCATCGGCTCCGGTACGAGACGGGCCAGCTCGGCCTGGCGCTCGGTCAACGGCAGGTCGAGCAGATCGCGGTCGCCGACCGACAGCGCGTCGAAGAAGACGGGGGAGACGGGGACCGCCTCGGCGGCCGTGGCCACGTCGACGCGTGAGCCCACGCGCCCGGCGGTCTCCTGGAACGAGCGCGGCCGCCCGTCCGCCCCGAAGGAGATGACCTCGCCGTCCAGGATGAACCGCTCGCCGGGCAACGCCTGTGCGACCGCCGTCAGTTCCGGAAGCCGGTCGGTGATGTCGTCCAGGGTGCGGGTGTGCACCCGTACGGTGCCGCCGTCCCGGTGGACCTGGACCCGGATGCCGTCGAGTTTCTCCTCGACGGCGCACGCGCCGAGCCTTTCGACCGCCTCGGCCACCGAGGAGGCGCTGTGCGCCAGCATCGGCAGGACCGGGCGGCCGACGGTGAGCCGGAAGCGCTCCAGCGCCGGCGGGCCGTCCGCGAGCAGGGCCTGCGCCACCGTCCGCAACGATCCGGCCAGCATCACCGCCCGCCGCACGTCCGCCGGGGGTGCGCCCGTCGCCCCGGCCAGTGCCTCGACGGCGATGGCGTCCAGCGCGCCCTGCCGGACCTCCCCGGTGAGCAGCCCGCGCAGGAACCGCTGCTCGTCGTCGGTCGCCGCGCCCATCAACTCGCCGACGATCCGGGAGCGTTCGGTTTGCGATCCGGGGCCGGAGACCTTGCCGAGCTCGCTCAGCCGGGCATCCACCTCGCGCACGGTGAGCGACGGCTCGGCAGCGGGGGCGACCCGGCGGCCGAGCACCTTCCAGCCCACGCCGAGCCGCCCCTGCGGCAGTCGGCCCGCCAGATACGGGATGACGACCGGCACGTCCTCGGCCCCCGCCTCCCGGAACAACTCGGCGAGCAGAACCGTCTTCCGCGACCGCGCCGAGGCGGCGGCCACCTCCCGTGACACCTGGGCCAACCGGGCGAGCAACATGCAGCCATGGTGCACCGCACGGCGCCGCCCCACACCCGCGCCCTGCCGCGCCCCCGCTCGCCGGCCCGCGGGTGGACGCGCCCCGGTTCGCCCGTGCCGTGCTACCTCCGTGCCGCGCTCCCCGTCGCCACCGCCGCGTCCAGGTCCGCGAAGAGCAGTTCGCCGTTGATCGCCGCGCCGGCGCGGTAGCCGCGGCTGGCGGCGTTGACGACCTGCTCGGCGAAGCCGCTGGCGTTCCCCGCCGCCCACAGGCCGGCGACGGTCGTCAGACCCCGTTCGTCGATCACCGGGAACGAGCCGAACGGCGTCTCGCGCAGCTCGGCGCCCAGTTGCTGGAGGAGACCGGTCTGCGGCAGCGCGCGCGGCGCGACGAACAGCGCCTCGCGGGCGTGCGTCGTCCCGTCCGCGAGCCGGACCCCGGTCAGCCGGTCGGCCTCGACGACGACCCCGGCCACCTCGCCGGGCACCACGTGGACGCCGGCCGCGGCCAGCCTGCGCAGGTCGTCGTCGGTCAGCGCGTCCTCGCCGACCCGGTGCAGGAAGAGCGTCACGTCCTTGGACCACTGGGTCACCATCAGAGCCTGGTGGACGCTCAGCGGCGTCGTGGCGAGCACGCCGAAGGCCTGGTCGCGCACCTCCCAGCCGTGGCAGTACGGGCAGTGCAGGACGTCACGGCCGAACCGTTCGGCGAGGCCCGGGACCGCAGGCAGCTCGTCCTTCAGGCCGGTGGCGACGATCATCTGCCGGGCGTGGACCGTGCGGCCTCCGGCCAGCGTCACCTCGAACCCGCCGTCGGCGTCCCGCAGCGCTTCCACCGCCCGGTCCCGGACCAGCTCGACCCCGTACCGTTCGATCTCCTCGCGGCCGGCGGCGAGGAACCGTGCCGGGGACATGCCGTCCCGGGACAGGAAGCCCTGCATGTGCGCGGACGGCGCGTTGCGCGGTTCGCCCGCGTCGACGACCAGCGTGCGCCGCCGGGCCCGGCCGAGGACCAGCGCGGCGGACAGCCCCGCCGCGCCGCCCCCGACGACGACGACCTCGTACTTCTCGGTCTTCTCGGTCTTCTGGCTCTTCTCGCTCTTCTCGGTCATGGTGACCACCTCCACCGAGAAGGTCGTCCGTGCGGTGCCGTATTGACAAACGGATTTGCCGGTCCTGCAATCGGGGTATGAGCATCGAGGACGTTCTGGCCGACGTGGGCCCCCGGCTGCGCCGGATACGCAAGGAACGGGAAGTCACCCTCGCCGCCCTCGCGGAGGCGACCGGGATCTCCGTCAGCACCCTCTCGCGCCTGGAGTCGGGCCTGCGCAAACCCAGCCTGGAACTGCTGCTGCCGATCGCGCAGGCCCATCGGATGCAGCTGGACGAACTGGTCGGCGCCCCTCCGGCGCGCGACCCGCGGGTACGGGCCGAGCCGATCGTGCGCGACGGCCGTACCCACTGGCCGCTGACCCGGCAGCCCGGCGGCCTCCAGGCGTTCAAGGTGCTGGAACCGCGGCGCAGGCTCGAACCGGACCCGCGGACCCACGAGGGCTACGAGTGGCTGTACGTGCTGTCGGGCAAGCTGCGGCTGGTGCTCGGCGGGCACGACGTGGTGCTCACGGCCGGGGAGGCGGCGGAGTTCGACACGCGCGTGCCGCACTGGTTCGGGTCGACCGGTGAGGGGCCGGTGGAGTTCCTGAGCCTGTTCGGACCGCAGGGGGAGCGCATGCATGTACGGGCGCGGCCGACGCGCGGTGGCCAGGACGTCTGACCACGGGTGGTTCCCCGATCGGCAAGCGACTGCTTAGTATGCGACCGACCCCGGTCAGACGACGCGACGACGCGGTCCCCCTGGAGGCGGCGCATGCAGGCATGGCGAGTGCACGAGAACGGCGAACCGGGCGAGGTGATGCGGCTGGAGGAGACCGAGCCGCCCACTCCGGGCGAGGGCCGGATCCTGCTCAAGGTGCGTGCCGCCAACATCAACTTCCCGGACGCGCTGCTGTGCCGCGGCCAGTACCAGGTCCGGCCGCCGCTGCCCTTCACCCCGGGCGTGGAGATCTGCGGCGAGACGGAGGACGGCCGCCGCGTGATCGCCAACCCGGCGCTGCCGTACGGCGGTTTCGCCGAGTACGCCGTCGCCGCCACCGACGCCGTGCTGCCCGCCCCCGACACGCTGGACGACGCCGAGGCGGCCGCCCTGCACATCGGCTACCAGACCGGCTGGTTCGGCCTGCACCGCCGGGCGCGGCTGGAGGCCGGCGAGACCCTGCTTGTCCACGCCGCCGCCGGAGGCGTCGGCAGCGCGGCCGTGCAGCTCGGCAAGGCGGCGGGTGCCCGGGTCGTCGGAGTCGCCGGCGGTGCCGGGAAGGCCGCCGTGGCCCGCGAGCTGGGCTGCGACGTGGTGATCGACCGGCATACCGACGACGTCGTCGCCGCCGTGAAGGAGGCCACCGGCGGCCGGGGCGCGGACGTGATCTACGACCCGGTCGGCGGCTCGGCCTACGCCCAGTCCGCCAAGGCCGTCGCCTTCGAGGGCCGGATCCTCGTGGTCGGCTTCGCCGGCGGGACCGTCCCCAGCCCGGCGCTGAACCACGCACTCGTCAAGAACTACTCGATCGTCGGCCTGCACTGGGGCCTGTACCACACCAAGAACCCCGACCTGGTCCGGCACTGCCACGAGCAGCTCACCGACCTGGCCGCCCGGGGCGCGATCAAGCCGCTGGTGAGCGAGCGGGTACCGCTGGCCGGGGCCGCGGCCGCCGTCCAGCGGGTCGCCGACGGCGCCACCACCGGTCGCGTCGCCGTGGTGCCCGCCCTGGAGAACGGAGCCGCCCTATGACCGACGCCGAGGAACTGCGCCGCCGCACCCGCGAGTTGCTGGCCGCGCACCCGCCGGCCACCACCGGCCGGCTCGACTTCCTCAGGGCCCGTTTCGACGCCGGGCTCGCCTGGGTGCACTACCCGCGAGGCCTCGGCGGACTCGGCGCCGCCCGCTCCCTCCAGGCCGTCGTGGACGCCGGGTTGGCGGCGGCGGGCGCCCCGGACAACGAGCCGCGCCGCATCGGTATCGGCCTCGGCATGGCCGCGCCGACCCTCCTGCGGCACGGCACCGAGGAGCAGAAGCGACGCTTCCTCGGGCCGTTGTGGACCGGGGAGGAGGTCTGGTGCCAGCTGTTCAGCGAACCGGGCGCCGGATCCGACCTGGCCGCCCTCGGCACCCGGGCGGTCCGTGACGGCGACACCTGGGTGGTCAGCGGCCAGAAGGTGTGGACCTCCAGCGCCCACCTCGCCCGCTGGGCCATCCTCATCGCCCGCACCGACCCCGACCTGCCCAAGCACCAGGGCATCACCTACTTCCTCTGCGACATGACCGACCCCGGCGTCGAGGTGCGGCCCCTGCGCCAGATCACCGGGGAGGCCGAGTTCAACGAGGTCTTCCTGACGGGCGTGCGCATCCCCGACGCCCACCGCCTCGGCGAGGTCGGCGACGGCTGGCGGGTCGCCCGGACCACGCTCATGAACGAGCGTGTGTCCATCGGCGGAATGCGGCTGCCCCGCGAGGGCGGCATGATCGGCCCGGTGGCCAGGACCTGGCGCGAACGCCCGGAACTGCGCACCCACGATCTGCACCAGCGGCTGCTGAGGCTGTGGGTGGAGGCCGAGGTGGCCCGGCTGACCGGCGAGCGGCTGCGCCAGCAGCTGGCCGCGGGCCGGCCCGGCCCCGAGGGCTCCGGCGTGAAGCTCGCCTTCGCTCGCCTCAACCAGGAGATCAGCGGCTTGGAGGTCGAACTCCTCGGAGAAGAGGGGCTGCTGTACGACGACTGGACCATGCGCCGTTCCGAACTGGTCGACTTCACCGGCCGCGACGCCGGCTACCGCTATCTGCGCGCCAAGGGCAACAGCATCGAGGGCGGGACCAGCGAGGTCCTGCTGAACATCGTCGCCGAGCGCGTCCTCGGCCTGCCCGCCGAGCCGCGCACCGACAAGGACGTCGCCTGGAAGGACCTTGCCCGATGAGTGCGACGAGCATGACGAGCACCGAACCCGACCTGCTGTACTCGGAGGAGGAAGAGGCGTTGCGCGCCGCCGTCCGGGACCTGCTCACCGACCACTGCGCCCCGGCGGACGTGATCGCGCGCGCCGAGTCGGACGCCCCGCACGACCTCGCCCTGTGGAAGACGCTTGCCGGCGACATGGGCCTGGCCGGTCTGCTGGTGCCCGAGGAGCACGGCGGCCAGGGTGCCACGCACCGTGAAGCGGCCGTGGTCCTGGAGGAGTTGGGCCGCGCGGTGGCTCCCGTCCCGTACCTCACCAGCGCCGTGGTCGCCACCGAGGCGCTGCTGGCCTGCACGGGCGATGCCGCCGCCGGGCTGCTGTCCCGCCTGGCGTCCGGTCGAGAGATCGGCGTCCTGGCGGTCGGGCTGCACACCGGGCCGGGCTCCTTCCGGACCGTAGGGGCGGAATCCGGGTTGCTGTACGGGGAGTTGACCGGCATCGCGGACGCGATGGCCGCCGACGTGCTGCTCGTTCCGACGGAAGACGGCGGACTCCACGCCGTCGACGCGGGCGACGCCACCATCACCCCGCAGGTGTCCCTGGATCCGACCCGGCCGCTGGCGACCGTCTCCCTCGACGCCGTGCGGGGCTGCCGGCTGGGCGACGCCGGACCCGCCGTGCGCCGGGCGCTGCGCGCGGGCGCCGGACTGCTCGCCTCCGAACAACTCGGCCTCGCCGACTGGACGTTGACCGAGACCGTGCGCTACCTCAAGGAACGCAAGCAGTTCAACCGTCCCGTCGGCGGCTTCCAGGCGCTCAAGCACCGGCTCGCCCAGCTGTGGCTGGAGATCACGGGCCTTCGCGCCGCCGCCCGGTCCGCGGCCGACGCGCTCGCCCGGGAGGCGGACGCCGATGTCGCGGTCGCCCTCGCCCAGGCCTACGCGGCACCCGTCGCCGTCCACGCCGCCGAGGAGGCACTGCAACTGCACGGCGGCATCGGCATGACCTGGGAGCACCCGGTCCACCTGTACCTGAAGCGGGCCAAGGCGGACTCGATCGCGTACGGCACGGCGGGCGCCCACCGCGAGGCGCTGGCCCGGCTGGCCGACCTCGCGGCGCCCTGACCACGGGCCGCGCGTCAGGGATGCAGGCTGCCGACGATCTGCGCGGTGGCCATCAGGCCCTCGTGAATGGTGGGCGCCATGCTCGTACCCGCCAGGAAGAAGCCGAGCAGGACGCAGACCAGGGCGTGCGAGAACTTCAGCGCGCAGTTGCGCACGAAGATCACCGCAAGGAGCAGGAGCAGCAGCACCACAGAGATGGAAATGGCCATCGTCGTCCTCCTCCGCCACGCCCACTTCGCGGCTTTCGGCCGCAAGTGTGGCGTAGCGGGGGGTCAGGTTGTGCGGGAGACGTGTCCTCCGAACGTGTGGTTCTGCCACCGTCCCGGCACCGCGCCCCGGATTGCGGAACGAGAAACCGGGTGCGGGTGCCGATGCGGGGCTCAGGCCTCGATGACGCGGGAGCGGATGAGGAACCGCACTCCCTCGGGCGCCTCCAGGGAGAAACCGCTGCCCCGTCCGGGCACCACGTCGACGATGAGCCGGGTGTGGCGCCACGCCTCGTACTGGCTGCGCGACATCCAGAACGAGACCGGCCGGTCCACGCCCTCGACCTCCAGCTCCGCGAGCAGCACGTCCGAGCCGCCGGTACGGAACTCGCCCTCCGGATAGCACATCGGCGCGCTTCCGTCACAGCAGCCGCCCGACTGGTGGAACATCAGCGGCCCGTGCGCCTCGCTCAGCCGCCGCACCAGGCCGGCCGCCGCGGGGGTGAGCTCCACACGCGGGATCTCCTCGTACATCGTCGCCGTCCTTCGCCGCCCCGGAAGAAGAAGCCGAACACAGACGAGCAGCCAAGCAGCACGGAGGTTGCGACAAGGTTGCACGGTCCGCCTTCACGGGCCCGCCCACGCGGGCGGGCCGCCGTGCCCCGCCGTCCCCCGGCGCGGCGCGCGCGTACGGGCCATCACTGAGATCCTGACCGGGAGAAGCGCTGCCCATGACATGACCGGTGGTGGTGAGCGCGGTGTCCGAACGCGGCGACAACAGTCCCGGGCCGACGGCCGCGGGCGTGGACCCCCTGGGGGACCCGTTCCTGCGCACCCGCTTCGCCGTGCCGGTGCCGCCGGCCACGTTTCTGCGCCGGGAGCGGCTGGCCGAGCATCTGGACCAGGCGCTGGCCACACCGCTGACGATGGTCAACGGCGGCGCGGGTGCGGGCAAGACGCTGCTGGTCGCCGACTGGGCCGCCCAGCTGGACCAGCCGGTGGCCTGGTTCACCGCGGACGCCGCCGACCCGGCGCCCGGCGTCTTCTGGGCCTACCTGCTGGAGGCCCTGCGTGCCTGCGGGGCGCACGGGATCCGCGGCGTCGGCTGCCCGGCCGAGGCGGGCATGGTGGACCACGGCCTGCTCGCCCGGCTCGCCGCCCAACTGAACGGCCGCGACCGGCCCGTGACCGTCGTCCTCGACGAGTACGACCGCGTGACCGACCCGGAGATCGCCGACCAACTCGCCTTCGTCCTGCACCACGCCGGACAGGGCGTGCACCTGGTCCTCGTCACCCGCACCGAGCCCACGCTGCCCCTGCACCGCTACCGCGCCGACGGCACCCTGACCGAGATCAGGGACGCGGAACTGGCCTTCACCCCCGAAGAGGCGGCGGCCCTGCTGGAACTGCACGGGCTGCGCCTCGGCGACGGCGCGGCCCGCGCGCTCGTCGAGCGCACCCGGGGCTGGGCGGCGGGCCTGCGGCTGTGCGCCCTGGCCGCCCAGCAGAGCAGCGACCCGGAGACGTACCTCAAGGAGTTCGAGGCCGGGCAGAGCACGATCGCCGACTTCCTGCTGGCCGAGGTGCTCAAGAGACAGCCGGCCCCGACGCAGGACCTGCTGCTGCGGGTCAGCGTCCTGGACCGGTTCTGCCCGGACCTGGCCAACGCGCTGGCCGGGCGCCGGGACGCCGGACCCGTCCTGGCCGAGCTGCACCGGGCGAACGCGTTCGTGGAGGACCTCGGCCACTCCTGGTACCGCCTCCATCCGCTGTTCGCGGAGATCCTCGCGGCGCACCTGCGGGTGCGGTTCCCCCACCTCGAGCCCGAACTGCACCGCAGGGCCGCCGAGTGGCTGCGGCACACCGGGCCGCTGCCCGAGACGCTCGCCCACGGCGCCGCGGCCGGCGACTGGCGGTTCACCGCCCGCACGCTGGTGGACGACCTCGCGATCGGGCAGTTCTTCACCGGCCTGCGCTCCGGTGACCTGGGCGAGCTGTTCTCCCGGATGCCCCCCGGGACCACCGGCCCCGACGCCGACCTCGTCCGCGCGGCGCGCGAGCTGTCCGACGGCGACCTCGGCCACGCCCGCCCGCACCTGGAGCACGCCCGTCGGGACCTGGGCCGCGCCGGTTCCGACAGGGCGGCGGCCCGGCTCGGCCTCGCCCTCCTGGACACCCTCGCCGCCCGGCTGACCGGCTCCCCGGGCCGGGCCGAACACGCCGCCCGGACGGCACGGGAGCTGCGCCAGGACATCCCCGACCACCTCCTGGCCAAGCACCCCGAACTCGCCGCTCTGACACAGACCCACCTGGGCGCCGCCCGCCTGTGGGCGGGACGCTTCGAGGACGCCAGGGCCGCGCTGTCCGCCGCGGCCGCCGGCTCCGACGGGGCCACCGCGCTGCCCCGGGAGGAGTCCCTGACCCAGCTCGCGCTGATCGACTACCTGACCGGCTGGCCCACGCGGGCCGAACGCGGGGTCCTGGCGGCGCTCACCGACGCGGACCGGTTCAGCCTGGCCGGGGCGACCGGCTCCGGACTCGGCCACGCGGTCCTGGCCGCGGTGGCCGTCGACCGTGACGAACTGGGGGAGGCCCAGGCCCTGCTGGACCGGGCGACGGCCCCGCAGCCGGTGCCGCGGGACCCCGTGACGGCCGCCGGTCTGCTCATCGCGCGCGCACGCCTGCAACTGGCCCGCGGAGAGGTCCGCGCCGCCCTGGAGACCGGCGAGTCGTCCGTGCCCGCCGACGTGCCGTCGCCCTGGGCCGAGGCCCACAGCGCGCTCGTCGTCTCCGCCGCCCACCTCGCCGAGGGCCGCCCCGAGACGGCCGTGAAGGCACTGGAGGACGTCGTGGGCCGGGACGCCGCCTGCACGGTGGCGGCAGCCCGCGCCCATCTCGCCGCGGGTGACCCGGGCACCGCCCTGGACCTGCTCGACGCGCTTCCTCCCGGGCGGCGCAGCGGCCCCGCCGTCACGGTCCGTGCCCTGCTGGTGCGCGCCGAGGCCACCGTCCGGCAGGGCGACCACACCACCGCGCGTCGGCTGGCGGCCCGCGCGCTGCTGGAGGCCCGGAACGAGCGGCTGCTGCGGCCCTTCCGCGAGACCGGACCGTGGCTGCGCCGCCTGCTGGACCCGGACGCGTTCCCCCGGCTCCCGGCGCGCCCGGGCCCCCGGTCCGGGACCGTGCCGGAGGCGGGCCGCCCGTCCGCCCTGGTCGTCGACCGGCTCAGCGGCCGTGAGCGGGACGTGCTCCAGCGGCTCGCGCTGATGATGACGACCGAGGAGATCGCCGCGGACCTGTTCGTGTCGGTCAACACGGTCAAGACCCACCTCAAGAGCGTGTACCGCAAGCTCGGCGTCAACCGGCGCAACGAAGCGGTGCACCGGGCCCGCGAACTGCGCCTGCTGTGAACCGCGCGGGCCGTACCGCCCGCCGTATCACCTGCGCCGGGTGAGGCCCGGCCGCCCGGCCGGGCGGACCCTCGGACAGGGGCGTGGTAGACCCGTCCCCAGGCACCGTGGGAGCGGCTGATGCGCTACGAGATCCGCGTCGACGGGCACATGTCGGAGACGCTGACCAGGGCATTCCCGGAGCTGGAGCACGTGGTGATGTTCGGTCAGACCGTGCTGTTCGGACCCGTGGTGGACGAGGCGCATCTGTACGGGCTGCTGGCCCGCTGCCGGTCACTGGGCCTGAGGGTCCTGGAGATGCGCCGTATCCCGGAGTGAGCCGCCCCGGCGGCCGGAGTGAGCCGCCCTTGCTGCCGTCCGGCAGACGGGGCGCGGCCCATCCGGATCAACGCGGCGGCGCGGGAGGCGGATCACCCCCCAGGGGTGACCCGTGGGACACCGCCCCGCGGGACGCTGGCGGGCAGGTCCTCGCACACCGTCCCGTCGGCGGTCCGGCAGCGACCTGCAACCGATCCCCGCGAGGAGGAGCCATGAGCATGTCGCGTGGTTCGGCACCGGGTGCCGGACCGGAGAACACGCCCGGCGGGACGGGCGCCCACCCGGACGGCGACCCCGCCGACGTGCTGGCGGGACTCGGCGGTTCGTGGTCCTGGATCCTGGCCTCGGCGCTGGCGACGCTGGTGCCGGGGATCATCGTGCTCGCCTGGCCGAACGAGACCCTGCACGTCCTGGCGATCGTGATCGGGCTGTACCTGCTCGTGACCGGCGCCTTCCGGTTCGTCGCCGCCTTCTCGCGGGAGGAGCACGGCGAGCGCCTGCCGCGGCTGCTGGTCGCGGTGCTGTTCGTCCTCGCCGGGGTGCTGTGCCTGCGGCACCCGTTGCAGACGATCGCCGCGCTCTCGCTGATCGTCGGGATCGTCTGGCTGCTGTCCGGCATGCTCACCGCCTACACGGCCCTCGCCTTCAGAAACCTGCCCCACCGCGGCTTCCTCCTCGGCGTGGCGGCGCTCGGCGTCGTCGCGGGCATCGTGGTGCTGGTGCTGCCCGCCCAGTCGGCCCTGGTGCTGACCCGACTGCTGGGCCTGTGGCTCGTGCTGCTCGGCCTGGTCGAACTGGGCCTCGCCCTCGCCTGGCGGTCGGCGCTGCGCAGGGCCGCCACACGGACCCCGACGGGGCCCGCGGCCACGGTCTGAGCCCCGTCCGGCCACCGAGACGCCGGCGCGTGGCCGCGGCAACGTCTCACGCTCACCCACATCGGGTGAGGCGTCCCGGTCCTGCCGTGCGCACGCTGACAGAGGGCAGACCGCGCCGCCGGGCACAGGCCCGGAACGGAGGAGAGAAATGAGCACGCAGCTGAACCTCGCGTACGACTATCCGCTGCTGAGCGCCTTCTGGACGATGCTGTGGTTCTTCCTGTGGATCATGTGGTTCGTCCTGCTCTTCCGGGTCGTCCTCGACATCTTCCGCGACGGCGGCCTGAACGGCTGGGCCAAGGCCGGATGGCTGGTGTTCTGCCTCGTGCTGCCGTTCCTGGGCGTCCTCGTCTACGTCATCGCCCGCGGCAGGAGCATGAGCCGCCGGGAGTTCGCACACGCGCGGGAGCAGCAGGAGGCCTTCAACGCCTACATCCGGCAGACCGCGGCCGGGGGCGGCGGGTCCAAGGTCGACGAACTCGCCCGGCTGTCCGACCTGCGCGCCCGCGGAGACATCACCGACGAGGAGTTCGCCCGGGGCAAGGACATGATCCTGAGCAGCGGGGTCCCCGAGGGCCGCGCCACCTCCGTGACCTCCGGCCCTGAGGGCCCCGACAGCTCCGTCAGCTCCACTCCCGGCCGTTGACGAGTACGCCGGACCGGTATGCCGGACCGGTACGCCAGACCGGATGAGACGAGAGGAAACGAGGCGAGAAGATGACCGCGACCCACACCGCACGGGCGCATCCGGCGAAGCAGGCATGGGCCACCGGCCTGACGGCCTTCGCCGCCGTGATGCTGATGATCGCCGGAGTGCTCGACATCTTCCGCGGGATCATGGGCATCGCCCACGACGACGTCTTCGTCACCACGCGCAACTACGTCTTCCAGTACGACCTCACCGGCTGGGGCTGGATCCACCTCGTCCTCGGGGTGCTCGCCGTGATCATCAGCATCGGCCTGTTCCAGACGGCACTGTGGGCGCGTGTGGCGGGTGTGGCGATCGCCGGGCTGATCATCCTGGCCAACTTCCTGTCCCTGCCGTACTACCCGGTCTGGTCGGTCGTGATGATCGCGTTCTCCGGGTTCATCATCTGGGCCCTGTGCGTGCTGCGGCCCGAGGAGTCCCCGGCCTCTCCCCCCGCGGCGCCCCCCACTTCCCCCTCCACCACCACGGGGTCCGCCCCGCCTCGCACCCCGTGAGGGGACGTGCCGCCGCCGGCCACGTCCAGGGCACGCCGCAGGTCGGCGACGCTCGGCGCCCCGTCGGCCGTGCCGTCCGCTCTCCGGTACCGGCGGCACGAGACGGAAGCCGGGACACCCGGTACGGCGAAGGGATCCACGCCGTCGACGAGCACGGTGGGCGATCCGGTCATCCCGAGTGCCCGGGCCTGTGCCTCGTCGGTGACCTCGACCAGTTCCACCTCGGCGTCGCGGCCGTTCAGTGCGCGGGCGATCCGTTCCCGTACGACGGGCACGTTCGGGCAGTCGGGCACCATGAGTACGGTGATGCGCATGACCTCATCCTCCCAGCTCGGGGCCTGTGCGGCCGCAGGCGGGCCGGCCGGCGCCCCGCTCGGCGGGGGAGGGCCCCGCGATTCGGCAGGCGACGGTGTTCCGGAGTGGTAGTAACGTGGAGAGAGGGTGTTCCGCACCCTGACCGGATGTGACCGCCGCGAACCCGAGGAGGTGAACGGGGTGAGTCCTTGCGGTAGTAGTCCCAGCTCCCATCATTCCGTTGCACCCGGGGCGCCCGGCGGGCACCGCACCGCCGTCTGACGGCCTGTCCCGACGCGAGGTGCCGAGCGACGATCGTGTTCGCCGGTGCGCCCGAGGGTGCCGATCAGGCGGAGGTGTCTCATCATGACGATCACCATCACCCTGCCCCGTATCCCTGTACCCGCCGTGACCGAGCGTGGTCTGCGGCTCCTGCTGCCGGTCGTCGCCGAACCGGTCCTGCTCGCCCTGGCCGACCTGTGCGGTGTGGGAACGCCGGTGCGGCTGCTGGGGCTCGGCATCAAGCTCGTCCTGCCGCCCACGCGGGACTGATCGGCGACCCGGTCACGTCCCGAAAGTCCGGGTGCGACCATCCGAAGGGTGTCGGTCCGTCGGCCGAGCGACGTTCACCGGTACCGGTTTGCCCACGTCGCGAACCGGATACCGCTGGTGTTCACGTGCCGAGTCAGGAGATCCCCGCATGCGTCTGCTGCTGGTCCACCCGAGCGCCCTGATGTACTCGGAGATCTTCCTGCGCCTCGAGCCCCTCGGGCTGGAACGCGTCGCGGGCGCGGCACGTGAGGCCGGCCACGACGTGCGCATCGTCGATCTCCAGACGCAGTCGCACACGGACCTGCACCGGCTGGCGGCCTCCTTCCGGCCGGACGCGATCGGCGTCTCCCTGAACTATCTGGCGAACATCCCCGAGGCCATCGAGATCGCCCGGCGGGCCAAGCGGAGCCTGCCGGGCGTCTTCGTGTTCTTCGGCGGCCACAGCGTCTCCTTCATCGCCGAAGAGGTGCTCCAGCAGGCCGACGGCGCGGTGGACGCCGTCGCCCGCGGCGAGGGCGAGACGGTCGTGGGCCCGCTCCTGGAAGCGGTGCGCGACGGCGGACTCGCCACGGTCCCGGGTGTGGTCACACCGGACGGCCGCGGTCCCGAGCCCCGGATGCTGCACACCATCGACACCCCGCGGCCCGCCCGTGACCTGCTGCGCCACCGGCGCCGCTACTTCATCGGCGAACTCGACCCCTGCGCCTCCATCGAGTTCACCCGCGGCTGTCCGTGGGACTGCAACTTCTGCTCGGCGTGGACGTTCTACGGGCGCAGCTACCGCAAGGCGTCCCCGCAGGCCGCGGCCGAGGAGATGGCGGGCATCCGCGAGCGCAACGTCTTCATCGTGGACGACGTGGCCTTCATCCGCCCCGAGCACGGGGACGCGATCGCCGCCGAACTGGAACGCCGCGGCGTCCGCAAGCGGTACTACCTGGAGACGCGTGCCGACGTCCTGCTGCGCAACGTGGAGGTGTTCGAGCGCTGGTCACGCCTCGGGCTGAAGTACATGTTCCTCGGCATGGAGGCCATCGACGCCGAGGGGCTGGACCTCTACCGCAAGCGCGTCAGCCCCGACGAGAACTTCCGGGCCCTGGAGGTCGCACGCAGACTGGGCATCAGCGTGGCGATCAACCTGATCGTCGATCCCGGCTGGGACGTGGAGCGCTTCCGCACCGTGCGGGAGTTCGCCACAGCGGTTCCGGAGATCGTCCATCTGACGGTGATGACGCCGTATCCCGGAACCGAGGTCTGGCACACCGAGTCGCGCAAGCTCACCACACGCGACTACCGGCTCTTCGACATCCAGCACGCCGTCGTGCCCACGACGCTGCCCCTCGACGTCTTCTACCGGGAACTCGTCCGCACACAGGCCGTCGTCAACCACAAGCACCTCGGTCTGCGTACGGCGCTGGGAGCGGCACGCGTGCTCGCCACCAACCTCGCTCGCGGCCAGACCAACTTCGCGCGCATGCTGTGGCGCTTCAACCGCGTCTACAACCCCCGCCGTCAACTGGCCGACCACACCCGCCCGGTCCGCTACGAACTCCCTCTGCCACGGCCCCTGGAGGCGGGAGACCGGCGCCAGCTGTACATCCACAGCAGGCCCATCCCCACGCGCGGTAGCCGCACCGCCGCCACACCGCCCGAGGACCAGCACCCCACTCCCTGATCCCCTCCCATCTCCGCTCCCATGCCTGCTTCCATGCCTGCTCCCGTGCCTGGTCACGCGTCTCGGGATGCGCCGCCCATACCGGCGCGTAGCGTGGAAAGGGCGACGGCGGAAACGACGGCGCAGGAAACAGAGAGACCAGGACAGAGACCAGGTGGGAGGGATTTTCGTGGGCGCAGCACCGGAGACTCTGCAGAAGGCCGAACTGACGGAGGAGCAGCAGCGCGCCAGTGAGCGTGAGTGGTTCCTCGACGCCGACACCGGGGAGTTGAAACCGGAGAAGAACGCCGACCGCGACGAGCAGGCCGGACCTGGCCCGGTCCGTGTGGCCCGCTGGACCTTCGATTGACCGTTCCGCCCGAGGACCGCGTCTGGGCGCGCCACCACCGGCGTACGGGAGCGGTGCTGATCGTCGGCGCGGGAGCGGTCGGTGGATTCCTCGCCGAGGAACTCGCGCGCATCGGATTCAGCCCGCTCCGGCTGGTCGACCCCGACACGCTCGTGGTGGAGAACCTGATCCGCCACCCGCTCGGTGCGCCGGCCCTGGGACAGCCCAAGGCCCTGGCACTGGCCGGGAAGATCCGTCGCGACTTTCCCTCGTGCGACGCCAGGGGCCACCAGGCGGACTTCCTCGAACTGCCCGAGGACCGGCAGCGGTCGCTGGTGGGCGGTGCGGACGTGGTGGTGGCGGCGACCGACTCGGCCGTGTGCCAGCGGCACGTCAACCGCGTGGCCCTCGCGGTGGGCAGACCCGCGGTGTATCCGGCGGTCTGGGTGGACCCCAGGATCCGTGACGCCGAGGTCGGCGAGATCCTGTGGGTGCTCCCCGGCAGGCGCACACCCTGCTACGAGTGCGCGGTGGCCTTCCGGCAGGGAACCGCCGACGCCCAGGCGGCCCGCGGCGCCCGCGTGGACATCCAGCTCGTCGCCCTGGCCACGGCCCAGGTCGTGACCGCACTGGCACACCCCGGCGACGACCGCTCGGCGATCCTCGACCCGCGGCGCACCGCCATCTACCTCCACGGACTGACGCCCACCTCGCCGGGCGTCCGGGCCACCTTCCCCACCGCCGGGCTGAGCAGCCAGAACGTGCGGGTCCCTTTCCCGTCCCGGCCGTGCGCCGCCTGCCACGGCTGGCGCAACCTGGCCTCATCCCCGGCATCCGCCGTCGCGGGAGCCGGTGGGCGACCCGGCGAGGAGGCGGACGGGGGACGCGGCTGGCCCGTCTTCGCCGCCGTCGTGCTGTGCATCGTGATCCTGTTCATCGTCTCGGTCGCCCACGGCAAGCACATGTAGTGGCCCCACGCGCGTCCACGGGTGGCCCGGGTGCGGCCGCGGGTTCCCCGTTCAAACCCGCGCGGGGCTTCACCTGTCCGCCGGGGACCGTTCGTCGCCTCCGTGTCCTGCCGCTCGTGCGACCGCGTGGGCGCCGAGTGACACCACGACCCACGCCGCCGTCGCGGCGCCGAGCGCGAGCCACGCCGAGTGGTGGCGCAGGAGCACCGTGGCGACGACGGCGAACGCCACCAGTCCCAGGGTGCCCAGGGCGGCGCCACGCGCGTCGTCGCGGGCGCTCATGAGCCCCTCCTCCTCGGCCACCAGCGTCAGGCTGGCCAGCAGGATGGCGGGAAAGGCGAGGAAGACGCCGCCGACGAACGGCCCGAACAGCCGGGACACCACGGCCGCCAGGAGCGACACGCCGGCGCCGAAGCCGAACCGGAGGAGCAGATCCTTGCGCGGCGTGCGCGCGACCGCCCGCAGGTCCACCCGCACCCGGTCGGTGTCTTCGGCCCCTGTCGCGCCCCCGTGCGCGGGCCGGCCCGGTCGCTTCACGGCGCCACCGCGAAGGCGATGGCGGCCGCGGTCGCGAACCACACCACCAGGGCCGCCGCGGACCCGCGCGTGGCTCCGAACCTGCCGAGCGCCGGAACGTCGACGAGGCAGTAGGCGGTGAACGCCAGTGCTCCGGCGACCATGCCCCGGGCCGCGGTCGCCGCGTCGAGGTCGCCCTTGAACACCACCGTCAGGATCAGTCCTCCCAGCGCCACCGAGGGGGCGGCGGCGAAGATCCCGGCCAGCCGCTTGGGCTGGACGGCTTCCGCCACCAGAGCGAAACCCACCACGAGCAGACCGCCGATGAAAGGCTTCAGGACGAGCTCGAGCAGGGTCTCCATCCGCACAACCTCAACGCCGGGGCGACGCTTGCGCAACGACCCACGCGGGCGGCGCCGTCAACACACGCCGCCCGGACGCATCCGCCGTACCGGCACGCGCGGTCACTGCGGTCGTCCGCACAGCCCGGCGATCACGGCGGCCGACGGCGGGTTCGGGTCGCCACGTACGCTTAGGCGAGCCTTAGCTAAGTGATACGGGGAAGGGTTCATGTCAGGAGTTGCACTGCTGAATCACGGGAGGCGCGCGGGCCGTGGACACACCGTCGGTGGCGCCGGGGGCGGGCGTCCGCCCGGCCAGCCCGCCGGGCATGCCGTGCTGCGGGCCCGGCGGGGCGCATCTTCACCGGCGTCCACGGCGACGCGAAGGCCACCGACAAGTCCACGGCGCAGAACAACCCGCTCTGGAAGAACCTCACCGCCGTCAAGGCGGGGCACGCCTACGACGTCCCGGACGAGACCTGGTACCTGGGTCTCGGTGTGACGGCCGCCGAGGAGGTACTCACCGACCTGGAGTCGCTCCTCACCAAGTAGACGCCGCCGCGCGGGCCGGGTCCCGTGTCCCGGAGGCGGGCGGCCCTGACGGCCCCGGTGCGGGCGCCGTCAGGGCGACTCGTTCAGAAGCCGGTCCAGGTGGCTGTCCAGGTCCAGCGCCTCGGCCTCCCGGACGGCCGGCACCAGCCGGTAGGTGCGGAACAGCCACTGCGCCAGGGCCGGGAGCGGGGCGACGAGGTGGGCGGAGCCGCCCGGAGGAGTTAGGAGAACGTGCAGGAGGGCTCCCGGGCCGGTTCCGGTCGGCCACACCCTCACGTCGCCTTCTCCGCTGGGCGCCAGCGTCCCCCGGGCGAGCAGCTCGCGCGAGATGATCCAGGACACGGGGCTCGGGGCCAGGCCGTGGAAGAGGAACTCCACCACCAGCGGGTCCTGTGACCTGTAGAGCAGGTGGGTCGGCACCGGGAGCCGTGTGCCCACGGGTGACACGAGCTCCATGTCGAGCGTGCGGTCCACGCAAGTGATCATGGTTCTCCTGGTGGCCGCGGTCCTCAGCGGTGGGAGCCGACGTGGGGCTTCAGGCTGTCGCTGCCCCAGTGGGCGTTCGAGCGGTCGCCGGTCCAGCGGAGCTGGTCGAGAACCCACTGCTGACGGGTGTAGCCGATCCGGGCCTGGTGACCGTCGCGCTTGTCGTACCGGAACCAGTGGCGGCTGTCGAGGTCGTGCCGGTCCCCACGGTGCTGGTCCCCGCTGTGGCGGTTCACGCTGTGGTGGTCCGTGGTGTGGTGGTCGGCGATCCGGACGGCGGAGACGACCCCCGGCCGACTGCCGCTCGGGTTCGTCGCAGCCGAGGCGGAGCCGCCGGTGGCGAGAAGCCCGGCTGCCGCGACGGCCGTCGAGGCGATCGTGACGACAACCCCACGAACAGTCCTGCTTGCCATGGTGTTACCTCTCTTTTCTCACCCCACGCGGAGAACGGGGGGAATGGGTGCTTGTGTGCCTCATTGGGCACTGAAGACACTAACCCCAGTTCGTTGAACGATGAACTATCTGGCTCGTGAGGTGCGCCACGGGCCGAAGAGCCGTCGCGCCGGAATATCGCCGCCCCCCGCGCGGTTGCGGGCCGGTTCCCGGGGGCGGGCGGTGAACCCGCTGTTCTGCCTCGCCGGACCTCAGCCGCCCCGAGGAGGGCGGGGCCGGGCCGCGTCCGCCTCCGCCTCGGTGGCCGAGGCGATCAACTGGTCGACCAGGGCGATCAGAACGTCCCGGCACGACTCGCGGTCCCGTGCGTCGCACAGCAGCACCCGGGTGTGTTCGGGCAGCGCCAGGGACTCCCGGATCTCCTCCGGCGGGTAGGGGTGCCGCCCATGGAAGCCGTTGACGCCGACGACGAACGGAATGCCCCGGCTCTCGAAGAAGTCGATGGCGGCGAAGCTGGTCTCCGGGCGGCGGACGTCGATCAGGACCACGGCCCCGAGCGCGCCCACGGCCAGGTCGTTCCACATGAACCAGAACCGCTGCTGACCCGGTGTGCCGAAGAGGTAGAGCACCAGGTCCTGGCTGACCGTGATCCGGCCGAAGTCCAGGGCCACGGTGGTGGCTTGCTTGTCCTCGATGCCGTCGAGGTCGTCGATGTCCAGGCCCGCGGCGGTCAGCGGTTCCTCGGTGCGCAGCGGGGCGATCTCGCTGACCGACCCGACCATGGTGGTCTTGCCGACCCCGAAACCCCCGGCGATCAGGATCTTTGCCGTGTCGGGGGCCGGCGACGGCCGAACGGTGGTGTCAGAGCCGGCCAAGGCCGTCCCTCACTTTCTGCAGAAGGTCCAGGTCCGGGGTGCGGGAGACCGGGGCCGGCCGGTGGAGTGCGATCCGTCCGGCCTCCAGCAGATCGCAGAGCATGATCACCACCACGCTCACCGGAAGATCGAGATGGACGGCCAGCTCTGCCACGGTGACCGGTTCCGCGCACCGTCTCAGGATCCGCGTGTGCTCGGGCTGGGGCCGGACAGCCCGCTCGGGCGGCGGATCCACGGTCGTCACCATCGTGATGAGGGTGAAGTCGGCGCGGCTGGGACGGGTCCGTCCACCGGTCAGGGTGAACGGCCGAACGAGCCGGCCCGCCGCGTCGCCTCCGTTCACCTCACTCGCCGTCGCCGGACGCGACGGCACCCGCACGCGGGGCCGCACTCAGGTGCTCGCCGATCTTCTTCACCAGCATGTTCATCTGGTAGGCCACCACGCCGACGTCGGCGCCCGGACCGGTGAGGACGACGAGGTGGGCGCCCGGTCCGGCCGAGGTGAGAAGCAGATAGGTGTGGGCCAGCTCGATGAGCGCCTGCCGCACCGGGCCGCCGCCGAAGTCCATGCTGACGCCCTTGCTGAGGCTCATCAGGCCGGACGCGGTCGCCGCCAGCCGCTCGGCGTCGTCGCGCGGGAATCCGGTGGACTTGCTGACCACCAGTCCGTCCTCGGAGAGGACGACGGCGTGGTTGACCTCGGCGACCCGTTCCACGAGACCGGTCAGCAGCTGGTCGAGCTGGGTGTGCGTGGCGGGGGTGGGGCGTGTCATGGGGGTGTCCTTCATGTGCGGTCGGCGGGCGGGGTCGAGGGTGGATGTCCCCCCTGCTCGAACACGGTCGAGACCTTGGGGGTGGCGATGTCCGCGGCGGGAACGCGCGTATCGGAGCCGCCCGGTGAGGCACCGTTCGGCGGGGCACCGTCAGGCGTGGTGCCGTCCGGTGGGGCACTGGAAGGCGTGGTGCCGCCCTTTGAGGCGCCGTCCGGTGAGGCACTGTCAGGCCTGGTGCCGTCCGGCGTGGCCCCCTCCTCCGGGGTGTCGGCGGCTTGTTGGGGGTCGTCGTCCCGCGCCTGGCGCGTGCCGCGCTGGAAGCCGGCCAGCGAGGAGGCGGCCCGTTCGGCGGTGAAGTCGTCGAGGGGGCCGTTCTCGACGACGGGCGCGGCGTCCCCGCGCAGCTCGGCGGCCAGACTGGTCTGCGGCACCCGGCGCGGCAGCGGCGAGAGCCCCGGCTCACGCGTCCGTTCCGCCCCGCGTCCGCCGTCGCCCGCACGCGAGGTGCTCCGCTGCGCGGTCGGCTTCCTCCGCCGGGCCGTGCCGGCGGGCTCCGGGCGCGCGCCGGTCCGTTCCGGGCTTCCCGGGCCGGGCACCCGTCCGGGCTCGGACGGTTGCGTGCGCGTCTGCGGGGAGCCGGGGGCCTCGTGCACCACGATGTCGTGCGGGACGAGCACGATCGCGGCGGTTCCGCCGTAGGGCGAGGAGCGCAGGGTCACGGAGATGCCGTGCCGGGTGGCCAGGCGGGCGATCACGAACATGCCGAGCCGCAGGTCGTCGGCGAGCGCCACCACATCGAACTGCGGGGGCACGGCCAACTGGGCGTTGAGCTGCGCGTAGTCCTCCTCGGACATGCCGAGGCCGCGGTCCTCGACCTCGACGACGAGGCCCTTGGCCACCATCGCCGCCCGCACGCCGACGGGGCTCGGCGCGGCGGAGTACGCGGTCGCGTTGTCGATGAGCTCGGCCAGCAGATGGATCACGTCGGCCACCGCGGGCGGGGCGAGGTACACCTCCTCGTCGGTGTGCACCTCCACCCTCTGGTACTCGGCGACCTCGCCGACGGCGCCGCGCAGGATGTCGATCAGCGCGACCGGTTCGGTCCAGCTGCGCCGAGGCTGCTCGCCGCTGATGATGACGAGGTTCTCCTCGTAGCGGCGCAGCTGGCTTGCCGTGGAGTCAAGTTCGTACAGCCCCTGGAGGACCTCCGGATCCTGGTGCCGCCGCTCCAGCGCGTCGAGCTTGCTGAGCTGAAGGTTGATCAGGTTCTGGCTCTGCCGGGCGATACCGAGGATCACCTTCTGGAAACCGCGCCGGGTGTCGGCGAGTTCGACCGCGGTGTGCACGGCCGTACGCTGCGCGGCGTTGAACGCCTGGGCGACCTGGCCGAGTTCGTCGCTGCCGTAGTCCAGCGGCGGCGTCGCGGACTCCACGTCCACTTTCTCGCCCCGCTCCAGCCGGGCCACCACGTCGGGCAGCCGCTCCTCCGCCAGGCGGAGCGTGGCGATCCTCAGCCCCAGCAGACGCCGGGACAGGGACCGGGTGATCCGCCACGACATGCCGACGCACACGGCCAGGGCGGCCAGGCCGGCCGCGCTCAGGACGGCGGCCTTCAGCAGCAGCCCGTGCGCCCGGTCGGCGCTGCGGTCGAGCAGCCCGGCCGTCTCCTGCCGGATCAGCGTCGCGTACTGGCCGGACAGCTTGTCGATCGCGGCGCCCCACCGCTCGCGTGCGTCCGGCAGCGCGATCCCGCGCGCACCGGCGGCCTTGCCCCGGGCCGAGAGCACCTGGTCCTCGACGGCCTCCAGGGTCCGCCACTGCGCCGACTGAAGGATCCGTTCGGTCTGCGTCTTCGTGCTGCCCTCGAGCGAGGGGACGATCTGGTCCTCGACGAGCCAGCGGCGGGCGTGGACCAGTTGGGCGAACCTGCTCCACGCCTCCTGGTCCATGTGTCCGGACGACCACGCCAGGGTGAGCTGTGCGTCCTCCTGGGAGACCAGCTCCGCGGCATGCTCCAGCGCCACGAGCGGACCGGCCTGGGAGGTCAGGTCGCCGTCGTCGACCTGTGAGATCTCCTGGAAGGCGTGGATCTGGTCGTCGATGATCGCGGTGTACTGGTCCAGGGCCTGCTCACCGGTGATGTCCGTCGGCTTGTCCACCTGGCCCCGGTAGTACTCCAGGCTGCCCACCGACGCGACGACCGAGTACATCCGGTTCTTGATGCGGGCGGGGGCCTGCCTGATCGCGCCGGCCTGGCCGACCAGCTCGGCCACCGCCTTGTCCGTGGCCCCGCGCTGTGCGTCCAGGGCGGCCCGGGAGCCGTGCGGGGACGCGAGCCACGCCGCCGACAGCCCGCGCTCCCGCTGGAGGGCGAGCGCCGCGTCGGTGCCCATGGCGCCGGTCGACCTGCTCAGCCCCGTCTGCGAGCGCAGCCGGAGCCCCTCCGAGAACATCTGGGTCGTGGTCACACCCCACATGGCGGCGAGCGTGACACTGGGGACCAGGGTCAGGAGGACCAGCGAGAGCCGTATGGAACCGAGACGGCGCCGGGGACCTGTCGGAGTCCGTGGAGGCATCATCGTCCTAGAGCGATCTGCGGGAGGACAGGGACGGGGGGAACGAGAGGGCGGGCTGGGGGCGCCGGCGTTTCCTCAGCGTGTGCCGGCGGCGGCCAGCTTCGCCACCGACGCGACGTTCGCCTTGGTGACGAAGGCGGGACCGGTGAGCACCGGGGCGACGCCGCCACCGCTCACATTGCCGTTGGACTTGTGGAGCCAGAGCGCGTCCACGGCCAGATAGCCCTGGAGATAGGGCTGCTGATCCACCGCGAACTGCACATCCCCGTCCTGGACTGCCTTGACCAGGTCCTTGTTCAGGTCGAAGGTGGCGACGTGCGCCCTGCTGCCCGCCTTGCGCACGGACGTGACCGCGGCCAGCGCGAACTGTGCGCCGTTGGTGACCACTTCGTCGATGTCCGAATCCAGCCGCAACCGGGCCGCGATCGACTCCGTCAGGGCGTCCATGTCGGTGCCGTCCCCGTAGAGCATGTCGGTCCTGCCACCGAAGGACTTCTTCACCCCGGCGCAGCGTGCCTCCAGCGCGATGTTGCCCCGCTCGTGGATGACGCACAGGGCGTGCTTGGCCCCCAGGTCGTCCAGCTTGTCCCCGACGGCCCGGCCCGCGAGGCTCTCGTCCTGACCGAAGTACTCCAGCACACCCCTGGAACGCCAGGCGTCGATACCGGAGTTGAGCCCGACCACCGGTATGCCCGCCGCCTTGGCGTCCGCGATCGGCCCCTTCATCGCGTCCGGCTTGGCCAGCGTCAACGCGATGCCGTCGGCCCCCTCCCGGATCGCGTCCCGCGCCAGCTCCGCCTGTCCGGCGGCGTCGGGATCGCTCGCGTAGGTCAGTTCGATGCCGTCCTTGGCCGCGGCCACCTCGGCGCCCTTGCGCACCAGTTGCCAGAAGGCGTCCCCCTCGGCCCCATGGGTGACCATGGCGACCTTGAGCCCGGACCCGCCGGAGACGCGCGCGCCCGACCCGGACTGCGAGCCGCCGGAACCGGAGCAGCCGGCCAGGAGCAGGCAGACGGCGACGGCGGCTGTCAGAACGGTGCCGGGGGTGGATCTGCGGTACCTGTGCGGGGGAGGAGTCTTCATGAGGGTGCGGCACCTCACTGTGCAGCCGAGCAACTGGCAAACGGGGGGGTGGACGGGGGCGCAGCACCCACGGACGTGACCGGGCGGTTGGCTCTCGTTGAGCCGGAGCCAACCGCGTGTGACGTCCGGTAGTCAAGTGATCGGCGACCTGTCGTGGCTTGTTGCCGCCGCATTGTGATCATGTGCGGTACGGCGCGGTCGCAGCCGGGGTCCGGTACGTCGTGCGCGTCGGGGGGCCCCCCCAAGGCAGGAGGAGTCCAACACATCGACCCCTCCCCCCGCCCCCCCCGTGCCCGTCGGCCCGTCAGGCCTCGGTCGTCATGCCCGTCGGCCCGTCAGGCCTCGGTCGTCATGCCTGCTGGCCCGTCAGTCCTCAGTCGTCGGTGCTCTGGCCCGGCAGGTCGACGCTGTCGCGGAGGGTGACCGGGCCGAGGAACAGCGCCGCGACGGCACCGACCGCGGCGATGATCGCGGAGATCAGGAAGATATGACCGGTGGCGTCTCCGTAGGCGGTGCGGACGACTTCCTGGACCGGGGCCGGCAGCGCCTTGATGTTCAAGGTGGATCCTCCGCCGCCCGAGCCGGCCTTGATGCCGAGCTCGGCCAGGCCTTCGGTGATCTTCGTGCTCACGGTGTTGGCCAGAACCGCCCCGAGCACCGAGACGCCGATCGTGCCGCCGAGGGAGCGGAAGAAGGTGATGGCTCCACTGGCCGCGCCGAGTTCCTTGAGCGGGACGCTGTTCTGGAGGACGAGCACCAGGTTCTGCATCGACATGCCGACGCCGACGCCGACCGTGGCCATACCGGCCGACACCGCGACGAGGGACGTCTTGTGACCGATCGTGGACAGGCCGAGGAAGCCGAGCACGAGGACGACGACACCGATCACGACGACGGGCTTGGGCTTGCCGGTCTTGGAGACGATCCGCCCGGCCACCGTGGAGGAGACGAGCACCCCGGCCATCAACGGCATGGTCAGCAGGCCGGCTTGGGTGGGTGAGTAGCCGCGTCCGATCTGGAAGTACTGGCCGAGGAAGACCGCTCCGCCGAACATCGCCATGCCGACCGCGAGGCTCGCCGTGATGGCCAGGGCGGGGTCGCGCCGCGTGATGATGTGCAGCGGAATGACCGGTTCGTCGACCAGGGACTCGACCCACAGGGCCGCACCCAGCAGCACGACGGCGCCGACCACCATGGTGGCGGACTGCCAGGACAGCCAGGCGAACGAGTTGTCGACGAACGTCACCCACAGCAGCAGGAGGCTGACGCCTGCCGCGATGAGCGAGGCTCCCCAGTAGTCGACCTTGGTCTCCGGCCGCCGGACGTCCTGCAGGTGCAGGGTGCGGCTGAGGATGAGGGAGGCGACGACCGTGAAGGGCAGCGCGATGAAGAAGCACCAGCGCCAGCCCAGCCAGGAGACGTCGGTGATCGCCCCGCCGAGCAGCGGGCCGCCGACGGTGGACACCGCCATGACGGCGCCGAGGTAGCCGTTGTAACGGCCGCGCTCCCTGGGGCTGACCATCGCGGCTATGACGACCTGGACCAGAACCTGAAGTGCGCCCATGCCCAGGCCCTGTACCGCGCGGAAGCCGATGAGCTGACCGGTGTTCTGCGAGAAGCCGGCGCCCAGGGAGCCCACCACGAAGATCGCGATCGACGTCTGGAGCAGGAGCTTCTTGCTGAAGAGGTCGGCCAGCTTGCCCCAGATCGGCGTCGAGGCGGTGGAGGCCAGAAGGGTCGCGGTGACCACCCAGGTGTACTGCGACTGCGTGCCGTTCAGCGAGCCGATGATCTGCGGCAGCGCGACCGAGACCACGGTCGAACTGAGCATCGCGGCGAACAGCACCGTCAGCAGCCCGCTCAGTGCCCGCAGCACGTGCTTGTGGTCCATGGTCGCGGAGCCGTCCGGGCCCCCTGTTACCGCTGTATGCGCACTCACGCGCAAACCTCCGGAAGAAGTGAGAAAGAAGTGAGAACGAGGACAAGGCCAGGCCGACGGGAGGACGGCACGACGGCACGAGAGCCGGCCGACAACGCGGTCCGGACACGGCCGGGACGCCGACCGACCCAGAATACATGCGCAGTGAGCAATTTTGCCCACTGCGCAAAGCTGTTCCCGCCCTCGTAGGATGGCGGCACCATGGAGCACACAGTGGGACTACGTGAACGCAAGAAGGCCGCCACACGGCAGGCGGTCCACGAGGCCGCGCTGCGCCTGACCGTGGAGCGCGGATTCGACGCGGTCACCGTGGAGGAGGTGGCCGACGCGGTGGGCATCTCGCGCCGGACGTTCTCCAACTACTTCGCCACCAAGGAAGACGCCGTCCTGTGGGGCGACGAGCGCTACCTCGAGGAACTGGTCGCCGCGTTCCGCGCCCGCCCGCCCGAGGAGAGCGCCTGGGCCGCCCTGTGCGGCGCCGTCCTGGACCGCCTGCCGGAGAGCGGCGCCCAGGAGTGGGAGATACTCGTCCGCACCCGACTGGCGCTGCGCCACCCCGCGCTCCTGGCCCGTCAGCTCGCCAACCACGCCGGTCTTGAGGCAAGCCTCACCGAGGCGATCGTCGAGCGCCGTCCCACCGGGTGCGCGGACACGGCCCTCGACGCCCGGGTCATGGCGTCGGCCTTCCTCGTCGCCCTGCGCATCTCCATGCGCCGCTGGATCGAAGGCGACCTCGCCGACGACCCGCGTGAGCTGGTCGCCGACACCATGAACCGCATGGCGCGCCCGTTCGTCTGACGCCCCCTGGGCCGGCGGATGCGTCTGCGCCGGCGGATCCGCATCTGCGCCTACGGATCCACCTCTGCGCCTACGGGGTCTGCACCTCACTGCGGGCTACGGCACGAAAAGCCGCCGGCGTCCCTCGTACGGTGGGACGGCCGGCGGCTTCGAGTCGGTGGCGAGGAAAGCGAAGGGGCTGGAATCAAGGAGTGATGAGAAGGAAGCCCCCTCATGGCCTCGCCACGGCCACGTTAGCAGTCAGGCGGGGATCAGGTCGCGCAGATTTTCGGGGGTGACGACACGTGACTCCGGGTGCAGCCCGTCGGGCCTCTCCAGGCCGACGTAGGTGACGGGACCCGCCGGTACCGCCTTCCCGTCCCACACGGTGACGGTCGTCGCGCCCTCGGTCATCAGGTCGGTGAGATGGCGCACCGTGAGATGCTCGCGCTCGACGATGCCGCGCACCAGCGTCGCGACCGTCACCCGGTTGCCCTCGACCCGGTTGGACGTCGGAGTCCCCTTCAGGTAGAGGTGCAGCCACTGGGCACGCCACCGGCCGTCGGACCCGCGCAGGAACGCCAGCGGCAGCGCGACCCGGCCGGGACCGCGCAGCTCCGACTTCATGCGCACCGTGCGCGGCTCGAACGGGCGTCCCTTCTGCTCCGCCTCGCGCAGCATGAACCCGAAGAACGACTCCTCGACCTCCTCGAAGCCCTCCCCGGAGAAGATGTTGACCTGCGGGACGACGCAGGTGCCCCGCACGGCGCCCAGCCGCAGGTTGATGAACTCCGTGGCCCCGTCGGGCGCGTCCGTGATGTCACCGGAGTGCTCGCCCTCGGCGTCGCGGAGGTTGGTGTACGACAGCCAGGAGACGGTCGCGTAGTCGGCGTTCAGCAGCAGCGCCGACAGGTCGTAGTCGGTGGTGCGCGCGGTCTGCTTCCAGTACACGAAGAAGCGCAGCAGCTCCCCGTCGACCGGGGACACCGAGCCACGCGGCAGCACACCGAGCCCGGACGCGGTCGCCCTGCCGCTGAGCGGCAGCGCCACGTCCAGGACGTCCGGGTCGATCAGCAGGTGGCCAGCGGGGGGCAGCCGGCGGCGCAGCTCCGCGTCCAGGGCGGCGATCAGCCGCTCGCGCTCGGGCGCGGGCACCGGCGCGCGGGTGTCGTCGGTGACCCAGGCCCGGCCGAGGCGGTTGACGAACACCCGCTGCTCGCCGGTCTCCTTCGCCCGGTTGTGCAGGTGCTGGCGCACCGACAGCGCGACCCTGCCGGAGACGTTGGGGACGACCTGTTTGGCGGCGGCCACGACGGCGTCGCGCTCGTCCTGCGTGAGGGCGGTGCGCAGCAACCGGTCCAGGGAGCGGAACAGCTTGCCGGGCGCGGCCTTCAGGAGTTCGACCGCGCCGGTGATGTCGCTCGTGGCGAGCAACTCCTCCACGCGGCCGTCCAGGGAGCGCGCCGTCTTCTCGCCGCGGGCGACGGCGAACACGTCGGCCGCGTGCGGCCACCGCGGGTACTCGTGCGGGTGCAGCCGCTCGCCGAGCCGCTTCCACATCTCGCGGTGCGCGGGCACGTCGGCGAGCTTGGCCGGCGCCGCGGCGACGACCTCGTCAAGCCCGGCGAGCAGCGCCCGGCGCACCGCACGGGGCAGCGTGCGCAGCCGCGTCGGCTCCTGAAGGGTCACGTCACCGCCCGAGAGCGCACAGGCCAGCCGCAGCACATCGGTGACCGTGTCCAGCAGCAGGCCCGCACCGGCCATCAGCCGGGCCTGGTTGACGACGGCCCGGTTCTCCCGCACCGGGATCTCCGCGGGCTGCGGTCCGTCCACGCAGTGGCCGGCGAGGTCCCGCAGGTCCCGCAGGCCGTCCTCGCCCAGCGGCGTGCTACTGCCCGTGAGCGCCAGGTACAGGGAGGTGAGCTCGTCGTCCAGGGAGCCGCCCAGGTGCAGGACCGTCATGCGGTCGCCCGCCGCGGCGATCAGCTCGTCGTGGTGGGCGAGCATCTCGGTGTACGTGTGCCGGTAGTCGCCGTACGACGGGAGGGTGAGCAGGTTCACCACACCGGTGCTCAGCTGCTCCAGGATGCTCGCGCGTGTCCCGTCGTCGGGGAGCGCCTCGGCGATGCACCGCGCCCAGAAGTCGAAGGTGTCCGGCACGTTGGCGGGGAAGTCGACGAAGTACACGTTGTGCCGGACGTGGTCGCCGACCATCTCACGGACGGTGCCCAGCGTCCGTACGGCGGTGTCGACGACCGTGCCCTCGGACAGCCCCGACAGACGCTCGAGGAGCTCCGCCGAGAGCTTGAAGCCCACGGACATCAACGCGGCGTCGAACTGCCGCGCCGCGACACCGCCTTCCCCGGCGGGACCCTTGGGGAAGGGGATGCGGTGGGTGTGCCGGATGACCAGAGGGTCGAGTCGGTGGACCATTCCGGCATGGTCGCAAGCCCGAACGAGCGTTTGCACCCGGTTTTCGTGAGGCTCGGCGGGCTGAGGACACGTCCGCGCTCCTCCGCGCCCCCGACCGGGCGCCGTGGACTGCGGATCGGCCGGCCCGAGGGAGCCCCGGGCCGACCGAGGACACGGCGCATCGTCAGGACACGGTGCAGGCATTGCCGTTGAGCGTGAAGCCGGTGGGGGCGGAGTTGGTGGAGCCGGCGCTGCCCTGGAAGCCGAAGGAGGTCGAGCCCCCGGCCGGCAGGGAGCCGTTGTAGTCGAGGTTGGTGAAGGTCACCGCGTTGCCCGACTGGGTCGCCGTGGCGTTCCAGGCGTTGACGACCTTCTGGTCGTTCGGGAAGGTCCACTTCAGCGACCACCCGTCGATGGCGGCGCCGCCGGAGTTCCGCACGGTCACATCGGCGTTGAAGCCGCCCGCCCAGGAGCTGCTGATCTCGTAGTCGACGGCGCAGGCACCGGTCGGCGGGTCGGTGGTGGGCGGCGGGCTGGTGGGAGGCTGCGTGGTCGGCGGCGGGCTCGTGGGTGGCTGCGTGGCCGGCGGGTTGGGGGCGTTGAGGGCCAGGTCGTAGGCGATGTCGGGCAGGAAGGTGCCCGCCTTGCCCGCGCAGCCGTCCGCCTCACCCGGCGGCTTCACCCAGAGGAAGGCGTCGATCGCCGGGTCCCCGGTGTCGGCGGTGGGGTAGTCGCCCAGGGAGCGCCCGGAGGGGTCGCACCAGGCCCCGCCGCCCGCCGGGCCGTTGCCGTTGCGGCTGGTGTCCACCACGGCGTGCAGGTTGGCCGGGTTGCCCAGCGCGGAGAGGATCGCCTTGTCGTAACTCACCTCACCGGCGGTGGTGTTGAAGTTGGACACATTGGTGTAGAAGCCGTCTGCGCTGGTCAGCACGCCCGCGCTGCGCAGTCGGTTCGCCTGCTCGGAGGCGCTGTTCCAGGTGGAGTGACCGCCGTCCATGTAGACCTTCGCCTGGGGCGCGGCGGCGTGGATGGCGGAGCCGGCCCGCGAGAGCGAGGCGTAGCGGTCGCTCAGCTCCTGGGAGTTGAGACAGGTGGTGAGGGCGATGGAGTCCGGCTCGAGGATGACGATCGACGGCCCGCTGCCGAGCCCGGCGGCGAAGCTGCCGGCCCAGCTGTCGTAGGAGGCGAGGTCCGGGGCGCCGCCCGCGGAGGCGCCGCCGCAGTCGCGGTTGGGGATCGTGTACGCCACCAGTACCGGTACCTGACCGGCGGAGGCCGCGGCCGAGGTGACCTTGCTGACGTCGGCGGTGACGGTGGAGGGGCTGTACGTGGAGAACCAGACGGCCTGCGGCTGGCTCGCGATCTTGGCGGAGATCACGGGCTGCCGGGAGTCACCGGGGTTCGCGGCGACCCACTTGACCACCTGGGACTCGGGGTCCGTGTAGAACTGGGTACCGGCAGGCATGCTGCCCGGTGCCGCGGCCGCCTGTACCTGGGTGACCAGCGCCGCTCCGGCCGCCGCCACACCGGCCGCCAGGCCCAGGGCGGCGATCCGGCGCCCGAGTGAGGACCGGCGGACGGAAGAGCCTCTGGGAGGTTCCCCGGGTCGGGGGGTCTGGTTGGGGGGTGTCACAGTCGTCCTCCGTGCTCTCAGATGGGAGAGTGACAGGGGGCATGTGCATGACCATGGGAGCGCTCCCATGGTCAGGGCAGCATATCCATGCTTGACAGGCTCATGTAATCCCCGGGTCTCATGAATAACGAGCTTCACGGGAGCGCTCCCGTGAATCGGACCCGCGGCCCATGCCCTGCCGCGGTGGGCCGTCAGGACCAGGCCGGTGTCACGGGTTCTCGCAGGCGTCGGGTGAGGAGCCGGCCCATCACGGGCAGCGCGATGAGCGGCAGCAGGGCCGTGTGCAGGGACGTGGCGTCGGCGAGTGCGCCGAAGAGCGGCGTGGCGACACCGCCGACGCTGACCGCGAGACCCGGCGTGACGCCGCCGGCGGTGCCCACGCGTGAGGGCAGGTAGTTCTGGCCCAGGGTGACTTGGAAAGAGAAGGGGATGTACAGGCCGGCCGACGTCAAGGCCACGAAGGCGTAGGGGGCGGGGCCCGGCACCAGGACCACGCCGGCGACCGCGAATACCGAGACGACGTAGGACCACCGCACCACGCGCACCCGGTCCCACCGTGCCGCGAGCCGGCTCCCCAGGACGGTCCCGACCGCGCCGCCCAGACGATCGCGGACCACCGCGCGACCTGGCGGGCGTACCACCTGCGACCCGAGCCGCGTACGGTCGCCCTGGGAGCGTGACCTCGGCACGGGCCGAGACCGGTGCCTCCCGCTCCTCGTTCTTCATGGAGCGGGAACGTAGCGGCGGCCGACGGACCGTCTCGGCCGGGGCTCCCGGACTCGGTGCATCACCCTGTCGGCCGGCCGGGGCCAACAGGGCATGCCCGACCCGAAGTCGAGTTCCTGGCAGGTGTTCCCAGGCGATTCCGCAGGGGCGGAACCCGGTCCGGATCCCCGTCGCCGAGCCGACTCAGACCGTGGTGACGACCTGGTCGAACTCCAGGCGGGGGGAGCGCGGGTACCAGGCGTCCTCGCCCGGCTTGCCGATGTTGACGACCATCAGCGGGGTGTGGTCGTCGTCCAGGAACTCCTTGCGGACGCCCTCGAAGTCCAGGCCGGTCATCGGACCGGCGGCCAGGCCCGCGGCCCTGACGCCGACGATGAAGTACGCGGCCTGGAGAGCGGCGTTGAGGGCGGCCTGGCTCTCCCGCACCCCGCGGTCACCGAAGACGGCGTCCTTGGCCTGGGGGAAGTGCGGGAAGAGGTGGGGCAGTTCCTCGTGGAACTCGTTGTCCGCGGAGAGGATCGCGACCAGGGGAGCGGCGGCGGTCTTCGCCCGGTTGCCCTCCGCCATGTGCTGGACGAGACGCTCGCGTGCCTCGGCGGAGCGGACCAGGGTGATGCGCAGCGGCGACTGGTTCATGGACGTCGGGCCGTACTTGACCAGGTCGTAGATCGCCTGGACCTGCTCCTCGGACACCGGTTCGGCGGTGAAGGTGTTCGCGGTGCGGGCCTCGCGGAAGAGAAGGTCCTGGGCGGCGGGGTCAAGAGCGAGCGACATGGGGGAACTTCCTCACAACGGGTGGTGGATCCCGGGGGATCGGCGTGCGGCACGACCCTACGTCCTGAAAGTTCAAGGTTCAATCAAAATCGGCCCGGTGGTGATCAGCTTCACAGGGCGACGGCGCGCCGCGGTCACCTTGGCCGTCCCGCGCATTGACAGGGTGCGGCCCTGGTCGCTCTGATGTATGGGAGCGCTCCCACATCCCGCATTCCGCATCCTTCCCCCGGAGGCATACGTGCGCACCCCCCACTCGCGATTACTGCGCAGGTCCTGGGCGGCGGCCCTCGCGGCGGTCGGGTCCGTCGCCCTGCTGGTGTCCGGATTCGTCGCGACACCCACCAGCGCCGCGGAGGCCGGCTGCCGGGTCGACTACACCGTGGACCAGTGGCCCGGCGGCTACACGGCCCAGGTCAAGGTCACCAACCTCGGCCCGGCGGTCGACGGCTGGCGTCTGACCTGGACCCACGCCGACGGCCAGCAGGTGACATCGGCGTGGAACGCGACCGTCACCCAGACCGGCGCCTCCGTCGTCGCCGTCAACGCGGACTGGAACGGCTCGCTGGCCACCGACGGATCCGCCGAGTTCGGCGTCCAGGGCACCTGGAGCTCGACCAACCCCGACCCGACCGACTTCGCCCTCAACGGTGTGGCCTGCGGCGGAACCGGCACCACCCCGCCCCCCACGACCCCGCCCCCCACGGCTCCGCCCCCGACCACCCCGCCGCCCTCCGCCGACTGCGGCAGCGCCGTCGTCTGCTCGGACTTCGAGGACCAGACCGGCACCACTCCCTCCGGCGCCTGGCAGTTCGCCGCGCCCGACTGCCAGGGCACCGGAACCGCCACGGTCGACACCTCGGTCGCGCACAGCGGCAGCAGGTCGCTGCGGATCGACGGCAGCGCCGGCTACTGCAACCACGCCTTCGTCGCCTCCACCGCGGACCTGTCGTCGCTGGGGCCGGTGATGTATGTGCGCATGTGGGTGCGGCACACCACCGCGCTCCCCGCGGCCCATGTCACCTTCGTCTCCCTGCCCGACAGCTCCCAGGACGGCCGCGCGCTGCGCGTCGGCGGCCAGAACGGCGCCCTCCAGTGGAACCGGGAGACCGACGACGCCACCCTGCCCGCGCAGAGCCCGGCAGGCGTGGCGCAGAGCAGGCCGCTGCCGACCGGAAGCTGGCAGTGCCTGCGCTTCGCGATCGACACCACGGCGCCGGGGCTCGACACCTGGCTCGGCGACGAACAGATCCCGGGCCTGCACGCGGACGGCGTCCCCACGCAGGACATCGACGAGCAGTGGCTGGCCCGCACCACCCCGCCCCGGCCCACCGCCCTGCGCCTGGGCTGGGAGAGCTATGGGACGGGCGATGACACACTCTGGTTCGACGACGTGGCCGTGGGCTCCTCGCCCATCGGCTGCTGACGGCCTGCGCGAGACCACCGGCAGGGACGGTGCGCCGGGACGGAACTCCCCTTCCGTCCCGGCCCCCACCACGATGTGCCTCCCACGGCTCCGGCTGCCCGTCGAAGGGGATGTCAGGAGCAGCGCAGCAGGGTCATGAATCCGAAGTCCATGTGGAGTTGCTGGTGGCAGTGGAACAGAGACAGCCCCGGCTGGTCGGCGGTGAAGTCGAAGTCGACGGTCTGGTAGCCGCCGAGCATGACGACGTCCTTGAGCAGACCGTGGGTCGGGGTGCCGGCGATGTGGGTGACCTCGAAGGTGTGGCGGTGCAGGTGGAGGGGGTGGATGTCGTCGGTGGCGTTGCGGAACCGCATCCGGTACCGCTTGCCGTGCTCGACATCCATCACCGGCTTGTTGGTGTTCATGTTGAACGGAACGCCGTTGAGGGTCCAGATGTTGAATCCGTTGTCGGCGGCGTTGCGCTTCTCCACCAGGAAGTCGAAAGTGTGGTCGGGTCGCTGGGCGGTGGCGCCGGAATGGGCGAAGGTGCGGTAGTCCCATGTGGATGAGGGCGGTGCGGTCCATTGCGGGGAACCGGTGCGGCCGGCGTACTCGACCACGGTGCCCATGCCGTTCTTCCGGTCGTCGTCGGCCAGGTCTCCGAGTACCCACACACCGGGATGGTTCATCTCCACCAGGGCCGAGACGCGTTCGGCGGTGCCGATCCACAGCACCGGCACGTTGGCCTGGCGGGGCACCGGGTTGCCGTCCAGGGCGACCACCTTGAAGGTATGGCCGGGCAGGGCCAGGCTGCGGATCTCGGTGGCGCTGGCGTTGAGGACGTGGAACAGCACGCGCTGCCCGGACCTGACCTTGATCGGCGGGCCGTGGCCCAGTTTGCGCCCGTTGACGCTGAAGGCGTGGTAGCCGACCTCGTTGCCGTGCGGCATGCCCCGGGCCAGCGACTCGGCCATCGCCTTCTCGCCCCGCTGCTTCAGGTCCGGCACCTCGGAGCCGGCCAGGAAGTCCTGGGCCATGTCCCCGCCATGGCTGAGGGAGGGCTCGAACTCCTTCAGCGTCAGGAACACCTCCTGGTCGTAGGCGCCGGGATCGGCTTTCGGCTCGATGTAGACCGGGCCCACCTGACCGGTGTACGTGCTCCGGGTCAGGTCACCATGTGCGGCCACATGGGTGTGGTAGAAGCGGAAACCGGCCGGTCCGGGCGTGAACGACAGGCGCCGCATCCCATGCGCGGGGATGAAGGGGGTGCCCTCCTCCGAAGCTCCGTCCACTTCGGCGGGAATCCGCTGGCCATGCCAGTGGAGCAACTCGGGCGTGCCCGTGTCGTTGTGGACGTCGACCACGACCGGGCGGCCCTCGGTGAACCGCAGCAGCGGGCCGGGGAACTGCCCGTTGTACGTCGTGGTGGACACGACCGTGTCCGGCGCGAGCTCGACCCGCCCGGTCGCGATCCGCACCGTGTAATCCGCCTTGCCCGCGGCAGCGGACGCGCTGGACGGTGCTCCGGAGCCGCAGGCGGTGACCACACCGGCGCCGCCCCCGGCCAGCAGGGACACGCCACCCAGCTTGAGGGCATCGCGACGAGAGATCGACACGGCTCTGCTCCCTTCCCTGTTCCCTCGGGGTAACCCGGCGAATGCGGGCGGCCGCACACACGCGAGGGGGTGTGCGCTGAGTTGATACTGCAATACGGAAAGTAACCGTAGTGGATCGAACGCCCGTGGACGCCGGTGACATCAGCCCCGGCTGCTTCTCTCGCCGCTGTGGGCGTCGGCGGCCTGGCCGATCACCTGGCGAACGCATCTGCGTCGAAGGCTCCGTCCGGGCGGCATCCGCCGCCGGGTGGCCCGCAGGGGCGCCGAGTTCTCGCATCACCCGTAGAGCGAGCGGGCTCCCGGGCTGTCGCCCTTGAAGCGCTGGCCCGCGGCGATCTCCTCGCCGACCACCGACCAGACGGTCTCGTCGTCCTGGAAGGGGAGCGGGTCGATGCTGCTCGTCTCCTGTCGGATTCGCTCGACCTCGCGCTCCAGGCGCTCGAAGTCGGCCTCCTCGTCACCGTCGTTGCCGCTGAAAGTGAACTCCTCGAGCAGGCGCTGGAACCGGAGGGTGACCTGGACGAGGGAGGAGACGTCCGTGTGGAGTTCCTGCACGTACTCTCCGTCGGCGTCGAAGGCGTGGACCTTGCCGGAGGCGGGGTCGAGGGCGAGGTGGGCGTTCAGCAGCCAGCCGACGACGGGCCACCCGCCTGCGTCCTGGGCGGCGTCCTCGAAGTCCTCGGTGTCGAGGACTTCCTGGACGAGGGGCAGCCGACCGGTGTCCTCGTCGGGCTCACGCGGCCAGAGCACCCCCGTCGGGACGCCGACGGTCTGCAGGAGGCGGGCGCCCTCGGTCTCCGCGGCGGGGGGCGGGAAGGCGGTGGCGTGCAGGGTTGCGAGCCGGCCCTCGCCGAAGACGTCGGCGAGTCCGCCGCGAGCGACGTCGAAAAGCATTGCCGAACTCCGAACTCTGCGGCCATAGGCGCGCTGACGGACTCTCAGTGGATGGAAGCGGTCACAACAGCGTTGCAGGTCGAGGAGTTTCCGGCGACTCCGATCGCGCCCCGCCTGCTCACCCACACTCTTGCGCACATGCACGCACTCTCGCCGCAATCAGCGGCCACCCAATCGGTGTGGAGCGAGGGGATCTTATCGTCGGTCGCCGCTGACCACTGCGCCTGGCTGTCCGGCACATACCTATGTTGACATAGGTATGTTGACGTACCTATAGTCGGTGCGTGCTCGATTCCAGCGCCGCCGACCGGCAGAACGACCACGTGGCCTCGGTCCTCGTGGCGGTGCTGCCTACGCTGAACAGGGCGCTCGAGCGGCGGGTGGTCCGGGACTTCCCTCACCCGACGCTGCCGGAGGGGCAGCTCGCTCTGCTGCGGCTCGCCGAGGAGCGCGCGGGCATCACGGTCCGTGACGCGGCGGATGCCCTGATGATGAAGCCGAACAACGTCAGCGCCCTCGTCGCGCAGCTCACCGAGCTGGGGCTGCTGGAGCGCAGGCGGGATGCCGTCGACAAGCGGGTCGCTCATCTGCACCCCACGGCGCTGGCCACGGAGCGACTCGCGCAGGCGCGGGGGCTGAAGGAAGCCCACATGGCGCGTCTGCTGGAGAACCTCACCGACGGAGAGCAGGACGCCCTCGGTTCGGCCTGCGGCGCGCTGCTGGCGTTGACCCGGCGCTTCTACTCCGCCGACTGACCTTCCGGCACCGGTTCTCCGGCGCGCGCCCGGTCCTGTGCGCAGCCCGCACGTCGACGGCGCCGTCGCCCCACCGCGCTTCCCCGTCGGTGGTCGCACGCCGCCGCATCTCCGCCCGTGCCGCAAACCCTGAATCGATCTCGTCGACCTGCCGACGTTCTCACCACAGACAAGGCACCTGCATGCCCTCCACCACCGTGGACCACTCAACCCTGCCCACTCCGTCCCCACGGGGCACCGAGCGGGGCCCGCGTTCCAATTTGTGGCTGACGCTGATCGCTGTCGCGATCGGTCTCTTCATGGTCAACCTCGACGGGTCCGTGGTCTCGATCGCGAACCCGGAGATCGGCCGGGCCCTGCACGCGTCCACCGCGGACTTGCAGTGGGTCACCAACTCCTACCTCATCGCCATGGCCGCCGCCCTGATCCTGGGCGGCAAGCTGGGTGACCGGTTCGGGCGGCGTACGTACTACACGACCGGGGTCGCGGGCTTCGTCGTGACCTCCGTCCTGATCGGCCTGATCGGCTCCGTCGAAGGCGTGATCGTCTCCCGCGCGCTGCAGGGACTCTGCGCCGCGCTGCTGATCCCCAACACGCTCGGCCTGCTGCGTGCGGTCTTCCCGCCGGAGAAGTTCGGCATGGCGGTGGGCCTGTGGGCGATGGTGGCCTCCTGCTCGACCGCGCTCGGACCGATCGTCGGCGGCCTGCTGGTCGAGCACGTCAACTGGGAGTCCGTGTTCTACATCAACGCGCCCATCGGTATCGCGACCCTGGTCTTCAGCGCGTTCGTACTGCCGCAGAGCAAGGACTCCACCGGCCGCCACCGCTTCGACATCCCCGGCGTGATCCTGCTGGCGTTCGGCCTGGTGGCCGTGGTCTTCGGCGTGATCAAGGGCGAGAGCTGGGGCTGGACCTCGGGAGGAACCCTGGGTTCCCTCGCCGCCGGCCTGGTTCTGCTGGTGCTCTTCGGCTGGTACGAGACCCGTGTCCGGCACCCGCTGCTGCCCATGGGGCTGTTCCGCAGCCCGGCGCTGACCATCGGCACCCTCGTCACCGCGATCAACTTCTTCGTGCTGCTCGGCGTCATCTTCTTCCTGATGCTGTACCTGCAGAACGTCCGGGGCCTGACTCCGGTCGAGGTGGGGGTGCGCACCCTGCCACTGAGTCTGGCCTCCGTGGTCGCGGCACCGCTGGGTGCGGCGCTGACCGAGCGGTTCGGCGCGCGTCTGTCCATGCCGGTGGGCATGCTGCTGGAGGCGATGGCGTCCCTGTGGATGCTGACGTGGGACGCGCACTCCTCGTACGCGGTCATGTGGCCGCCGTTCGTGCTGCTCGGTCTGGGCGTGGGCATGGTGATGTCGGCGTCCTCGGACGCGATCGTCGGCAACGCGCCCGTCAAGGACGGCGGTGTGGCGAGCGGCCTGCAGTCCACCGCACTGCAGATCGGCGGCGCCCTCGGCACGTCCGTGCTGGTCTCGCTGATCAGCAGCCGCGTGGGCTCCACGCTCGTCGGCGAGCTGACCGGCGCCGGGTTGCCGGCCTCTGCGGCACATGGATTCGAGGGGACGAAGGACGCCGTGGCGATGGGCGTGGCGCCGGTCGAGGACGGCATGCCCGCGCAGCTGAGGGCCGCCGTCGTCGAGGGCAGCGGCAACGCGTTCATGAACGGTGTGCACGCCGCCGTCCTCGTCACCGCAGTTCTGTGTCTCGTGGGTGCTCTCCTCGCCGCCGTGGGCCTGCGCCGCGACGCCGGCTCCCCTGCTGTCGGCGGCTGACGGTGGGTCGGGCGGAAGCGGCGCCCGGCCGGGCACACGGCCCCGTCTGCCGTGCCCCGGTGTGGCGGCAGACGGGGCCGTGCGCGTCGATCGTCCCGGTGAGTCCTGAAGTCGCTGAGCTGACCGGGGTCAGAGCCCCGCCGCGACGTCGAAGAGCAGCGCCCGGAGCCATTCGACGAAGTGCTGATCGGCCAGCCGGGGATTCCAGACCATGTCGATCCCGAGTCCGGGAAGCGGGAAGGGGAACTCCTCGATCCGCAGGTCCGCGAGCGTGCGCATGGCGGCGGCCACCTGGTAGCGCAGGAGCGCGACGCCGCCGGCGCGGGCGACCAGGAAGGGCACCAGCAGGAAGTCGGAGCTCAGCTGGCCCACCCGGTAGAGGATGCCCTTGTCCTCCAGCACGGAGTAGGGAAAGACCCGCCGGTCGGTGTCGACGACGATGTGCGGCTGTGTCGTCAGAAGCTCGAGCGCGCCGACGTCCGGTGGGGTGTCCGGGGAGGCCACCACCACACAGCGGTCGTTGTACAGGCGCTCGCGCGGATACGGCGAGAAGTGCCCTTCGGAGATCAGCGCGACGTCGACGCCCTGATCGGTGAAGGTCGCCTCGGTCGGCACCGTGATCGTCCGCAGTCGCAGCGTGGCGTGCGGAGCGTGCTCGGTGACGAGCCGGGTCAGCCGGGGCCCCACGACGAACGCCGTGCTGTTCGTCATGGCGACCGTGATGACCCGCCGGTCCGTCGCGGGGTCGAAGAGGGGGAAGTTCACGATGCGTGCCGTCTGCTGCAGGGCACTGCGCAGCGGCCCCACCAACTCCAGTGCGCGCGGGGTCAGCGTGACCCCGCTCCCTTGGCGGACGACGAGGTCGTCCCCCAGCATGCGCCGCATTCTCGTCAGGGCGTGGCTCATGGCCGGCTGGGACAGACCGACCCGCTCCGCGGCCCTGGTCACCGAACGCTCCTCGAGGAGCGCGAGGAGGGGCACCAGCAGGTTCAGGTTGACCGATGCCAGCCGGTCCAGGCCCGAACCCGTGGCGCCCCGTTCCTCTGTGCTCATGCGGCGAACCCTACGTTGCCGTCCGGGTCATCCGGCGCAGCCGGGGGATCGGGATCCGGTAGTTGAGCGCCACGGCGTCACCGGCGCCGTCCTCGTGCGACCAGCGCATCAGCGCCGGACCGCCGCCGGGCCCTCCGTCGACGTACTCCGGCTCCCCTTCCACCGGCAGGTTGCCCACCGCCTTCAGGCTCAGACCGAACTGCTCCGTCCAGAAGTACGGCTGGAACCGCAACGGTGGAGCCTCGTCGCCGTGGACGAGTGCCCGCGCCGCGACCTTCGCCTGCTCGATCGCGCTGCTCCACAGAGGGATGCGGCGCAGGCCCTGCGGGGTGGGGACGGCCGCGAGATCGCCGACAGCCGCCACATCGGGGCGGACGAGACCCCGCTCGTCGACCGGGAGGGCGCCCTGGGCGGTGAGTCCCGAGTCGGCGAGCCACTCCGTGTTGGGAATGTCGCCGACGGCGGTCAGGGTCACGTCGGCCTCGAGAGCTCCGCCCTCGTCGAGGACGACCCGGGTGCTTTGGTCGTTTCCCTCGAGCCGGGCCGCCGCGGTCTCCACGATGGTGATCCCCTGTCCCAGCGCGGCCTTGACGAACACGTCGGCGAGATACGGGCCGAGCTGGAGAATCAGCGGCGCGCCCTGGGAGACGAGCGTGACCTTGCAGCCGGCGGCCAGACAGCCGGACGCGATCTCCATGCCGAGCGGGCCGCCACCCACCACGACGACCGACGGCCCGGCCGCCAGCCGTCCGCGCAGGGACAGCGCGTCGTCGAGCCCGCGCAGGGTGACTTCCCCAGGCAGATCGGAGAGACGTCGTGCCCGGGAGCCGGTGGCCAGAACGACGCGGTCGTACGGCAGGGCCGTACCGTCGTCGAGTGAGACGAGCCGGCGGTCGAGGTCGAGGCCGGTCGCGCGCACGCCGAGCAGTTCGCTCGCGCCGTGTCCGGCCGGTGGCAGCTCGAGCGACGACATGTCGTCACCGTCGAGCAGGAGCGCCTTCGACAGGGCCGGGCGGCTGTATGCCGGGTGCCGTTCGTCGCCGACGATGGTCAGCTCGCCGTCGAAGCCGGCCTCGCGGAGGGTGTCGGCCGCGGTGAGCCCGGCGACCCCGTTGCCGACGACGACGGCGCGCTTCAGGGTGCCGGTGCTCATACGACCCTCAGCGCCGCGACCGGACACACCCGGACGGCGGCGTTCGCCAGGGCGGCGTCGGCCTCACCGACCTCCTCGCGGTCCAGGACCAGTTCGCCCTCGTCGTCGAGGTGCATGAGCTGCGGCGCGGCCTCCTCGCACAGGCCGTGGCCCTCACAGCGGGGGCGGTCAAGGACGATCTTCATGCGGGGATCACCTCCAGGACGGGGAGTGCCTCGATGCTCCGGGTGGTGTTGCCGGCGACGCGGACCTCGGGTCCGGCGACGAGGCGCTCGACACGCCGGGAGAGCGCCTCGATCACGGCGTGGGCCTCCAGACGGGCGAGCCCCTGGCCGGCGCAGCCGTGCGGGCCGTAGCCGAACGACAGGTGGTCGACCGGATTGCGCTCGACGAGGAAGGCGTCCGGGTTCTCGTAGTGCCGGGGGTCGCGGTTGCCGGCGCCGAAGAGGATCGCGACCTGTGCACCCGCCGGGACGACCGCCCCTTCGATCGTGACGTCCTTCGTGACACGCCGGCCCCAGGCGTGGACGGGAGCCCAGAAGCGCAGCACCTCGTTGAACGCCGCGGGGACCAGCGACGGGTTCTCGCGGACCAGGGCGAGCTGGTCGGGATGCCGGGCGAAGAGGGCGACGATGTTTCCGATCGCCGCGACGGTGGTGTCGACGCCGGCCCCGAGGTACTGGTGGATGATGTGGCCGGCCGTGTCCGCGGGGATGGCGCCGCGGTCCTCGGCCTCGAAGATGCCGCGGCCCACGGACCCTTCGGCGAGGTCGTCGGCCTTGACCTGGGAGCACCAGGCGTAGAGCTCGCCGGCGATGGGGAAGTTCTCGGCCGTGCGCTGGTTCATGGGGCCGAGGACCTGCATAGCGGCCTGTCCCCAGCGGAGCATGTTGTCGCGCACGTGACCGGTGAAGCCGATCAGGTCCGCGACGACCTCCAGCGGGAAGGCGCGGGCGAGCGCGTCGACGGCCTCGAAGGAGCCCTTCTCGACGAGTCCGGCGACGAGGGCGTCCGCCTTCGTCTCGATCCCGGCCCTGAGACCGCGCAGCGCACGCGGGGAGAGGTTCTCCGTGAGCGTGGCGCGCAGCTGGGTGTGCACGGGCGGGTCGGACGCGAGCGAGGTGCCGGTGAGCGCCTCGTTGGCCGTCGGATTGAACGCGATCGAGGTCGAGGAGAACGACTCCCAGTCGGCGAGGGCGCCCCGGACGACGTCGTACCGCGTCAGCGCGTAGACGTCGTTCTCCGGGAGGTGGACGACCGGGCCCCGTTCCCGAAGTTCGGCGTAGACGGGGTAGGGATCGAGGACGACTTCGTCGGCGAAGAGGTCGATGTCGGAGGTCGGAGGGGTGCTCATGCCCCACAGTGAAGTGTCTGACCCCATATCGAACAAGTGAATGCTTTACATGCCGTTACATGCACCGCGCGCATGTGTCATGCACTTGACATCTCCGGGGCGGGGGGGCGGTCACGTCCAGTCGGTCACGCTCGCGCAACCCTCGGGGAATTGTTTTTTCGTGCTGCTCGTTTTATTGACGAAGTGTAAAGCGAATGGCTACCGTGACCGCAGCCACAGGGTGCGCGGGCACCCCACACCGGACATGTGAGGCAAGGCATGAGCGTCGAAAGCAACACGGTGAACACCGTCCTGGGCCCGGTGCCGGCCGCCGAGCTGGGTGTCGTCTCGGTCCATGAGGCGCTGTTGTCGGTGGTGCCCGGCGCCGAGCACGCCTTCGACATCACCATCGACCGCGCCGAGATCTTCGAGACCCTCACCGCGAAGCTGAAGGACTTCCGCGCCCACGGCGGCGGCACGATCGTCGACAGCACCGGGATGTTCCACGGCCGGGACGTCCGGCTGTACGAGACCCTCTCCCGCGCGACCGGCGTGCACATCGTCGCGTCGACGGGTCAGGGCCCCGAGGAGTTGCTCGGCGGATACTTCCTCACGCCGCAGACCAACCCGCCGACGCCGTGGCCCGCCGAGAAGTTCGCCGACCTCTTCACCAAGGAGGTCACCGAGGGCATGGTGGTCCCGCGGGTGGAGCGGCGCGGAGCGGCGGGCCTGGTGGCCACCACCGCGACCCGCGAGGGCATGACCGCGACCGACGAGAGCCTGTTCCGGGGTGCGGCCCGGACCGCTCTGAGCACCGGCGTCGCGGTCTCCGTCCGCTACGGGAGCGACGCCCTGCACGACCTGGACGTCGTCCTGGACGAGAAGCTGGCGGCCGACCGTGTCGTCGTCGGCGGACTCGACCGCAAGGACGCCGTCGCCGCCGGAGCACCCCTGGAGGTCGCCCGGCGCGGCGCCTACGTCGCCCTCGACCACGTCGGCGTGGAGGACGGGGAACACGTCACCGACGGCGAGCGTGCCGCTCTGGTCGCCGACCTGGTGCAGGCCGGCTTCGCCGACCGGATCCTGCTGTCGAGCAGCGCGACCGGTGTGGCGAAGGGCCACTGTGGCAACGACCTGCCGTACAGCCACGTCCTGGCCACCTTCGTCCCGCTCCTGAAGACACAGGGCCTCAGCGACGAGGACGCGCGGCGGATTCTCGTGGAGAACCCGCGCGACCTGCTGTCGGTGCGCTGAGCGCGCCGGCACGAACGACCATCAAGTCTCTTACTCAAAGGTGAGTGTTGTGTCGAGAGTGAACACGGTCCTCGGGCCGGTCCCGGCCGAGGAGCTGGGACTCGTCGCGGTCCACGAGCACATCGGGTACGGCATGCCCGGCTCCGAACTGGACACCAAGTGGTGGAAGACCCCCGAGCAGCGCTACGAGGAGACCGTCCCCAAGCTGCGCGCGTTCCACGAGTACGGCGGCGGCACCTTCGTCGACGCGACCGGGATCTGCAACGGCCGTGACGTCGACTACTACAAGTCGCTGTCCGCGAAGACCGGCGTCCACATCGTCGCCTGCACCGGCTTCGTCGGCGGCGACACCGCCCTGCCGCACTTCGCGAACGCCGACGTGGACTACCTTGTGCGGCAGTTCGTCCACGAGATCACCGTCGGCGTCGGAGGCACCGGCAGCCTCGCCGGTGTGATCAAGGTCGGAGTGAGCCGCGGCGGCCGGATGACGGACCTGGACAAGCGCATCTACCGCGCCGCCGCCCGCGCCTCGCTCACCACGGGCGTGCCGATCCTCACCCACCTCGCGATCGACGCCGAGAACGCGATCGCGATCTTCCAGGAAGAGGGCCTTCCCCTGGACCGCGTCCTGTTCGGGCACGTCGACGACGGCGTGAACGCCGACAAGACACGCGACGTCTGGATCGCGGAGCAGGGCGGCCGCATCGGCTTCGACACCTTCGGCTACGAGACCGAGCTGCCCGACCCGCCGTTCTGGGCCCGGCCCCGCAAGGAGCGGCTGGACCACTTCCTGCGGTTCGTCGACGGGGGCCGGCGGCTGAAGCAGGTCCTCGCCTCCGCCGACGCCAACTGCAGCCCGCTGGGCTGGCCGGGCGTCAAGGGCCACACCGTCAACTACCTCTTCGAGGACCTCATCCCGGACCTCCGCGCCGCCGGTCTCGACGAGGCCGCCATCAAGACGATCTTCGTCGACAACCCCGCCGACTTCCTCACCCTGCAGAAGTAAAGAGAGAACCACCATGCAGTCCGCTGACCTGAAGAACCTGAAGATCGCCATTGTCGGAGCGGGATACGGCGGCGCGGCGGCGGCCAAGGCCCTGAGCCTGCTCGGCGCCGAGGTCGACGTCTACGAGCAGGCCAACCGGATCCGGGAGGTGGGCGCCGGTATCGGTCTGCGTCCCGTCACCATGAACCGGTTCCGCCAGTGGGGGATCCACGACGCGATCACGAAGGTGACCTCGCCGAGCGAGTACTTCGAGATCCTCACGGCCACCGGTGACCCGATCATGAAAGAGGCGTGGCCGGCCGACGGCGAGCAGACCCATACCCACCTGATCCACCGCGGCGACTTCATCGACGCGCTTCTGGGCGTCCTCCCCGAGGGCATGGTGCACCTCGGCCACAAGCTCGAGCGGATCGAGGACGAGGGGGACAGCTCCGTCCTCACCTTCGCCGGTGGCAAGACCGTCGAGGCCGACCTGGTCGTCGGCGCCGACGGCATCAAGTCGGTGGTGCGGGGGCAGCTGTTCAGCGGGAAGGGCCCGGTGTTCTCGGGCGAGCACGCCTACCGCGCGGTCATCCCCGTCGACGCCGCCCACGGGATGGTCGTCGACGACAACCTGCGGATGTACATCGGCCGGGGCACGAAGGTCTACCTGCTGCCGCTGCGCCACCGCGGCCAGGTGTCGTTCGACATCACCGCCCTGTGCCCGGACGGCACCTGGAACCCGCAGGTCACCAAGGACGACCTCCTGGCGACGGTGGAGGGCTTCGACGAGCGCCTCGTGAACATCACCCGCGAGCTCGACATGGACACCGTCAACATCCGCGCCGTCTACGACATCGACCCGGTCGACACCTGGCACTCGGACTCCGTCGTCCTCGTGGGCGACGCGGCCCACTCGATGCTGCACCACCAGGGCCAGGGCGCGAACTCGGCCATCGAGGACGCCGGCGCGCTCGCCGACGCCCTGCGCCAGGCCGCGTCGCCGAAGGAGGGACTGGCCGTGTACCAGGCCACCCGCAAGCCGGTGACCGACGAACTGCAGCGCATCTCGCGCCAGGGGTGGACGGAGGACGAGATCAACGACGTCTTTCCCGGCCAGAAGCCCGCGGCTGCCGGGCAGGAGTGACACCATGACGCTGCATCCCGAGATCGCCGAATTCCTCGCGAGCCTGCCCGCCCCGCCCGAGGGCCCGCTCGACCCGGTCGCCATGCGCGCCGCGGACGAGGCGCACGTCGCCCCCCTGGCGGAGCGCCTGCCGCTCCACGCGGTCGACGACGTGACGGCGAAGACGGCCGTCGGCGAGATACCGGTGCGGATCTACACCCCTGTCGAGGCCGACAGCTACGGCGTGCTGGTCTACTTCCACGGCGGCGCGTTCTTCCTCGGCAGCCTGGAGACCCACGACCACGTCGCCCGCCCGCTGGCCAAGGAGACCGGACTCAAGGTCGTCTCCGTCGGCTACCGCCTGGCACCCGAGGCGGCCTTCCCGGCCGGTCTCGACGACTGCTACGCGGTCGTGCGCTGGGTCGCCGAGGAGGGTACGGGCCTGGCCTGGGACGGCGAGACCCTCGCCGTCGCCGGTGACAGCTCCGGTGGCACCTTCGCCGCCGCGGTCGCCGCCAGGGCGCACGACGACGGATTCCACCGGATCACCCATCAGATCCTCTACTACCCCTCGCTCGACCTGGACTTCGACGTCGACCGCTATGCCTCGCTGCGGGAGAACGCCGTGGGCTACGGCCTGGAGACGGCGGGTCTGAAGCCCTTCAACGCCTTCTACCTCGACAGCGGCGCCGACCCCGCGGACCCGCTGGTGTCGCCGGTCAAGCGGACCGACCTCACCGGCCTGCCGCCCGCGCTGGTCGTCACCGCCGAGCACGACCCGATGCGCGACGAGGGCGAACTGTACGGCGAACGGCTGCGCGAAGCCGGTGTGGAAGCGACGGTGAGCCGGTACGAGGGAGCGGGCCACGGGTTCGTCCAGCACTTCTCCTGGATCCCGGAGTACCACGCGGTCTTCACCCAGACACGCGACTTCCTCGGCCGCGGCTGACCGGCCGGCCCGTGCACGAGTGGAAGTGGAAAGCATGACGCACCCAGTCACCGTCCACCCCCTGGTCTCGCCCTGGGGCCGGTTCGGTCTCTACAGCTTCTTCATCGACGCACCCGAGCCGGCGATCGTCGACACGGGCATCGCCTCGTCACCCGCCGAAGGGATGGCTCCCGCGCTCGAGGCGATCGGACGCCGCATCGAGGACGTGCGCTGGATCCTGCTGACCCACGGTCACATCGACCACGTCGGCGGAGCGCACGCCCTGTGGGAACTCACCGGCCGGCGCGCACAGGTGGTCATCCACGAGGCCGACGCACCGATGCTCCGCTCGCGCCGGGCCCACGTCGAGGAGTACCTCGCGGGACGGGGTCGGTACCTGGAGGACCCCGAAGGCGAGGCGAAGGTGACGGCCGCCACGGAGGCCGTCATCTCCGGCGAGATGGAGCCCTCCCTGCTCGTCACGGGCGGCGAGACCCTCTCCCTCGGCGGTGATGTCACCGTGTCGGTGCACTCCCTGCCGGGCCACACGCCCGGATCGGTCGCCTACGTCGTCGACGGACAGCGCTCGGTGTTCACCGGAGACGCCGTCCAGGTCCACGGGGCGGCCAACGGCTTCCCCGGCTACACGGACCCGGTCGCCTACCGCGCCGGCCTGGAGTACCTGCGGGACGAGATCCGTCCGCGGCACCTCTACCTGGGGCACCCCTACCGCCGCGTCGACGGCACACCGTACGGCGTCGAGCTCGACGAGGCGCGGGCCCAGGAGGCCATCACCCAGAGCCTGGACATCGAGGCCCGGGTCGCCGCGGCCGCCTGCGGATGCCTGGAGGCGGGGCTGCGGGAGACGGATTCGCCGTACTCCCCGTTCGCCCGTGCCGCCGAGGAGCTCGGCTACACCGGGGACCCCGCGCTCGAGCCGTCGCCGTTCTTCACCTCCATGGCCGGCTACCGCACGCACCTCGAACAGAACGCGTAACACAGGAGCTTCACACCCATGACAGACCTTCACACGATCCGCGCGGGCGAGCGGACGATCGCCGTCCGCAAGGATCTCCAGGTGCCGATGCGCGACGGTGTCGCGCTGGTGGCCGACGCGTACAGCTGTGTGGACGGCACACCGCGGCCCGCGCTGGTGGCCCTGAGCCCGTACGGCAAGGAGCTCCAGGCACTGGCCCTGACGACCCCGCCGCAGCGCCGGCCGAGCCCCATGTGGGACGGCTGCATCGAGGCCGGCGACATCGCGCGCGTCGTCCAGGAGGGCTACGTCCACGTCATCGGCGACCTGCGCGGCTCCGGTGCCTCCGAGGGCGAGCACATCGGCAACTACAACGCCGGTGGCGTCTCGCTCGGCCAGGACGCGTACGACTTCATCGAGTGGGTCGCCGCGCAGCCGTGGTGCGACGGCAACGTCGGCATGATCGGCATCTCCTACTTCGGCTCTATGCAGGTGCTGGCGGCGGCCGAGCGCCCGCCGAGCCTCAAGGCGATCTTCGTCAGCGGCGGTCACTACGACTTCTACGAGACCACCTACCACGGCGGCGTCATGTGGTTCATGCCGCGCGCCGCCCGTGAGGGGCGCGGTGGCGACTCCGGCTGGGCCTTCACCGACGGCGTCAAGTCCCGCATGCTGGAGACCTACTCGCCCGAAGAGATCAAGAAGCGGGTCGCCGAGCGCCTGCAGGACCCGGACGTGGCTGCCTGGCCCAACCTGGTCCACGTGCTGAACTATCCGAAGAACCACGAGGCCTGGTTCGACATCGTGATGAACGAGGTCGACGGCGAGTGGTACGAGGAGCGCAATCCCGTCACCCTGGCGCCGAACATCGACATCCCGGTCTGGCTCCAGATCGACCAGGGCCGCGGCTGGACGATGGACGGCACCATCGAGGTCTTCAACCGCCTCAAGGGGCCCAAGAAGCTGGACATCGGCCCGTACCCGCCCATGCAGTCGCGCCCGTTCGTCGAAGAGCACGACAAGATGTTCCGCTGGTACGACTACTGGATCAAGGGCATCGACAACGGGATCATGGACGAGCCCGCCGTCACCGTGCACGTCGAGGGCTCACGCCAGTACGTCACGGGGGCCCAGTGGCCGCCGAAGGACGTGGAGCACAAGCCGCTCTACCTCCGCCCGCGCCACAAGCTCTCCTTCGAGCCCGAGCCCATGGGCGCCGAGCACGCCGTCCCCGACGGCTTCTACCAGGCGCCGCTCACGGTCACCGACAAGGTGGAGACGCTCAGTTGGAGCACGGAGCCGTTCACCGAGCCCACCGAGATGATCGGCCAGGGCGCGGCGCACCTCTTCGCGGAGATCGACCAGAGCGACACCAACTTCATCCTGCGTATGTGGGACGAGGCCCCGGGCGGCAAGCGACAGCTCGTCACGACCGCCTACCTCAAGGCCTCGCACCGCGAGCTCGACCAGCGGCGCACCACCGAGGGCGACCCCTACCACCCGCACACCCGCGCGGTGCCGGTCGAGCCGGGGAAGATCGAGGAGTACGTGCTGCGCGTCTACCCGTTCGCGGCGACGTTCCTGCCGGGCCACAAGCTGGTCGTGGAGCTCTCCAACGACGAGCCGCCGGCCGACGCGCACAACGCGCTGCTGCCGCCGGACGCCTTCCACCTGCCGGTGGGCCGCCCCGTCACCCACAAGATCTACCGCGACGCCGCGCACCCCTCCCGGCTGGTGTTGCCGTTCACGGCGGTCACGGCGCCGGACGTGACGCGACCGGGCTCTGCGCGCACCGGAGACGGCGACCGGCGCAGCGGCTCCTGACGAGGCCGACGCCGCCCGGGGGACCGCCGTACCCCGGCGGCCGGTCCCGCCCCGGCCCGCGTGCGCCGCAGACATCCGGCCCTGCACCCACCCCGTGTCTTCCGCGCCCACGAGGCCGTGACCGCAGGCGATCCGACCTGCCGGCCGCGGTCGTCGCGGAACGTCACTGTCCGTGGCCGTCTGCGGGTGCCGTGGAGGCGCCGAGTCACTAGGCTCGTCATCGTGTCCACCGTGTGTGTGATGTCGGCCTCCCTGATCCCCGCCGGAATCGCGGTTGCGACGCGCTATCTCGACCTCGCCGGTGTCTTCTCGTGCGCGCTGCTGGGGGGCGCCGTGGCCCGCACGGCCGGCCTGGATCTGTTCGGGTTCCTGGTGGTGGGCATCATCTCCGGTCTGGGCGGAGGCATGATCAGGGACGTGCTGCTGCAGCACGGCACACCGGTCGCGCTGACCGACTACGCCTACCTGTCGACCGCCATCGCCGGTTCCGTGGTGGTCTTTCTCATCAAACTCAGCGAGGAGTCCTGGACCCGGCTCTTCACCGCCCTCGACGCCGCCGTCCTCGGATTCTGGGCGGTCACCGGGGTCAACAAGACGCTCGCCGTGGGGCTGGGATGGCTTCCGGCCGTGCTCCTGGGCACCGTGACCGCCGTCGGCGGCGGCGCCCTGCGCGATGTCGTCCTCGGCAGGGTGCCGGCTGTCTTCGGGGGCAACGGTCTGTACGCCACTGTCGCCGTCGCGGTCGCCGGAGTCACGGTGCTCTGCGTGTACCTCGGCGTGCCGGCGATCGGCGCCGGCCTGGGCATCACCCTGGCCCTGGCCCTGCGGCTCACTGCCGTGCGGTTCGGCTGGAACCTGCCCAACAGCCTGGACTGGCAGCCCCGTTCGAGGGCGGCTGGGGCACTGCGGTACGGCACCGGCACCAATGCCCGAAACGGGAAAGAGGACCAGTCCCACCCGCGCAAGGAGACGTCGTGACCGACCGAACCCGTGCAGTGCTGTCCGGCCTCGCCGGTATCCGTCAGTGATCCTCAGCTGGGCTCCGGGATGCGGTCGTTCCTTGCGGACGATCAGCCGCATGCCCTTGGGTCAGCCGTCCAGCAACTTGCCGGTGAGCTCGGCAACCCAGGCTCCGTCGCGGACCTTGCCATCGGTCTCGACGGCCGGCGTCCAGGCCGAGACCGGGATCTTCGGCACGTGCTGGTGAACGGTGTCGGTGATCACCATGCCGACTGAGTAGGACAGCCAGGATGCGGTGAGCGGCAGGGCCGCGATCAGGGGTTGGTCTTGATCTTCTTCATGGTCAGGTGGGATTCGAGGCGGAGAACGGCGGGCAGGCCGCTGAGCTTCTCGGTGAGGAAGGCTTCGTAGGCGGCGTGGTCGGCGACCGCGACGCGGATGAAGTAGTCGGGGCGCCCGTACATGCGGCGGAACTCGATGATCTCCTCGTAGGAGGCCACGGTGTCCTCGAACTCCTGGAAGCTCTTGCGGTCCTGGGCGTAGATCTCGACGTCGACGAGGACCTCCAGGCCGCGCCCCAGGGCCTGGGGGTTGATGACGGCTCGGTACCCCGTGATGATGCCGGCTTCTTCCAGTCGCTTGACCCGGCGCAAGCAGGGTGGCGGGGTCAGGCCGATTCGTCTGGCCAGCTCGACGTTGGTCAGCCGTCCGTCCTGACGCAGATGAAACAGAATTTCGTGGTCCACGGCGTCCAGGGCGAATTCATTGCTCATACCTTGATCATAGGGTGGGAAGTGGAAACCATATGAGGCGGGATTGTTTCTAGAATTTCACTCATGGACATAACCCCTGTCGTCACTGGGGGCCAGCCCCGGCCCGTGCCCACTCTGCCGCCCCCGATACGGTCCGAGGTGCGCGCGGCATTGAAGGACTCCGCCGGCGTGGGTCTGGGATTCCTTCCGCTCGGTCTCGCCTTCGGGGCGTTGGTGACGCAGTCGGGCCTGGACTGGTGGTGGGCGGGGCTGTCCGCGGCGCTCATCTTCGGCGGATCGTTCGAGTTCCTGCTCATCGGCATGGTCACCGCCTCCGCCCCGCTCGCGGTGATCGCGGTCTCCGCGTTGCTGGTGAACGTCCGGCACGTCTTCTACACGCTGTCCTTCCCTCTGCACCGCGTGACCGGCCGTCTCAGCAAGGCGTACAGCACCTACGCGATGTGCGACGAGGCGTACGCGCTGACCACCGGCGAGCAGGCCCGCACCTGGTCCAGCCGCCGCATCCTGTGGCTGCAGTTCTTCCTGCACCTGTACTGGGCGGGCAGCTCCACCGCCGGCGCACTGCTCGGCTCCCTCCTCCCCGACAGTGTCACCGGCCTGGACTTCGCCCTGACCGCTCTGTTCACCGTCCTGGCCCTCGACGCCGTCCGAGACCTGCGGGGCGACGTGCCCACCCCTGTCCTGGCCGTGCTCAGCGCCCTGGCCGCCCGACTCCTCTTCCCCGGCGAGATGCTCCTGGCCGCCTTCACCCTGTTCACCGCCGCCCTCCTGGCCCGCCACCTCACCATGTCCCGGAAGCCCCGCCATGCCGCCTGACACCAGTTACGTCATCGCCGCCGTCCTCGTCGCGGCCGCCGTCACCTGGGGCCTGCGCGCCTTGCCCTTCGCCGCCCTGACCCCCCTGCGCGAAAGCGGAACCGTCCAGTACCTCAGCACACGCATGCCCGCCGGGGTCATGGTGATCCTTGTCGTCTACTGCCTCCACGACCTGCCGGTGACCGAGGCCCGCGCCGCGGCCCCGCTCGCGGCCCTGGCCGTCACCAGCGGCCTCCACCTGTGGCGCCGCAACGCGCTGTTGAGCATCCTCGGCGGCACGACTGTCCACGTGATCCTGGCCAGCACGGTCTTCGCCCGCTGAAGCGGGACCTCTCTTGCCTGGCCAATGTGCCCACGACCAGGCCGACGAGCAACACTGGGAAGCCTCAGGAGGCTTCGACTCCGGATTGGACTCCGACGGCGTCCGCGAGCAGGCCAACCGCCTCATCGAGCAGTCCATGGGGGAGTGGGAACGCGTCAGCCAAGGGGAAGCGTCGGCCGACTGACTCGGGCTCTTGGTCCGTGACTGGTCCGGAAGCAGTGGTCAGGAGCGGGAGACCTGTGGGAGGAATGGGAAGTCGCCGCGCAAACCGGGCCCTGCCGTGGGCGGATCCGTTGGTGGTACCGGCGTCACGCGCCTCTGACCTGCGTAAAGCGTGGTCACGTATGGCTCGTTGGAGCCGTCGGCCCGGGAATGGTCCGGATCTTGTCCGCGGCGAGACGGGCCTGGTCATCTGTCGACGGCGCACCCCTTGGCCCGTGGACTGCTCCAAGCGGATGTGCTGGCCCGCCCAGTGCTACGGCGAGGTGGGCAGGTGCGGGGAGCGGAGCACGAGCAGGGTGATCTCGCTGGGGGCGAAGACGCGGAACGGCGGGCCCCAGAAGCCGGTGCCGCGGCTGGTGTAGAGGAGGGTGCGGGTGCCGTGGTGGCTGAGGCCGGCGAGGGCGGGCTGGTCGATGCGGACCAGGTGGTGGAAGGGCCAGATCTGGCCGCCGTGGGTGTGGCCGGAGAGTTGGAGGTCGATGCCGTCGGCTGCCGCCCGGTCGACGAACTTGGGCTGGTGTGCCAGGAGCAGGACGGGTAGGTCGGGGTCGGCGCCGTCCAAGGCTCCGGCGAGGTGGGCGCGGTGGCCCGCCAGGCCGGAGGACTCGGCGGTGACGTCGTCCACGCCGGCGACGACGAGGGTGTCGCCTCCGCGTTCGAGCAGCAGATGCCGGTTGCGCAGCGGCTCCCAGCCCAGCTCGCCCATCAGGTCGACCCAGCCCTGGGCCTCGCTGTAGTACTCGTGGTTGCCGGTGACGTATACACGGGCCCGGGTGGCCCGCACGGTACCGAGTGGGACGGCCTGGGCGCGGCGGCGTTCGGCCGTGCCGTCCGCGATGTCGCCGGTGTGGCAGACCAGGTCGGCTTCCAGGGTGTTCACCGTCTCGCATACCCGCGCCGACCAGCGAGTGCGATCGAGCGGGCCGTAGTGGGTGTCGGTGATGAGGACGACGCGAAGGCCGTCCAACCCGGCACCCAGTCGTGGGAGTCGCACGTCGAGTCGGCGCACGCGTGGCACGCGGCGGGCCTCGGCGTACCCCCAGGCGAGTAGTACGCCGGTCATGCCGAGTACGGCCCAAGTGACAATTCGGGCGCGGTCCTGACTCTCGCCGACGCCGGCCACGGTCAGGGCGAGCCGCAAGAGGACGCCGAGCAGAACGGACCAGGTGAACAGGACCCAACTGGTGCCCAACAGGGTGTCACCGATGATCGCCGCCCGGTCCTGCTGGCGCCGGCCGTGGCCGCGCACCATCGCGAGCGGCATACCGACGAGGCCGAGGGCGAACAGGGCGGTGCCGACCAGCGTGACGGGCAGCGGCCAGTGCTGGCCGCTGTGCAGGAGCACCCAACAGGGCACGGCCCACAGCAGGACGGGAGCGATCCGAGGGATGTAGCGCATCAGGCGGTGCAGCCGGCTCTGCCGCGGAGCGCGCGCTTCACCCTCGGCGGGCCGGGCGTTGCTGGTGTCGGTCACGCTTCCCCTCCCTGACCGGGCTGCCGTCTCGCGCACTGTATCCGGTCGCCCCCGGATCGGCCGACCCGGTGTTCACGGGTGCGGCCCCTTGGGGCGAAGGGTTCTCCGCGGGATGGCACCTGCTGCACCGCGCGAAGTGGGACAGGGTTGATCACCGACCTGGTTGGCAGCGGAACGGTGGAGCTCGGTGTGGGCGCGAGCCCCACTCGCTCCACGGCGCGTTGAGCCGTGACATGGAACGAAGCCGAGTATCTCGACTGCCTGCAGTCCGAGCGGCGTGGCTACGCATGGGTAATGCAGCATTACGGCGGGCTGGCGCCGAAAGAGGCCACAAAGGCCGCTCTGGAGCGCTACCCATACGAACCGGCCCAGGCGCCGTGCCAGAACCCGCTTCTTTCCTGTACTGCTGCGGTTGGCGTTGTCTGTGGTCGTGCCCTGGGCTGCGCAGATCGCTGTTCCGCTACTGCCGGGCCGCGTCCTGTTCGTCAGGGGCGGTCACGGTGGCGGCTTTGCCGTCCTGCAGTTGCTGAAGGCGCTTGAGCGTTGCGGCGAGCATGGCCTGTGTGCCCGAGGGGTCGCCTGCGGTGCCGCCCTCGATCCGTACCCGGATGTTGACCTTGCCCGAGCGGACGTACCCATAGACGGAGTCGTCGCTGGATCCGGGGTTGATGACCAGTGTGTTCTCGTCGCCAACCGGCTTTTTGGGGTTCTGCTGCTTGCTCGTCTCGGTGCCCTTCCACGTCGTGTACTGACGGTGGGCGGCGTCGGCTGATGTGAACAGGCAGATATGTATGAACGCCATGTTGATCGTGGAGCCGTTGTACTCGTACGAGGAATCGCCGCCGCGGACCCAGCCCGTCGGCGCGGAGTCGGCCTCCTTCGTGCCGTTGCAGTACTGCCCTTCCGTCACGGACTTGTCGCCGTGAAGGGACCAACTGGGAAGGGTCTCGCCGTCACCGAGCAGGGCCTGTGTGATCTGGGCCTGGGTGAGTTCCTTCGTGATCGGCTTCAGAGCGGGAGCGGAGACCGGCTCGTCGTCCTTCTGCGCGCCGGAACTGGGAGCCGGCTTGTCGCTGCTGGAGGAGCAGGCGGTGAGCGCGGCAATCCCGACAAGGGCGGTTACGAGGGTGGCGCGTGCACGTGACATGCACACAGCCTATCCAGTGTTGATCATCAAGCCGCGGTTCTTTCTGCTGTTCGGCAAGCCCCCTGAGGGGCAGTTCCTGCTCGACCTGCTCCAGGTCGAGTACCTCACCTTGGACCGCAAGGGCGCCAAGCTGCTGAGGTGCTGCCGAAACTTCACAGGTTCAGCTATGACCCCGTGCCGTCGCTGCTGTGGTTGAAGGCTCCGTCGGTGAGGACGGGCACGATCGCGCTGGCGTTGAGCTCGGTTGCGATGGCCACGTCGTCGGCGAACCCGCTGCGGGCCAGTTCAATGCCCGAGGAGCAGGCAGTCACGGCATCAGTGACGTCGGGAGTGTGCGTGAAGCAAGCCCGTGCGGCAGCCGCCTCGGGGGACAATGGGCCAACGCCTCGCGACTCCAGTTCGGCGATGATCGCCCCGGCACCCAGCAGGTCCTCCAGCGCAGGTCGCAGGCTTCCGTCCGGCCACCGCTCACCAGCGGCGATCACCATGACGGGACGCTCCGCAGTCCCATAGCCGCAACGGGCCAGCCATCGTCCGACAGCTGTGGCGTTACGCAGACAGCCCGCCACCACCGTCGCATCGCCTGCCGCCGCGGCGATGGCCGATCCGTTGGGTGAGGGCAGCACGAGGCGGGGAGTGAACGGGGCATGCCGGAGTGCTGCCGGAGACAGCGACCACGGTGAGGTCGAGGTGGCGGCTCGCCGCCCCACGGCCAGCGCCGCCGTCTTGTTCCGGGCAAAGGCGGACGCCGTCTCGTCACGCCAGGCACAGGGAAAGACCCGGGTTCCCGCCTCGACTGCGACGGTCACCGATGTCGTGAACGACAGCACGTCGACCACCACTAGACAGGCGGCGTCAAGCGCCAATCGTTGGGCACCGGTGGGGCCCCACTCGAATCGGACTCCGTACTCCTCCTGCAGGAACCAGTCGCCCATGGTGGTTGATTCTGACACCGGTGTGATCAACGGGGAGGGGGATCCAGCGTTCGCGGCGGGCCCAGGTCACTGACCTGGCATTTCTCGTCCCACCGGAAGAAACGCACCCTGACGCGGGTGAAGGACACGTCGGAGGTCAGGTGGTGAATCCCGGCATCACCAGGCCGGATTCGTACGCGATCACCACCGCGTGGGTCCGGTTCTGCGCGCCGAGCTTGCTCAGGACGTTCCCGACGTGGGTTTTCACGGTCTCCAGGCTCACCGTGAGCGCCCGGGCGATCTCGGGGTTGGACTGGCCGGTGGCCATCATCCGCAGCACCGCCTCCTCGCGCCCCGTCAGGGCCGCTTTCGGCAACGCCTCGGCCGAGCTCAGGGGGCGGGCGATGACCATCTGGCGCAGGGCCGCCGGGAAGAGGATCGTCTCCCCTGCCGCCACGACCCGCACCACCTCCGCGATCTGCCGGACCGGACGCCGTTTGAGCACGAACCCGCTGGCCCCCGCGCTGAGCGCGGCGGTGACGTAGTCGTCGTTCTCGAAGGTGGTGATCACCACGACCTTCGGCGGGTCGACCGACTCGGCGAGGAGTTGCCGCGTGGCTTCGATCCCGTTGCGGCGCGGCATGCGCACGTCCATCAGGATCACGTCCGGCCGCAGCAGCCGTGCCTGCTCGACTGCCTCTACACCGTCGGCGGCCTCCCCGACGACCGAGATCTGTGGCTGTGCCGCGAGCAGTGTGCGCAGACCGCTGCGGGTCACCTCGTCGTCGTCCGCGATCAGGAGGGTGACCGGGGTGGTGGCGGGCCCGGCGGTGGCGGTGTCAGTCGCGGCAGCGGCAGCCGTGTCCGGGCCGGTCATGCCGACACCCGTACCGGCAGGTGGACCGCCAGCCGCCAGTGCTCCGCCCCATGGGGGCCCGCCTCGAACTCGCCGTGAAGCAGCCGTACGCGCTCGGCGAGGCCGGGCAGACCGTGCCCGGACGTCGGAAAGACGCCCCGGTTCGCACCCGCGTTCGTGCTCTTCTCCTGGCCGGTCCGGTTGACCACACTGAGCCGCAGCCCGTCCTGCGTGGCGGCCACCTCGACCTGGATCGGACCGCCGCCCCCGTGCCGCAGCGCGTTCGTCAGCCCCTCCTGCAGGATCCGGTACGCCGCGCGGGACAGCGTGCCCTGCACCTGTGCCAGGTCACCGGTCAGGTCCGGCTCGACCCTGGCGCCCGTGTGCCGCAATCGGTCGAGCAGTTCGGGTAGATCGGCCAACGTCCGGACCGGCGCGGTCTCCGCCTGCTCCTCACGCAGTACGCCCAGCACGTAGTCCAGGTCCTCAAGCGCGGCCCGGGTCGACTCCTCGATGCTGCGCAGGGCGGCTCGAGCCGCCACCGGGTCGGCGGCGAGCACCTCGCCCGCCACTGCCGCCTGGATCGTTGCCGCCGTCAGCGTGTGCCCGATCGAGTCGTGCAACTCGTGGGCCAGCCGGTTGCGTTCAGCCAGGCGCTGCTCCCGTTCGGCCGCCAGCATGAGGCGCTCGGCGGACGACGGCCCCAACAGGCGTGGCGCCAGCCACCGTAGAGCACTCGACATCGCCACGCACACGAGCACCGCCAGCAGCACGCAGACGATCGCCGTCACCCAGCTCTGCCAGCCCTGCTCCGGCCGCAGCGTCCAGTCGAGCAGAACGATCTCCATATCGCTGCCCGTCCAATGCTCCGGGAGGGCCAGACCCATGAGGAACAGCACGCTGCTCGCCAGTGTCCCCGTCCACCCGAGTGCCACGTGCAGCAGCAGCCAGGCAGGAGTCCGCAGGCGGTCGGCACCGGACGGCACGGCAGGAGCCGGACCAGCACCGGGTGAGTCGGCAGGTCTGCGTACCGGCACCGGGTCCGGCAACTGCACCTTCAGCAGGCGGCGCGCGGACACGATCAGCACCCGCCGCGTGGCGGGGACGAGGCCGACCGCAGTGATCAGGGCCGCCCAGACCAGCAGGGCCAGAGCGGCCCGCATTCCATACGGAGCGGAGCGCCACACCAGAGCAGGGAGCACGGCGAGAGGCAGCAGCGGAGCGCTCGCCACAGCGCCGAGGAAGGCGAACAGCGCGCCCGAATATGTGGAGCCGCGCAGGAACGGCCGGATTGCCCTGATCATGTCGGCAAGTATGGCGGGCCGATGCACAGGGGCCCTCCCCCGATCGGGGGAGGGCTTTCCCACGCCTTCTCGCGATGCGCCCGCGTACCTCCCGCTTCCATGATCGTGTCCTGCCCCATCGAAACGGGAGGACAGCGGATGAAGACACGAAGGACGGCGGCGGTGCCGCAGTACATGGCGACGGCCGGGGCTGCGCCGGTGAGGATGACGTCGGAGCCGCCCGGGGGCCCCGTGGCCGGCATGCGGCCTCCGTCCGCTAGGAACGGGCTGGCCACGGCGGCCATGACGCTGGGCGTCACCGGCCTGTTCACCTCGATCATCTTCGTCGGTGGGCTGCTCGGAGCCATCGGCGTGGTCCTGGGCGCCTTGGGCCTGAGGACGGCCAAGCGGACCGGAGCCGGCCGGGGCAAGGCCGTGACCGGCGTGCTGGCTTCGTTCCTCGCGATCGTCGTGTCCGTGCTGTTCGCCCTCTTCATGGCCTGGTACGCGAACAGAACGCAGGCGTGCTACCAGCCCGACAGCCTCCAGCAATACGCGCAGTGCGTCCGCCGGCACCTCGCCGCGAACTGAGCGGCGACAAGCCGAGCCCCTGTGCCCCATCACCGATAAGGAAGAGCATCCCGGTGCAAAACAAACGCAAGATGCGCAACAAGCGCATGGCGTCTCTTCTGGTTGCCTGCACCGCAGCGACCTTGGCCGCGACGCTGACACCCGAGACGACCTTCGCGGTTTCCGGGGCTGTTGCCAAGGACCCCATGCGGCAGTACACACAGCAGAAGCTCCACTGGCGGCACTGCGACGCGAAGACGCCCGCCACGTTTCAGTGCGCGACTCTTAAGGTGCCGCTGGACTACGGCGACCCCGGCGGCAGGCAACTCGACATCGCGGTGAACCGGTTGAAGGCGAGCAGTCCAAAGGAACGCCGTGGCGTGCTGCTGTTCAACCCCGGCGGCCCCGGTGCGCCGGGCCTGGGCCTTCCGGTCGTCTTGGAGGCGTATCTTCCCCAAGAGGTGAAAAGGCAGTACGACCTCATCGGGTTCGATCCGAGGGGCATCGGGCAGAGCTCTCCGCTCAGCTGCGGTCTGTCCTCTGACGAACTGAACTTCGACCGCGCGTACTACGCCAAAACCTTCGCGAAGGACGTGCGGTGGGCACGCCTGGTGGCACACAAGTGCGCAGCCGAAGAGGGTGACAAGCTGCGGCACATCACCACCCGCGACACCGCACGCGACATGGACGTCATGCGCGCCGCACTGGGAGAGAGGAAGATCTCCTACTACGCAGGCTCGTACGGCACCTATCTCGGTGCTGTCTACATGCAGATGTTTCCCCAGCGGGCCGACCGGTTCGTGCTGGACAGCGCGGTCGACCCCGTGCGGTACGGACGCGGCACCTTCCAGGAGATGGCGGAGGGGACCGAACCCGCTTTCGTGAGGTGGAGCGAGTGGACCGCCCGCCAGCACACGGCCTATCAGCTCGGCACGACCCCGGCCGAGGTCCGCAGGACCTTCTGGGAGATCGTCGCCCAGGCGAACCGCAAACCCGTCGCCACCGACGAGGGGCTCCTCACCGGTGACGACATCCGCTCCGTGCGCGACATCTTCTTCCAGAAGCAGAAGGCCGCCGCCTGGGTCGCCGAGCTGAAGAAGGCTACCGAGGGTGCCGAGCCCGCCACGCCGGCACCCGACCCCGAACTTCCCCCGGAGAACGAGATCGCGGGCCTCTGGGCGGTCATGTGCGGTGACACCTCCGCCACATGGCTGCGCGACCCCGAGCAGTACCGGCGCGACGCCGTCCGCGACAAGGCCCGGTATCCGCTGTACGGCGACTTCGCGTCCAACATCAAACCGTGCGCCTTCTGGAAGCCCGGCAGTGAGACCCCGACCACCGTGAACAACGACGTCAAGGCGCTGATACTGCAGAACGAATGGGATCCGCAGACACCCCTGACAGCCGCCCGGAACATGCACCGGGCCCTGCGGGGCTCCCGCATGGTCACCGTCGCGGAGGGAGAGGGCCACGGCGTCTACGGCGCGGGGTCCTGTGCGGACGAGGTCGCCAATGCCTACCTGACCACGGGCCAACTCCCGGCCAGGGACCTGACCTGCCATGCGCCGGCCGGGCGCTGAATCGCCGCCACCGACCCAGGCTCGGTCGAGAGCGGGCTGAGCGTAAGGCGCCTGACGGGTGAAAACCCAGGTCAGGCGCCTTCTCGCATACGTCTAGAAGAAGCCGAGCTTCTTCGGGGAGTACGACACCAGGAGGTTCTTGGTCTGCTGGTGGTACACCATGTGCACGGCTCTGACCAGTACAAACGCGCTGTGTGAAGGGATACGGCCAGGCTTGGCCCGGGTATGGTCCGGGTTCATGGGAAGAGGGACCCGACCAGCGGTTTCGGTCGCTCTGCTGTTTCGAGAGCAGGGCCGTGAGAGGTGCGGGATTGCGGCGGGTCCAGTGGTGGCGGTGGTGGCGAACGTGGTCGGCATTGATGTAGTGCCACTGATGGCGCTTGAGCTTGGCTCCCAGGCGGTCCTTGACGGTGTCGACGATCGTGAGGTCGTCGGTCAGGACGTATGCTCCGCCGTCGAAGCGGACGTGGCAGTTCGGGCAGAGGCACAGCAGGTTCTCGGTGAGGTTGGGTCCGCCGTCCTCTCTGGCGCGGATATGAGTTGCTTCGCTGTAGCGGTCGCGGGGTGAGGGAAGGACCAGGGCGGTGGCGCATATCTGGCAGGAGTCCTGATGCCACTGCATGAGCTTGCGGACGGCATTGATGCCGTTTTGCCACCGATTTCCGTAGGGGTGTTCGCCGTGAGTCTGCCGTTCGGGGGTGTTCGAGAGGACGGGGGAGGCTTGGCCTTCTGGCGTCGCTACGCGGCGCAACCCGTCGGACTCCCGGCGGCCGCCGACGGTGACCGCTTCCTCTCCCCGTCGTCATGTACGTGTGACATCCAGACCGTCAGCGCCCAGGAAGCCGAGCACACCCGCGACCGGCTGCGGGGCATCGCCGATCCATCCACCGATCGCGATGAGAGACTGGGCACCGGTCAGGACGGCTACTGTCGCCGCACACAACAGGGGGAGCAGCGGATATCGCCGTCCCCGCAGGCCATGCGGGCCGGGCATCCAAATAAGGGAAGCGTCGCAGGTCAGCGGCGTCCTGAGTAGTGGCGCAGAGGTCCGGGAGGGCCAGATTCCCCGCCCCGGCGGGCGTGGCCGATGATGTTCGGGCAGGCACGGTCTCGCTCGGTTCGCATGGGTCTTCGACAACCACGTGATCAACGGCACCGTGCCTGCTCTGCTTCCCGGGGACATCCCAGACCAGGCCGGGACATGACACCACGTCACGCATGAGGCAAACGAACCGGACCGGTCGCGACTATGCAATGCCCCTTCCTGCGAGTCCTCCGCTGACCAGCGCACTCAAAGTTCGGTGACACGTACTTGCAGCCGTCCCCCACGACGCCGTCATCGCCGGTCTCACACCCCCATACAGCAGGAGCCGGCGGGTTGGCTGCGATCACCCTTGTGGCAACGCACCAGGTGTGCCTGTCAACGGCTGCCTTCGTCGGTCGGGTTCGCGGGCCCGACCGCTCACCTCCGGTTCGGCGAGTGGTTCAAGGTTCGGGTCAGGGGCGAGCCGAACCGCCGGAAACCGGATGGCCGGGCGTCGGTTCCAGGGAGCGTTGGCAACCATCGAGCGCAGCAGCGGGTGGGGTTCCGCTTGCGCGAGCTCGTAGGCCGCCGTCGTACTGGCCAGGAGCCGCCAGTTGGTGCCGTCGGAGATGAAGCGCACGTCGCCGTTGGTGGCGGTGGTCAGGATCGTCTCGGTGGTGTCCCAGACCGTGTACGGGAATCCCTTGCCCACCGAACAGGTCACGTTGTGGCTGACGGCCCCGTCGAGGCAGTACTTGCCCAGCAGGGTGGTCTTCGCGCAGTTGGGATGGGCGTAGGACATGTTCGCGCCGCTCGCCGAAATCACGGCGACGTCGGGGTCCAGCTTTTCGGCAAACGGCTTTCCCGTCGACTCGGCGGCGCCGTGGTGGCCGGGCATCAGGACGGTGCACTGGGAGAGGTATTTCTTCGGGACCTTGCGCAGGATGAACGTCTCGGTGTTGGTGTCCGCGTCGCCGGGGAGGACCACCGCGTGCTTGCCGAAGCGGATCATCAGGACGATGCTCTTGCTGTTCGTCGTCCTGCCGAAGTTGGCGGCCAGCGCCATCACCTGTGCCGCACCGGTCGTCGTCGCCGACCCGAAGTCGGCGTCCGGCTGGGGCACGCAGTAGTTCGGCGGGTACCGGAAGACGCTCTGGTCCTTCTTCCCCTCCTGTCGGTTGATCCATTTCTGGACGTCGTCGCTGTAGCTCTTGATCGAGCCGCCGAAGTGCACGTAGGTCGGCTTGGCCGCCTCCGCGATGTAGGGGACGAAGGCGGTGTGGTCGTCGTCGCCGTGGCTGAGCACCACGGTCCTGATGCGGTTGCCGCCGGTGACGGACGTGATGTAGCTCTGCACATGCGTGAACGGCCAGCCTTTGGTGCTCGTCGCCTGTGAGCCGCAGTCGACCAGCATGAACCCGCCGTCCGGGAAGGAGACGAGGACGGCGTTGCCCTGCCAGGTGTTGATGAAGTCGACGACGAGCTTGGGGCCCGGGCCGAGACTCGTCCCGCTGGTGCGAATGAGTTTGGTGGGTGGCATGGTTCAGCCTCCGGTGATCCGGGCCGTGCCCTCGATCGACGTCAGGCCGGCGAACGTCGCGAAGTGAACGTCGGTCGGCGTGACGGCGAGGCGCACGCCGCTGGTGTCGATGAACACGCTCGGCAGGACCGTCACCGGGAAGACGAGCCCCTCGAACGCCATGGTGATGAGCGGGGAGAACACCGCCGTGACCGCCTGCAGCAGCGGCACGGTGAGCGCCGAGAGCAGCCATTCGATCGGACTGCCGTCGGGGCTGATGAGCAGCACGAAAGTGTTGACGTGCTGGGTTCTCGCGCTCACCTGGGTGCCGCTCAGTTCGAGGCCGATCGTGCCGGTCGGCGGCGGTGCCGCGTACAGCGTGTAGTTCACGCCGAAGGTGGTGCACCCGATCGTGATGCCGGCCCGTACGTTGCCGGTGATCGCCGCGGAGAACGTGAACTGCGGCGCGCCCCGGCCGGCGAGGCCGACGTCGATCGCGGCGATGCGTGCCGTCGCCGCGTACTGGGCGGTGCCGATGCCGATGTCGACGCTCCCGCTTTCGCCGAACGACTTACCGACCATGGACCGCACGCCCGCGCGGCCGATCGCTAGCTTGGCGTCGTCGCTCAGCACCGCGAAGAACGGGCTCTGCGGCCAGTTCTCGGGGTACGGCGGCGTGGGCACCGGTCTTCCCGACAGCGCGGCGAGGGCGACGACGTGCCGGGGTGTCACGTCGGCGGCCGGTGGGGTGAGGCCGACGCCGGCGAAGGTCAGTGGCGGCAGGTCGATTCCCGGCAGCATCTCCTGGGCGACCTTGACCGCCTCGGGCAGGATGATGTTGTTGAGGAACCAGTCGTCGGTGGGGTTGCCGGTGGTCCCGGTCGCCTTCAGCGGACGCAGCGTCATATGCGCGCCGAACGAGTCGATCTGCACGTACAGGACGACCTTCACCGGGACGACGGCGTGCTCGCCGCCGCCCTCGATGCTCATCGTCATCTCGTTGGCGACGACCTGGAACGTGGTGTGCTCCAGTGTCGCGGCGTAGGCGTCGATCAACTGCTCGACGGTGAGGCCCGAAGGGGGCTCCAGATGCGTGCGCAGGTGCCGGGCGAGGAGGTGGCGTCCTTCGGGCGGAGGGCCGAGCACCACGGTCGGCGGCGCCTTCACATCCCACGAGACGACGAACTCCAGACCCGCCTTCTCGACGCGCTGTGACCCGGTGAACACCCGGGGATACAACTCGCGATAGACGGCCGCCATGGCCTGCGACATGGCCGCCTCGTCGAGCCCCACCGCGACGTCGAACGGGGTCATCGTCCGCCTCCCGGTCGACGGGTGGCATCGCCGCCGTAGATCACGAATTCGTTCGTCGCCACGGCGCAGGTGTCGCCGACCGCCCGAAGGGCGGCCAGCGCCACCTCGTAGCTCACCCCCAGCACCGCCATAAGGGCTTCGAGCATGTCCGCGAAGCCGAGCCGTGCGATGTCGGCGAGGTAGCCGGCCATCTTCACCACGTCGTCGACGCCGAACACGTGATAGAGCACTTCTGCGATCTCGAGGGCGCTCTGGCCGGCCCAGATGAGGCCGTCGGCCAGTGCCTTGACGTACTTGGCGACATCGGCCAGCAGATCGGCGAAGAACGTCTTCGGATGGTCCGCGATCCATGCGACGATCTGGTTCCACAGGTCGGCGAGCATGTTTGCGACCTGGGTGGCGTCGAGCGAGAACTTCGGGTGGAAGTTGAACGAGCCCCAGTTGAGATTGAGGTCGAGGGCGACGCTCGCCTGGGTCGTCTTCAGGACGAGGTCGATCATCAGCGTCGCGTTCGGCCCCTCGACGACGACCGGCGGCAGCACCGGCCAGCCGTCGATCTTCACACCGTTCGGGAAGTTCAGCGAGAAGTCGAACGAGCCTTTCGCGTGCCCCTCGAACCCCGAACTCTTCGAGAACGACGCCGTGAACTCGGCGCGGAACAGTTTCGCCAGCAGGGTGTGGAAGTTGACCTCGAACCCGTCGGCGGTGACCGATCCGGAGAACGACTCGTCCACGCCGAGCACCTGCAGCGCGCCCGACGCCGTGAAGTACGCCTTGTCGGACCTGCCGACGGTGAGAACGGCGTACGGGTTGACCGGCATGACCGCGTACGTCACCCCGGTGGGCAGCGGGCGGGCGTGCCGGAACGTGATCTCGTCGATGCGGCTGCGGACGGGGATGCCGGTCAGCGCACTGGTGTCGATCCGCATCCGCGGGCCCTTCGTCCCCTCGGCGTCGGAGATCTTCAGGAGGCCCGCGATCTCGATCGGCTTGCTCAGGGCGCCGTCGGCGAGGATTCCGCGCTTCCTGTCCACCTCCAGCTTGAGGGCGAGTTGCCAGTCGTAGAGCGTCAGATCCGCGTCGATGCCGATCCCGGCCGGGTAGTAGCCGCCGGGGCCGGTCCAGCCGGCCGGGTTCCCGACGATGTAGAAGGCGAGCTTGGTGAACGCGAGGCCGTCGAGGAGCGGTACGTCCGACAGGTCGAGCGAGGTGAACTGCTTGACCAGGTCCGTCACCTTCAGCGGCCGATGCGACATCGACTCCAGTGCGCAGACGAACGCGTCCGGCACCTCGAAGTCCTTCACGTCGCCGCCGACCGTGAACTGGAACTGCGTCGCGGGGTCGTCGCCGATGACGAAGGTGCCGAGCACGCCGACGCCCAGGCCCTCCGCGTCGAGCGAGACGGCGAGCCCGAACGTGCGGACCGTCAGGCCGGCGATGCCGAAGGGGTGTTCCCAGTCGGCGACGCTGATGGCGAACGTCGCGCTCGTCGGCGGCCCGAGCTTGACGGCGCCGACGCCGCGCAGCGTCAGCAACTCCCCGAACATCACGAAGCGGGCGCCGGCGGTGATCGAGAATTCGCCCGCGCCGGGCTTCATGGCGACTTCGAGGCCGGTGAAGCTGACCGCGTTCCGACCCGCGTCACCCGGCAGGGACGCCTTGATCTCGGAGTCGACGATGTTCGAGGGGTCGATGCGCGCGTACAGGTCCAGTTCGAGGTCGTGGTCGAAGAGGTCGCGCAGCAGCGAGAAGACGTCACCCTTGAGCTCGACGGAGCTGAAGAACGTCACCCCGGGCTGGATCACCGGCGGCACATAGGGCAGGCGGTCGAATCCCGGCAGGGTGAACTGCTGGTCGGTGATCGAGGACAGGATCAGGCCCGCGTCATGGACGTCGATCACGTCCATGACGCTGCGCAGCCCGCTCCAGAGCCGGTCGGGCTTCCACCCGGGCTGGACCACCAGGCCGACGGCGAAGCCTGTCCTCCCGTCCGTGCCACGGCGCACTTCGAACGCCAGCGCGGCCTGGCCGATGTCCTGGACGTCGACCGTCGTGGCGAGGTCGAAGCGGTAGGCCGTCGTGCCGGTCAGCCGCCGCGTCCGGCCGGCGGCCGCCTCCATGCGCAGCCGCACCAGCGAATCGCGCAGGACGATCTGCGGCACTCCCTCGGAGTTCGGGACCCCGCCCCCGGTGAGCACCGTCGCCAGCCGGGTGAGGTCGATCTCGGGGAAGGTGCCCTGCAGCACGAAGTCCGCGCCGGGCATCTTCCAGTCGGCGAAGAACCGCGCGATCTCCGTGTCGTCCTCGGCGAAGAGGACGGCGCTCGCCGCGATCTCGCCGCTGAAGCCGCTCGCCGGCGCGGCGCCGTCGTACCCCAGGGCCAGCGAGGCCTGTTCGAGCTGGAACCGCGCGATCCCGATCGGGATCTTCCAGTCGCTTGAGACAGCGAGTTGGAACGCGTATTGCTGCTGCGTAAAGTCGGCGGCCACATAGAGGTCGTCCAGGGCGATCGCGGGAAACGACGTGACGCTCGGGACGAACTTCTCGACGATCCGTGCCAGCGGGATCGGCTCGTCCGGCTCGACGCTCCCGGTGAAGACCATCTCCGGGTACGCGGCGGTGATCGACACCGGGATGTCGCTCAGGAAGGTGAACGTGCCGCTCAGCAGCGCGGTGACGGCCGGGGTGTCGGCCGGGCTGTCGACCATGAAGTCGACGTTGACGTCCGGGATCTCGACCCAGTCCGGCACGACGGTGATCGGCTTGGTGGTGCCGACGCCGAGTCCGATCGCCGTGAGCGACAGCGGTTCGAGGCCGATGTGGACGCTGAGGTCGCGCAGACCGACGTAGGAGCCGATCTCGAAGACACCGTCGAGCATCGTGCCGATCGGCGCGCCCCGGACGAAGTCCTGCAGCTCACTCATCGCATACTGGCTGATCCCGCGCAGGTCGGCGCCGAACGTCAGCATGGTGCCGACGCCCGTGAAGCGCAGCGACACGGGGATCGGCGGGGCGCTGCCGATCTGCACCTCGGAGACGAACTGCAGGTAGGTCTCGAACGGTGGGGGCGGGACCTGGATCTTTCCGGCCCCGGAGGGCTGCGCCGAGACGGCGGTGAACACCAGCGGCAGGTCGAACCCCTGGATCGGAAGCGGTGTGACGGGAGCCGCCTGCAGTTGCATGAGCGGCGCGGTTTCCGGGCCGGTGATCGCGCCGTCGAGGTCGTTCAGCCGTAGACCCGTCAGGTTCCCGAGTGCGCCGAGGACGCCTTCCAGTTCCAGCGTGGCGGCGGAGAATGTCAGGCCCACCGCGACCGCCGGGGTGCCGTCCGTGGCGGCCCGTTCGATCGAGCTGTACCAGAAGGCAGGCGCGTCGAAAACGAGTTGGGTGAGGACCGACCGCTGCTCGCTCCAGACCGGGAAGGCGTTGCCGAGGTTCCAGGCCACGAGGGGGCGCGGCTGGTCGAGGGGCGGCAGCTCGGCGAGCAGGCTCGGCAGCCCCGCGTCGGCGAGGTCGAAGGAGACCTTCAGCCGGGCCGGCGCGAGGCCGAGCAGCAGGTCCATGGTGCCCGTCAGGACGACGGCCGAGCCCTCGATCCGCGGGTCGTCGGGGGCTCGCAGCGCCCAGTAACCGTCGGTCAGGGGGAACGAGTCGGTGATGAGGGAGGCGATCGCAGGGGATCCGAGGTAGTCGGGGGCCATGGCGAAACGGCGGTCCTCGCCGCTGCCCGTGATGCATCCCTGGACGGCGGTGAGCAGTTCCTGCAAGTCATGAGGTGGCATGCCGCTCCTGAAGCCCGAGTTCCTTCAGACCGGCGTTCAGCGCGTCGCTGAGATGGCCGAGCACGGCCCTGTCGTTCAGGCCGGCGTTCAACTTGCTGATGAGCAGGTCCTGGAACATCGGGGTGTTCGCGATCCAGTTCGTGACCTTGTCGTAAAGGCCCGGCTGGCTGTTGAACCCGTCCTTGTTGCCGAGGATGATGCGCAGCGCCCCGATCCTGAGGGTGATCGAGTTCGCCTGCGCGAACAGTTTGTTGTCGGAGGTCGCGGTGAACGTGGCGGCCACGGTCAGCGAGAGCGCTTGGGCTTGGTCGCTGAACGTCCCGCGGACGTTGAACCAGTCGTCGGCGGCCCGCGCGCGCGGTGCGCGAGCGGCGTGGGCTCGCAGTGCGCGGTCGCGGTCGAGCGGCCACGGCTGTACGTGGTCGACGACCTCCTCGCTGTCGGGCGCGTGCACCGGGATGCCGGGCAGCCCGAGGGCGGTGAGCTGTTCGTTCGACAATTGTTCGGCCGAGGCCACGTAGTCCATGATCTTCTGAGTGTCGTGTTCGCCCGGGTTGTCCCGCTGATATGCCTTGACCTGGGCGTTGAACTGCGCCATCGCGTTCTGCAGGTCGGCGAACTCGTTGCCCGGTTCCAGCGCCAGGCCCGCCTGCTCGCGCATCTGCTGCACGGCCATGTTGAGGTAGGTGTACGTCTTGAACCCGCCGGCGTACTGCGGGCTGTCGCCGATCTTCGGCGGCTGTCCGGGTGGATCCTCACCGGACTCCTGCTGCTGGTAATAGCCGGTGGAGGCGGTCACCGCGTCGGCGCTCGTCTTCTGCTGGGAGAGCACTTGCCGGTACAGCCCGGCCGCCGGGACCTCGGACGCCGGCGCGGTCGTCACCGACTCGATCGTGTCCTCGTGCAGGTAGTACGTCCCGACGAGGACCTTGCCGTTCTCCGATTGTCCCAGGCCGTGCGGGTCGTCGCGGTACCACGTCGCGAGTTCGAGCCGCGGGTCGGCACTGTCGCCGGCACTGGACGGCGGGTTGCCGAGCAGCGTCGCCGCGGTCGCCAGGGCGCACCCCGTGAGGCCCGACGCGCCGACGTCGTAGGCGCCGGAGAACAAGATCCGCCCGAACCGGAGCGTCAGGGTGACGTCCGTGGCGGTGGAGCTCACCGGCCGGCACGCGGCGGTGCCGTCGGTGAACGTGTCTAGGCCGCTGAGCACCGTCGCGGACATGGCGATGCCGAGGTGCTCGGCCGCCCAGTCGAACATCGTCTGCTCGGGGATGTCGCCAATCGCGACGACGGGGAACGGGGGGATGTCGATGCCCAGGGCCGGGACGCGCAGTCCGTCCCGGATGATCGAGCCGAGGTACCACTGGCCCGAGGCGGGCGAGTTCAGCAGTTGCCACAGGCGGGCGACGAGATCGCAGTCGGTGTTGTCGCCCGCGCCGGGGAGGAGCGTCATGGCCGGGGGTGTCCTTTCTCGGGCGAGCAGGCGGTCGCAGTGCCGTAGGAGTCCAGGAACGGCTGGTCGACGAGGTGGGCGGCCAGCGCGTCGAGCGCGTCGCGGTGCGGGCCGCCGGGGAGCAGCGCGAGCTCTGCCCGGGCGGTGGTGACGATCGCGCGCGCGTCCCCGAGCGCGCGGACCCAGCCGTTCCCGTGGCGCAGGAGCCGGATGCCGTCCTCCAGCTCGTCCTCGGACAGCGGCCGTCCGTCGGTGATGCCGTGGAGCGGGTGGTCGCCGGGCAGGTCGTCGAGGGTGTAGAGCAGCGGCAGGGAGAGCCGGCCCTGCCGCAGGTCCGTGAGCGGCTCCTTGCCGGCGGCCGACTCGGGCCGTACGACGTCCAGCACGTCGTCGACGACCTGGAAGGCGCGGCCGAGCCACCCGCCGAAGCGCCGAAGACCACCCACCACCGAAGGCAGTCCGCCGACCAGGCGCGCGCCGCTGTCACACGCGAAGGCGACGAGCCGCCCGGTCTTCCGGTCGACGGTCCGGAAGTAGCGGCGCACGAGCGCGGAGCGGTCGCCCGGCCGTGCCACCAGCATCTCGTCGAGCTGGCCGCGGCACATCTCCTCACCCGAGGCGAGGAAGTCGCGCATGAGGGCGATGTCTTCGCGCGTCTCCACATGGGCCGACATGGTCCGGGTGGCCTGCACCCACTGCAGGTCGCCGATGATCAGCGCCAGTTCGTAGCCGCGGGAGGCACTCACCGTGGGCATGCCGCGACGCGTGGGCGCCCGGTCGACGATGTCGTCGTGGATGAGCGATCCGACGTGCGCGAGCTCCAGCGAGACCGCGGCCGCCACGGCCTTCTCGGGCAGCACGTCGACCGGCGTGCGCGCGGCGGCGTGCGCGCTGAGCAGGAGCAGTAACGGACGCAGGCGCTTGCCGCCGCGGTGGAACGCGAGCTCAGCGTCGGAGAGGTACGAGCGCTGTCCGTCGAGGAGATCCTCAAGCCGCGCGTCGAGCGCCGCCACCTCCGCCGCCACCAGCGAGCGCGCCCGGCTGTAGGGGTGTGTGACCACTGCCTCAGGCATAGGGAATCTCGGCCAGGATGTTCTTGAGTGCCTCGTTGGCGAACGTCTCAATGTTCTCGATCACGTCGGGCTGGTTCAGGAACGTCCGCATGCCGTTCACCAGACCCCCGTTGGCGACTCCCTCGTTCACCGCGATCTGAGCGAGGTCCTGTACCCACTGCGGCTCACCGTCCACGTCGAAGTCGACGGTGACCGCCTTGGGGTCGACCGTGAGGCCGACACCGAGCACATTGACCGTCAGGGGCCCGGACCCGCTCGTGTTCAGCCGGACGATGAGGGTGAGGATCGCGTCGTGTGCCCGGCCGACGAACCTCCCGCTGGCGTCGGCCGTCCAGCGCCGCTCGCCGCAGTCGTGCGACTCGGGCGAGACGGGCTCGCAGCAGCCGATGGAGAACAAGTAGTTCGGCTTGGCGGGGTCGTCGGCGTCGAGAGTGAAGGGCTGGTCGGTGGTGCCGACGCTGACCACGGCGGTGAAGACGGGCTCCATGTCGGAGAAGCTCAGGCTCACGGCCTGCATGACGCTGAGATTCGTGAACAGGATGTTCGTCAGTTGCAGGGCCGGCGCGGTCGTACAGACCGGCGGGTATCTCACGTCGTCGCGCGCGCACGCCGAATCGCCCACGTCATCGGGCACGTCCGGGATGTCGACCGGTGCGCTCGTCCCCCCGGGTACCGCGGGATCGTAGGAGGGCAGCCCCCACTCCGGGTAGCCGTCGCGGATGATCCGCGGAAGGTACATCGGGTTCGCCGGATCAGGGTCGAACGTCCGCTTCCACAGGGCCCCGATGATCGCTTTGGTGATGGGGCCCGGTGGCTCTGAGACCGTCACGGACTCGCCGCGCGAGGCATGGTTCATCTCTGTCCTCCCAAAGCGGGCCGAATCCAGGGGCCGCGACACAAGCGGCGATCACTCACGATCACCACGTCTATCACTATTTGGATAAAAACATGACGTTTGTGCATCCTTCTGCCATATGTCGCAGAAATTCCGACAGCCCTTGGTGAGGCGGCGTGGGTGCGTCCGAGACGGCCGACTCGGCTACGGCGGCCGCGTCGGTGAGGTTCTCTCGGTGTACGGGGGGTGCCTTTACGTCTTTCGTCAAGCGAGGTGTGGGGTTCTGGGTTCGTAGAAGGTTCCGTCGCGGAGCATGGCGAACAGGACGCTGATGCGGTGGCGGGCGAGGCGGAGGAGGGCTTGGGTGTGGGTTTTGCCGCGGGCCCGGCATTTGGCGTAGTAGGTGCGGGAGGCAGCATCGTGCAGGGCGGCGAACGCGGACAGGAACATGGCCCGTTTGAGCCGCCGGTTGCCGCCTCTGGGTGCGTGTTCGCCGTGGATCGACGTTCCGGACGACTTCGTCGTGGGGGCGAGGCCGGAGTAGGAGGCGAGGTGGGCGGCGCTCGGGAAGCTGGATCCGTCGCCGACCGTGACGAGGAGGACTGCGGCGGTCCCACGTTCACCAGCGCCGACCGGGTCTGCGACGTGATCCACAACTTCAACGCCGAAGGCCCGCATCGAGCACCTCTACGCGATCGCCGACAGCGTGCAGGTCAGCGAGGTGCGTGCCAGTTTCACGGTGCCAGCAGCCAGCCCCTTTTCGTGGCCGTCCTGTACGTCAGCCGCAGAATGCCGGCTTCATGGGCGCGTCCGTCGACAGACAGCCGCCGGTGGCCACTTGAGGTACATCCGTGGAATGAGGCCGTCCCACGCGCGCGGGCGAGCCGCTGCGTGGCGCCCGTGGATACCCGAGCCGGAGAAGGCCCCGTGCCTCCCGAGCCCGCCGTCGAAGCGGTCAACGCCACGACCACCGAGCCGCCGCCCGACATCACCGACGCGGTCGGTGCCGTCCTGGAAGGGGAATCCGCCCGCCAGGGAAGGGATCACGACGCCGACCCGGGGCGAGGGCCTGCAACAGCCCCCCCCCGCTGACTGGCGGTTGGGCGACGTCCAGGGCGGTCTGACTGGTGACCAGCAGGTGCGGGTTGGCTGAGGTGGGCCAGGTCTGCTGTCGTTCACGGAGCCAGCCGGTGAGGAGCTCGACTGTGAGCGGGTCGAGATAAACGGTCCGGCGGTGATACCGGTGTCTGATGATCAGTTGGCCGCGGGTGAGGTCGACGTCGTCGAGGCGGATCTGGGCGGCCTGGGGCGGGGTAACCGCATGGATGCTGACCAGGGCCAGCAGCAGCCGATGCAGGGGAGTTCGGGCCTGCTCCATGAGGCCGGCCAGCCGGTCGCTCGGCATCGATGCAGGCAGGGTGACCACATCGGGCAGGACACCGCGGGTCGGGTCCCGGAAGATCACCCGCTCCTGCTTGAGGCCCTGGAAGAGGCTGCGCAGGGCGTGGTGAATGGCCCGCGCTGTTCCCGGTTTTCTGGCGTCGAGGACGTCCTTGAACTCCTTGGTGGTGATGGATCTCAAGGTGTCGGTCTGGGTGACCCATGAGTCGAGTAGGGGCCTGACGATCCGCAGATACACGAGGATGCGGTGAGACGACAGCGGAGGATGTTCCCGCCTCCCCGCTCCCCTCAACACCTCGATCCAGGAGTTGAGTTCGTCCCTCATTGGGGTCGGGAACTGGTTGATGATCTCCTTGGCGGTCTGGGCATCGCGATCGATCAGCTGGTCGGGATCGGGTTCGAGCAGGCCGCGTTCGGCCAGGAACCAGATCACTCGCTGCCCGCTGATATTGGGGGCGAGGGTTGCCAGGGTCCGCAGTTTGCGCTCGCGGAGGAAGGCCGCAGCACCAAGCCATGCCAGGACGATCCGCAAAGCACGCAGGGACGCCTGATGTCCGTGAGGGTTCGGGTCGATCAGGCGGCTCTGTCGTCGCGAGACACGGGTGAACTCCGTCACGATCTGTTCGGACTCCGGGGTCAGGGAGGGCAGCTCGTCGACGGTGAGACGCGCTACCCGGTTCCAGTTCCTGTCTATGTCGAACAGGATCAGCTGGTGCGGATCTACCAGGTGGTCCGAGACCGGGGGCCCCGGCCGCCTGGCCCGTTGCCGTTCCGCCTCGCGGGACCGCACCGGGTATCGGTCGGGTGAATACCCTAGCCTCCCTTCCAGATTGCGGAGTTGGTGGGCCAGCCGACCGCCGAAAGCGATCTGCAGCTGGGTAAAGTCCGGGTGGCCCTCTGTCCCGTTCTCGCGAACGTGGATGAGGCATCCCCGGCAGAGTCCGTACTCGGTCGACACTGGCAGCATCGAACGCCTGCACCGGTCGCACTGCCCGGGCGGACAGCAAAGACCGAAGTTAGGGCGCCCCCAGTTGTGGCAGCCGGGGCACAGACGACCGGTGATGCCCCAGCATCCACAGTCCTGGCAGCTGCCGACGGGCCACCGCGTCGGCCGATGCCGCGTCCTCGGGCGGAGGAGGCCCACTCGCCGCAGAACTTCTGCAGGGTCACGTCCCTTCTCGTGCAACACCATTGCTTTTAGCCGACGTTGGCGTTGTCAAGGCCCCGATCCTTGATCATCTCGAAGTCGACGGTGTACGCCTGTGACGACCGTGGGTGCTTACCGGTGGTGAAGGAGTACTTGCTGTTGCGCTTGCGAAGGCGCGCTTTCAATCGCCACCGCTGCCCCGGAACCCTCCTGGCGGCGCCGGTGGATGCGCAGGGTCAGTCGCGCTTTTGGGAAGGCGATCCCGCCCAGGTTCGCCGCGATGGCCATGGTCTTGACCGAGCGGGACTCCCGCCGACCGTGACCGGTTTCGGAGACGGTGTGCGCTACGGGCACCTGCTCCCTGGCAGGGCCTTAACCTGGGCCGACGCGGTCGGCTGGTTTCCCTTGATCACTGCGATGTAGTGGGCCTTCTTCTCCTACACCAGCCAGCGCACCTGGTCCTTGACGCTGTGCAGGGCGTCGAAGGTGACTACGGCGCCGGCTAGATCGAGTGGTTCCAGCAGCGGGCGGAAGGCGGCCGTCTCGTTGGTTTTGGCCCCCACTTCGACTCTGCTGCGCAATTCGCGAGTCAGGCCGTGAGTTGGTAGGCGAGGCGTTCGAGGCGGCTGCGTACTCGAAGGCGGATCCGCACATCATCGAAGCGGCGCGTGTCGATGAGGAGTTCGACATCGGCGAGCGGTTGCATGCGCACGCCGGAGAGCCCAAGGTCGGCGAGCCTGAGATCGGTCGGCCCTGCTCTGACGATCGGCGGGCCAGGGGAACTTCCCCGGCCCGCCGCACCCGCTCGTAGCGGCCAGGATTCAGCCAGTCGCCAGCCGTGGGAACAGGGCCTCCGCGTTTCCCCGGTCGACGGCGTGACGGGCGGACGGGTCCAGCTCGTAAGCGTCCAGGTTGCGGGTGAACTGGGTCGAACGAGCTGCGGGGGCATAGGGCCAGTCGCTGCCGAAGGTGACGTGGGTGGGATCGGCGAAGGCGAGCAGGCTGGGAAGGGCGTTGGCACTCGCGGTGAGGGCTGTGTCGAAGTAGAAGCGTCGCAGGTTGTTCAGGCCAGCTTCCCGGGTGCCTTCGGGCGAGCACACGGCGGCGAAGCGCTCTGCGGCGTAGGGGATGAAGCCTCCACCGTGCGAGCTGATGATTTTCAGGTTGGGGCAGCGGTCCAGCACACCGTTGTGCGCGAGGTTGATCGCCGCGCGCGTACTGTCGAGGAGGAAGTCCGCGGAGTAGGGCGGGATGCCGGGCACCGGCTCGGCGGGCAGGGTGCTCGGATGCTCGAAGACAACGGCCGAGCGGGCGTCGAGGGCTTCCATGAGCGGGTCGAAGGAAGGATCGCCGAGGTAGGTGCCGCGCACGTTGGCGAGCAGCACAATGCCGTCCGCGTGCAGAGTCTCCAGTGCGTATTCGGCCTCGGCGATGGCCCCGTCGACATCGGGAAGAGTCAGGGTGGCGAAGAAGCCGAAGCGGTCGGGCCGGTCCTTGACCACCTCTGCGGCGAACTCGTTGACCTCGCGCGCTTTGCGCCGCGCCTCAATGTCGTCGCCCAGGTGCACGCCGGGGGTGGACACCGACACGATCCCTGTAGCGATGGAGTTGTCGTCCATGAGGGCGATGGCTGATGCCGCGGACCATGCGGGGATCGGCAGCCCGCCGGCGCTGATGCCGCGGCTGTCGAGCCACTGCGCGTAGGCGGGGGGCACGATGTGCTGATGGGTGTCGATGCGGGCATGCGTCGGCATAGGAGGCCTTCCTTCGAGTCCCCCGCCGCCTTTCCTTTCCAGTAGATGGGAAGCCCCCGCTGCATGCCACTTGGCCGAGCCGCTGCTGACTCAGGCGTTCCGCCCGCCGGTAGCGGCCTGGATCTCCTTTGCGGTTGTCTTCGTGGCGGGCAAAACCCGGCGCGAGGCACCGCCGAAGGCGCCCTTGACCAGTTGGCACCGCCCGCACACTTCACGAGCGGGCGGCCCAGACCCCAGCTTGCCGACAGCAACCGACTACGGACGGACTTTCACCTCGTCTCACAGGGCGGCGACAGCCGATTGGGGCATCGCCCTGGGCACAGGGGCGGTGCCCACCGTGGAGCCTCGCTCCGGGGAGGCGCGGTGGCCGCTGCGGAGGGTCGCAGCCGGCTACACAAGCATCTGCGATCAGGTCGAGCTCGGCGCTTGCGGGGCGGTGACGCCGCTCCGTCCACCGGAGCCAGCTGCCCCATGCGCACCGGTCTCATCACCGCACCCGAACACATAGCGCACGGCGCCGTTGCACGGAGCCGAGCACGGCATGGAGCGGGTGCTCTTCGACCGGCTCCTTGAGCACTGCAAGGCCGAAGGGCTGGTCGCTGTCGGTGGGAAGCAGCGCACGGACTCCACCCATGTGGTCAGTGCGGTGCGGGACTTGAACCGTCTGGAGCTGGCCGGGGAGAGTGTGCGGGCCGCGTTGGAGGCGCTCGCGGTCGCGGCGCCGGCCTGGCTGGCCGGGGCAGTGGACGTCGCGGAGTTCGCTCACCGTTACGGGCCGCGGGTGGACAGCTGGCGGATGCCGTCCTCGCAGACCAAGCGTGACAGGCTCGCGCAGGTCTTCGGCCAGGACGCGCTGGCGTTGCGCCGGGCCGCGTGGGCGCCCGGGGCCCCGGGATGGATACGCGAGATCGAGGCAGTGCGGGTACTGCGGCAGATCCTCGTGCAGACCTACTACCTCCGCACCGACGCCAAGGGGCGGGAGGTGATCGTGAAGCGGGCCGCCGATGACGAGGGCGTCCCGCCCGGCCAACTCCGCCTCGCCTCGCCCTACGATCTCGACGCACGCTGGGCGGCCAAGGGCGAGGACCTGTTCTGGCTCGGCTACAAGATCCATCTCACGGAGAGTTGTGACACTCCCACCGAAGCCGAAGCCGAAGCCGAAGCCGAAGCCGAAGCCGAAGCCGAAGCCGAAGCCGAAGCCGAAGCCGAAGCCGAAGCCGGTGTCCGGAGGGCACCGAACCTGATCACGGACGTGTTCACCACCGACGCCACCGTGCCCGATGTGAAGGCGACGGCTCCGGTCCAGCGACGTCTCGCCGAGCGCGGTCTGAAGCCCGCTGAGCACTACCTCTCGATTCCGGCTATCCCTCGGCCGACCTCATCACCGCCGCCGCCGGCCAGGGCGTCCGCATGGTCACCCCGGTCCTTCTGAACCACTCCCGCCCAGGCCAAGGACGCCGCCGGCTTCGACAAGAGTGCCTTCGCCATCGACTGGAAGGCCCGCCAGGTCCGCTGCCCCGCCGGGAAGACCAGCGCGCACTTGGAATCCGGTCAAACAGCACGGGACGGACGCGATCGTCATCACCTTCGGCGTCCTGACCTGCCGCCCCTGCCCCTTCCGTGGGCAGTGCACCAGCTCCGCCGCAGGCCGCCGCATGCTCACCCTGCGGCCGAGAGAACCCGAAGAAGCCCTCGCCAGGGCCCGGGCCGAGCAGAAGACAGAGACTTGGAAGACGAAATACGCCCTGCGCGCGGGAATCGAGGGCACCATCAACCAGGCCCTCGGTATCACCGGCATCCGCCGGGCCCGCTACCGCGGGCTCCCGAAGGTCCGTCTCCAACACGCCTTCTCCGCAACCGCCCTCAACGTCGTCAGACTCGACGCCTACTGGACCGGTCACGACCAGCACCGCCCCCGCAGCAGCCGCCTCGAACGCCTCGCCTACCGACTCACGGCCTGACTTGCGAATTGCGCAGCAGAGTCCACTTCCCGCTGGGCCAGGGTGATGGTGTGGGTGACGGCGGAAAGCAGGTGCCGGTGGCGCTGCTGTCGGTGCGCGGAGCCGGACAGCGCCTTGCCGTCCACCGCGATCGCCGCTCTGGGCGCCGAACCGGCGCCGTCGGCATCGATGTGGTCGCGTTCGGCCAGGTAGGCGCCGATCACGGCGTCCAGGGCATCGCCGTCGAGGGCGTCCAGGAGCCGGGTGAGGGTGGCATGGGACGGGGCGCGGCGACGTCCGGGCAGGTGGCGGCGGATGCCGAGTTGTTCCAGCACCGTGGTGGTGGCGCGCTGTCCCCACTCGGTGATCTCGGTGACGGTCCAGGCGCCGGAGACGACCACGCAGGCGCGGATCATCAGCAAGCCGACCAGGGGATACCACCGGCCTCGAGGCGAACGCGGGTCGGGTACGCGCTGGAGGTGGACGCGAAGGCGGCCGGTGTCGCGCTGGTGGAGGGGGCCCAGTTTCGCCAGGACGGCAGGGATCGGGGAGGATGGAGCGGCAGGCACGAGACCTCGATGTGATCAGCTGGCATAGACACCCTGATGAACACCGGCCTCGTGCCTGTGCTGTTGCTGCGTCAGCTCCCGCTGGACGCGGACGATCTACGCGATCCCGGAACTTGCAACCGCCCTGGAGCGCCCTCGCGCGGCCCAGGATGCCATCCAGCGGATCACCACCGAGAACACCACCCTCAAATAGCGCGTCCGCCAGCTCGCCACTGACAACCGCACCCTGGAGGAGCGGCTCAAGGCCCGCCCGCTCAAACCTGCGGTTCCAGGACCGGCCCGTCGCCGACTTTGAATCCCGCATCGCCAGCCCTGGATCAACACCGTGAGCGTGCCTCGCTGATCACGGCCGCGCGGCAACACGAACAGATGTCGCATTCGCGTCGACCATCAATCCATGGTTCAACTCTACCTAGGGCTAGGTAGAGTTGAACCATGCCTCAAGAGCCCTCCGCTCCACGGATGACGCTGCCGACTCAGTTAGTGCTGCGGGCACTCCTGGAGAAGCCCACTGAAGAGCTGTATGGGTTGGAAATCTCTGCCAGAGCCCAACTCGCCAGCGGCACGATCCATCCGATCCTGGCTCGCCTGGAGTCCGTCGGCTGGTTGATTTCACGCTGGGAGGATGCGGATCCGCATGAGCAGGGCCGTCCCCGACGGCGTTACTACCGGCTCAGCCCAGACGGCGCCGTATCCGCTAGGGAAGCCCTTGCCCGCGCCACGTCCAGCAGAAATGCACTTAGCGCACTGCGTCCCGGTCTCGCCGGAGGCGCCAGCACATGAGCCCGGCCCCCGTTACCGGCGGGTCAAGCCTCGCCAGCGAGTTCAACCGTAGCCACGCCAGCGGCCTGTCCCGTGACCTCATCCGCAAGCTCGCTCGAATCGATATCCGCGCCAAGAGGCTGGCCCATGGCCTCGCTCTTCAGCGTCTTGGCGCAACCAGCAGCGATCTCGACCTGGCGCTCGACTTGGCCGAGGCAGTCGCAACCCTCCATATCCGCGCTGTTCGGCTCCCGTCCGCGATCGGTACGCCCCGTTCCGTCGAGGCTCGAACCGCCTACCTGGCTCAGGGGCTTGAGTACGCGGCCGAGACCTCTTCCAAGCTCGCGCTACAACTCGACCGCGTGTACCCCCGCGGTAGCGCTCAGGCCATGCGCGTTGCCCAAGCCTGCTATGAAGCCACCACCCTGCTGCATAAGTTCACGACCGCATTGCACCGTCCGGAAGAGGACTTTGTCTCCCGCTCAAGTCAGAGGCGCGTGAGCCTGCCAGCACAGTGGCTTATCGGCTTTGCAGTGCGCATCCTCCCGGCTTCAGATCGGCCACGCTACACCGAAGAATGGCGCAGCGAACTTTGGGACCTCGCCGCTGAGCCACGCCGCCGCCACCTAACTCATGCCCTTCGCGTCACGGTCCGCGCTTGGTCTACTCGACGGGCGATTCTGTATGCCCAGCGCGATGACGATGGGTGGGAATGGTGAGAGGAGTGCGGGCTACGGGAGTAGCCGCAGTGGCTTCGCCGTTCGCTACAGCTTTGCCTACGGGGGCAATGCCATGGCCGGCAGAACTTGCCCTGGCGCTATCAGGACCGCTGGTATGCGGATTACACCACTTTTGGACGTACCAGTTGAGCCGCCGGGCTCTGGAATGCGCGCCCCGCAACGATGTCGTGCACGTACTCGCGTATGGAACAAGCCAACCACCAGCTAACCTCGAAGTTTCGTGACGGTCCACCGACTCCGTCGACGGACCGTCACGAAACTGCGTCGCTATCAAAGTCCGGGAGGCCATGCAGGTACTCAGCCTCGGTATCGACTTCCCGAGCTACTCACGTTTCAAGATCATCGTCCCCGACGTCCAGCCGTACGGTGATGGCAGCCAGCGCTACACGGTCACCGAGTGGGACGAGGCCCGTACCGCAGACGACTACGCCTGGGCAGAACACTTCGTCATAGAGTCCGCGTTGCGTGCAGCGCGTGCAGACGGAGTGCAAGAGCTTACGGAGAACCGATCGGAGGCGATCCGGAAGCACGAGGGGTGGTTCGAGCGCACGTGGACAGGCCCTGCGGGGGATGAGTGACGTAGCCCGGTGCACCGCCCGGCCGTACTCCAGACGGGCCTGGAGGCCCGCGCGAACGCCGCGTTCCTGGCTGGGGCCGATTCCAGGCCTCTGCCAAGGATTCCCACCGAGGGTTGACGTACAGGGATGGGTAGACCGGTCCGGCCTACGGGTGACTGCACCGGCAGGCTGCCGCGAGCCTGAAGGGCGACCCCTGTCACCTCGCTCACCCAGACGAGGCCCCCACCATCACGGCGGGGGCCTCGTCGTCGGCTGTCCGGGTGCCAGCTTCGCCGGCCGTGCCGAAGGCCCCGCCGTCCGCTGGTTCGGAGCCACCGTCACCGAGGCGTTCGCCGCCCGGCATGGCCGCCGTCGCAGAAGCGGCAGCCCGCGTGAGAGGCGGCCAACTGAACACCAAACCAGGGTTTGCGCAGGTCAGGCGATGTCTTCTCGTTATGTAAGCTGAGCAATAGCAAGCCGCGTAACGATGGCTGATGGGGCTAACGGATCCGTTGCGCCCAAAATAGTCGCCGACTTAATTGCCAACTAAGTCGCATACTAAGTCCGTGGGCGCTAATGTCTTGTCCACCCGAACGCACCACTAGGTGCGCTGGGGTGAGGTCTAGCCACAGACTTGCGTTGCGGCGATCGGCCTTCAGATAAAGGTGGTGGCCCCGGCCGCCGGCAAGCAGTGGGGCCACCTGGGTGGGCTATCGGCCGTGCAGGAACCAGGTCACGACCACACCGACGACGACTGGAAACGTCGCCACGATGAGGTCGCGGGCCAGACGCTCCGCACGGCCCTAGCTTCTACTGGCACGTACGAGCGCGGCCCGACGACCAACCCGCTCAGCAAATTGCCTCAGCGCCTCCTTGAGACGACGCCACATGCGACGCATGCCCCTCCTCTTTCAAACAGCGAGCCTGCGCCGACCAGCCGAATGGCACAGTCGGTACGGGTACGACACACCCGCAGGTCGAAAGAGGTCCGAACATCGGCGTCGTGCTGAGTAAAGCGGATCAAATGGCCCCGCGTGGGCAGAATTCCCGCACCCGAGTGAAGTTCCCGAGAAAAAACGATAATAGATTCGAATATCGTCATTATGTGCGCTGCGGCGCAACACCGCGGGCCCCGCCCCTTGCTGCCTGGCTTGTGTATGACGCGCCGGGTATGCGGCTCAGCCGGACTGTGAGTAGCGCTGGACTTCGAGCATGCCGGGGACTGATGACTGACGGCCCCCGGGGCCTGTTCAACGCCTCTGAGAGTCATCAGGATTGGGACATGGCGAAGAAGAAGCGCACCAAAGCCGCCAAGGCCGCCAGGCAGGCCAAGAGGCTTCAGGAACGAGTCCGACAAGAGCGGTCCGTGATCGCACAGAGAGTGAGAGCGGCCCGACAGGAGCGCGTCGGCGATGGCGTGTCGAAGCCGCCACCAGAGAACCCCGTCTCCGTGCGCACCATCTCTGCGGCCCTTGAGAGCAGTCGCCGTCGGCACTGATGGCCGGCCGCCCCGCGTGCGCTGTACGGGAGCGTGAAGAGCGGCTCGTGTCACCCGGCTCACCGAGAAGAGGCCCCCGCCGTCGCAGAGAGGCCTTGCCGTGCGCGGGCACCACCGTACGGCGGGATGTGTGCCACATGCCCCAACCCTCGCCAGCCCGAGGGAAGTTATGCGCACCGGCCGTGCGTCCGGTGCTGCACTGTCAAGTCGGGCGCGGGGCCTATCGCAGTCTGGGTGCGGCTGCACAAAAGTCCTGGAGGACTCGATGATCACGGGCCGCGTCAACGCCGCGAAGTTCATCGCCCGCCTTCTGCCAGAACCTCATGAGACAGATCTCGGTGGGGAGCCTGATCACAAGCTGCTGGCCACCGTGCACGCGGACTTCGCGTGCCCTCCGTCGGGCCACAGCATCAGCTGGGCAGACTGCTACGCGAGCGCGGACATGCTGCCGCTGACCTTGAAGGCCGATCTGCTGCTGGAACCGAACGGCGAGCCAAGTCCGATCTCGGATCACATCACCGGCGAGGCCTGGGAGCGGGCGGAGCGCGCCGGCCAGCGTGCGGCGTGGATCTGGCGGGAGGCCCATCGCCGCGGACTCTGACGCAGCCCGTCGCGGCGGGCGCCGTGGCTCAGGTCGGGACCAGGCGACGGGACCCTTCCGCTGCCGTGCGGGGTAGAGACCCGGGAGATACCTGGCGCGCCACGTCGTACTGCCCACAGGCGATGGCCTGGCATGATCGCCAACCGCCGACCGCCCGCCCGAGGCGCCCAGGAGGGCGGTCCTGTGTGTGCACCCCGCCGAGCCAGTCGTAGGCTGATGCTGCTCGGGGCCTGGCGTCGGCTGCGGGACTGGACCGAGGCCGGCGTCTGGCCGCGCCTGCACGCCGCTCTTCTCACCGAACTGCGCCGGGCAGAGCTCCTGGACCTGGACGACTGCGCCGTGGATGGCTCACACATCCGAGCCCTCAAAGGGGGGATCACGTCGGCCCCTCGCCCGTCGACCGGGCCCGCCCTGGCTCCATGCACCATCTGATCGTCGACCGCCACGGCACCCCACTCGCTGTCACACTCACCGGCGGGAACCGACACGACATCACCCAGCTCCTGCCGCTGCTGGACGCGGTTCCACCGGTCCGGGGGCTGCGGGGACGCCCGCGCCGCAAGCCCCGGAGCCTCTACGCCGACCGGGGCTACGACTTCGACAAGTACCGCCGCCTGCTGTGGAAGCGCGGCATCAAGCCGATGATCGCCCGGCGCGGCGTCGCTCATGGTTCCGGCCTGGGAAAGGTTCGCTGGGTGGTCGAGCGCGCCTTCGCCTGGCTGCACCAGTTCAAGCGGCTCCGCACCCGCTATGAACGACGCGCCGACCTCCACCAGGGCCTGCTCGAACTGGCCTGCGGTCTCATCTGCCTCCGGCGGCTCCGCGGAGCTTGAGCAAAGAGGTGATCACACGTCGGGGCCAGCTGGCGGCCCACGCCCGGTACCAGTCCCCGAAGGCCGGCCCCGGTGTCAACGTGTCGTCTATCCCGAGGGTGTCGAACCAGACCTGGCCGCTGACTGTTCCGGTGACCACAAGTCGAACGAAAGCGCCGCACCCCATGTCCGAGATGATCATTGAACCGGTGACGAGCCGGTCCTGGTCGTAGTCGTCGTCGAGGTCGTCCGGGTTCACCGCCTGAGTGTGCAGGAACGGTGTCGCGAGGAATCCAGGCCACCAGGCCTCGTCCCCGGGACCGTACGACTCGCTCAGGGACCAAATGCCGTGGTACGGGCCTGGGCCGCCGTCTCCGACGGTCATCAGGAACTCTCGGTACTCCCTGGGAAGCGTGACCCCGTGCTGCCGCTCGAAGGACCGAACCTCCGCCTCGGACAGCACACTCCTCGGCCGAGTATCGGACAGCCGGTGCATCCCGTCCCTACCTCTCGCATCTGGCAGCCCCAGTTCCACCGTCGCCGCGAGCATAAGACTCTCCAACCGGCCAGGCTCCATGCGGTCGAATCTCACTTTGAAACGATCAGTGAGAGGTCGTCTCGATTGGTACGTATGCCCTGGGGTGATTGCTCTGTGGCCCTCGTCTGCCGACCTGCCATGATCATCTCGACGTGTTCCGCGGTGGGAGGCAAGAGATGGCGATACTGCTGCCTGATGGGCTGGCTACGCCGGCACTGGTGGTCGATCCGGATGTGCTGGAAAGCAACATCTCGCGGATGGCTGAGGCTTCGCGGGCTCAAGGGTTTGCCCTGCGTCCGCACGCCAAGGCTCACAAGTGCGCGCAGATCGGGGACCTTCAGCTTCAGGCTGGTGCGCGCGGGTTGTCGGTGGCCACGATCGGCGAAGCCGAGGCCTTTGCCCGGGTTGGCGTGGACGACCTGTTCATCGCGTACCCCGTGTGGCTCGATGCCGACAAGGCGCAGCGGCTGCGCCGGTTGGCTGACGACGCTGCTCTGAGAGTCGGCGTGGAGTCGGTCGAAGGCGCGCAGCGGCTGGGGACCGCGGTGCGTGGCAGCGACCGGCCAGTCGAGGTTCTTGTCGAGGTCGACAGCGGGTGCCGTCGCACGGGAGTGCAGCCTCACATGGCTGGTGAGGTCGGGAAGGCGGCCGCCGATGCGGGACTCAATGTTGCCGGCGTCTTCACGTTTCCTGGACATGGCTATGGTCACGACGCGCGGGCACGTGAGCGCGCCGCACGAGACGAGGAGCATACGCTGGGCGAGGCCGCGCAGGTGCTGCGGGATCTCGGGCTCGGCGTCCATGTGGTCAGTGGCGGGTCGACTCCGACGGTGGGGCAGTGGCAGCCAGGCGTGGTGAACGAGTTGCGGCCGGGTGTCTACGTCTTCAATGACGCCACCCAGTTGGCCATCGGCACCTGTGGGGTGGAGGACCTGGCGCTGGTCGCTGCGGCGACGGTGATCAGCGTTCCCGCCCCGGACCGCTTCGTGCTGGACGTCGGCAGTAAGGTCCTCGGCTCCGATCGGTCGCCTTGGGTGACGGGCCACGGCTACCTGCCCCAGTTCCCGAAGGGATCCATCACCGGGTTGTGGGAGCACCACGCCGTGGTCCGCCTTCCGGAAGGCGTGAGGGGGCCACGCCTCGGGTCGGTGATCTCTGTCGTCCCCAACCACATCTGCACGCCGGTGAATCTCGCCGATGAACTGCTGGTCGTCCGAGACCGCAAGGTGATCGACCACTGGCAGGTCACGGCACGAGGGGCTAATACCTGAGCATCACTTCAGGCGGGAGAGACGGCGGTAGCAGATCAGAGTTGCGGCTATCCCGGCGAAGGCAAGGAAGTGTTCGGCCTTGCGCTCGTAGCGACGGTGAAGTCGGCGGCACCCGGCCAGCCAGGCCACCGTCCGTTCCACGGTCCGACGGTGGCGGCCCAGCCGCTGCGAGGACTCAATCCCCTTGCGTGCGATGCGCGGGACGATGTTCCGGCCGCGGAGCCACCGTCGCAGGCGGTCGTAGTCGTACCCCTTGTCGGCGTGGAGCTTGGCAGGCCGCCGCCGGCGCGGTCCACGGCGAGAGCGGGTCGGCGGCTGATGCGCGGTCGGCCCAGACGGGCCGAAGTCGGGCGGCAGCTGGCGCCACGTACATCCCGTCGTGGCCACGAACACAATGGCTGCCAGCACCTGCCGGTCCCCGTACCTGGGTCGGCCCCCGCCCTGTGGCCGCATCGGAGCGGCCGGCACCACCCGCTGAAACAACGCCCACAACCCGTCCGGTGCTAAACGCTCTACCATCGCCATCACGCCCACCAGCCTAAGGATCAAGCCAGTTGAGACGATCTCTTAGGAGTCGAGTGCGGGGCGTCGAGGAGTTTCATCCGACCGCGGACCGCGGACCGCGTCCAGGCCTAGAAGCCGGGTGCGCGGATGGCTTGCCGTGGGTGGCAGCAGGTGAGCCTGGACCCCGAAACCGGCCTCCCCTTCCAGCCAGGTAGCGCATGGCCCCCTCCCGCCCGTGCGACGGCCGGGCGCACTCGGCGGCGCCCACCCTATGACGTCCGGCCCCACCAAGGGCTCGATCGGGGTTCGAGCCCGCACCGTCACGATCGCGGAGTCCTGTTCGTGTGCGGCCGCCGGGGGTGGCCGCCGTCAGTCCGGAGGTCGACATCCATGGCCAGCACGCGATCGGCTGCCGCGCCGGAGGTCTACGCGGAGGTACTGCACTTCTACGCGCGACAGATGCACATGATGGACGGCGGGGACTTCGCCGGGTTCGCCAAGACGTTCGTGGAGGACGGCGTGTTCACACTGGCCGGCGGTCGGAGGGTGCTCGAGGGGCGCGAGGCGATCGGGGCCGCCGCCGAGGCCGCGGAGGCGCGCTACCAGGGGGCCGGCCGCGCCACTGGTTCGACATGATGGCCGCCGAGGAGACCGCTGACGGCACCCTGGAGACCACCTACTACGCCGTGGTCAGCGTGACCGCCCGGGACGGCTTCGTGCGGTTCGAGCCGAGCTGCGTGGTGCGCGACACCCTCGTACGGCGCGACGGCGGTCTGCTCATGCTCAGTCGCACGATCACCCGCGACGACATCGACCGCCCGCCGGCCGGCTGACCGGAGGAAACGGGCCTGTCCGGTGGCGCGACGGGGGTTGCGCCACCGGACCGGGTCCGGGGACCCCCCCGGTCGTCGTCGCATCCGCGCCGACGACCAGGAGTACCGCCACGGCCTCTCGTTCGGACAAGGGCCGGGCTGATCCGGCCTCATCCGAACGAAGGCCTCAGGGCTGTCGCACCGACGGCCGCGCCGCAGCCTCCGCCACCTCGCCGTCGCCCGGACCCGCCGCGTCCACCCGCACGCCGGCGGTCGCCTCCTCGGCCGTCTCGTCGATGGGTTCCACCCGCCCGGCGGGCAGTACGAACGCCACCGCCGCCGACAGCACATACAGCCCGACGACCACCCACAGTCCGACCTCCGCCGAACGCACCGGCGAGTGTCCGTCCTCCAACTGCCCGAAGTACACGGTGCCGATGAGCGCCACACCGGCCGCCACGCCCACCTGGATGGTGGTGTTGACCAGGGACGAGGCCGGTCCGGAGTGTTCCCGCGGCACCTTCGCCAGCACGATGTTGACCAGCGTGCCGGCCACCATCGCCATGCCGAAGCCGGAGACGACGAGCCCCGGGATCAACTGCCAGGAGTGCAGCCCGCTGCCGTAGCGGTCGATGGTGAGCAGCACCACCGTCATGCCGACCGCCATGACGAGGGACCCGGCTGCCACCAGCCGCCGCCCCAGCACCATCAGTTGGGGTGCGAACCCGGAGCCGGCACCCACGCCGACGGTGAACGGGATCATCGACAGCGCGGTGTGCAACGGCGAGTAGCCGATGCCGGTCTGCAGATGGACGGTGAGCACCAGCGTGTACGCGGTGCCGCCGAAGAAGACCACCGCGACCAGCAAGCCGCCGACCGCGCCGCGGAAGCGGAACAGGTCAGGGTCGATCAGCGGCGCCCTGCCGCGCCGGACCACGCCCTGCTCGTACCGGTGGAAGAGGAACAGAACAACCGGGCACAGCAGCATGAGCACCACCGTCCACCACGGCCAGTCCAGGGTGCGCCCCTCGACCAGCGGGTAGAGCAGGGCCACCAGGCCGACGGTGACGATGAGCGTGCCGGTCAGGTCGGCGCCCGGCGCGTCCTCCCGGCGGGACTCGCGGGCCAGCAGCCAGGCACCCAGCAGACCGAGCAGTCCGATCGGCACATTGACGTAGAAGATCGGCCGCCAGCCCTCGCCGAACAGGTCCGCGTCCAGCAGGACACCGCCGAGCAGCGGCCCGCCCAGGCCGCCGAGCGCGAACGTCATGCCGTACATCGACATCGCCTTCGGCTGCTCGGCCTTGGGGAACTCCACCTGCACCATGGCGAGGACCTGCGGCACCATCAGCGCGGCGGAGGCACCTTGCAGCACCCGGGTGGCGATCAGCATGTCGGGCCCGTTGGCGAGCCCCGCCAGCGCGGATGTGACGGTGAAGGCGGCCAGGCCCACCATGAAGATCAGCCGCCGGCCGTAGCGGTCGCCGAGCCGGCCGCCGGCGATCATCCCAGCGGCGAACGCCAGGGTGTAGCCGGCCACCGACCACTCGAGCTGGGTGGAGGAGGCGTGCAGGTCCTCGCGCAGCGACGGCAGCGCGACGTTGATCACGGTCGCGTCGACCATGTCCATCAGGACCGCGAGCAGGGTCACCGCCAGCGCGAGCCAGCGTTTGGGGCTGTAGCGAGGCTCGGGGACGACCAGGGTCGCGGGGGAGAAGGGGGGCCCGGCCGCCGAGGCTGCCAGGTCCTGGGGGAGGGCGTTGTCGGGCATGACCTCGCTCTTTCCGGAGCTCTTTCCGGGCACTTGGTGGCCTGTGGCGACGCCTCGGGCTAGCATCGTCACAAGGAAAATGCTTTGCTTTGAGAGCAAAGCTATTTGGAAGTGTGAGGCATGTCAACCGATCCTGAGCCTGCCGAGGACGCGGGCGCGCCGGACGTGGACGAGGCGATCCGCGCGATCCTGCTGCTGATGCCGCGCGTGGTCGCCCGCACCAAGCGGACACCCCCGCCGCCCGGGCTGCGCTCCTTCAACCTCGCGCCGCGCCATCTGTCGCTCATGGGCTACCTGGTCTTCGACGGGCCGCTCGGCGTCAACGAGCTGGCCCGCCGCCTGGAGGTGGCGCCCACCACGGTGAGCCTCATGGTCGGCGATCTCACCCGGCAAGGCGTGCTGGAGCGCCGCGAAGACCCTTCCGACCGGCGCCGCGCCATCATCGCCATCGCCTCCGAACAACAGGACGCCGTCGAGGACTGGCTCGCCGCCGGCGCGGTCGCCTGGCGCGCCGCTTTCGAGAGGCTCACCCCGCGAGAACGCGGCCTTTTCCTCGATACCTTGCGCGTCTACGAATCCACCATGGCCGCGGCCCGCGGGGCGGACTCCTGACCGGCTGACCTGACGCGGTGATGGGGTCGCCATCAGGGGTGCGGCGGTTCCCGGGTGCCGACGGGGGCTGGGAGACCCCGGAGGGCGAGCCCGGCGGAGCACTCAGGCCACGGTCCTCAACGCCCCCGCGTCGTACGCCACCCGTCCGCCGACGACCGTGGCCCCGATCGTCAGGTCCGCGATGCGGTCCGGGGCCACGCCGAGGAGGTCGTCGCTGAGCACCGCGAAGTCGGCGAGCATGCCACGCGCCAGGGTGCCCTTGACGTGCTCCTCGTGGACGGCGTGGGCCGAGCCGACCGTGTACGCGTGCAGCGCCTGACGCGCCGTGACCGCCTCGTGCGGGGCGATCGGGGCGCCCGAGGCGGTGCGGCGGTTGACCATGTCGTGCATGCTGAGGAGCGGGTCGGAGGCGACCACGGGGGCGTCCGAGGAGCCGGGAAGCACCGCGCCCGCGTCCAGGAACGACCGCATGCGGTAGAGGAGTTGACTGCGGACCGGTCCGAGCGCCGCGAGGAGCCCGTCGCCGGTCTCGGACAGGAACCGGCCCTGCGGCACCGGGATCAGGCCGAGCTCGGCGATACGGGCGACCTGGGCGTCGCTGGTCACGGCCGCGTGCTCGACGCGGTGGCGGACATCGGCGCGCGGGTGCAGCCGCTGCGCCTCCTCGTACGCGTCGAGTACGACGTCGAGGGCGGCGTCCCCGATCGCGTGCGTGGCGATCTGCCAGCCGCAGCGGTGCGCCTCGACGATGTAGCGGCGGATCTGCTCGGGCTCGTGCTGGAGCAGTCCGCTGTTGCCGGGTGCGTCGTGGTAGTCGCAGCACATCGCCGCCGACCGGCCGATCAGTGAGCCGTCCGACATCATCTTGGTCGGCCCGATCCGCAGCCACTCGTCGCCGAGCCCGCTGCGCAGGCCGAGGTCGAGGCCGTACCAGGTGGCGCCCGGTTCGAAGGTGTCGCAGTCGTGCAGCGTGGTGATGTACGGCATGACCGTCATCCGCACGCCGAGCAGGCCCCGTTCGCGTGCGTGGAGGTAGGCGTCCAGGTCGGCGGGCCCGTTGCCGATGCCGTCGACGGTGCCGATGCCCGGCTCCGTCACGCTGGTCAGGCCCACCTTGAGGGCGGCCCGCGCGCCGGTGGCGATGTGGGCGACCCACTCCTCGGCCGGCTCCGGGCGCAGCACCCGCTCGACCAGGTGCATCGCGGTCTCCTGGAGCAGCCCTTCGGCCCGTCCTTCCGCGTCGCGTACGACATGGCCACCGGGCACGTCGGGCACGGCGGACAGGTCGGTGTGCCCGGCCCGCGCGGACGCCGCCGTACTGGCGACGGCCATGTGGTGGGAGGTGTGCACCAGCCAGACCGGACGGCCTCCGGACGCCCTGTCGAGGGCCTCGGCGGTCGGGTGGGCGCCGATCTTGTTCTGGTCGTAGCCCGCGCCGAGCACCCAGGCGCCCTCGGGCAGCCGTGCGGCCCGCTCGGCGACCGCGGCGTACAGCGCGTCCAGGCTGGGCACGACCGCGTACGAGAGGTCCAGCTCGCGCAGCCCCTTGCCGACGTAACTGAGGTGGTGGTGCGCGTCGTTGAAGCCGGGGACCGCGTGCGCGCCGCCGAGGTCGACGACCGTGTCGGCGGTGCAGCCCGCCAACTCCTCGTCGAGGGCGACGATCCGGCCGCCGAGGACGCCGAGCGAGGTGGCCGTGGGGCGGTCCGGGTCGAGGGTGGTGAAGCGTCCGTCGCGGAACACGGCGTCGAGGCGCACGGGGATCGACTCCTTGAGGGGAGGGGCGGGTAGGTGGGTCAGACGGCCGTCGCCGCGGCGGTCTGCGGCTGCGCTGCCCGCCGGTCGGTGACCCGGGCGAGTACGGCGACACAGGCCGTGGTGAGCAGCAGCTGGACGGCGTAAAACGCGACCACGGGCCAGATGGAGCCGCCGCCCGACGTCAGCAGAGCCTGCGCCACCAGCGGGGTCGTGCCGCCGATGAGTGTCGAACACAGCTGGTACGACAGGGAGATGCCGGTGTAGCGGACGCGGGACGGGAAGGCGCGGGCGAGGAAACCGGCCAGGACGGCGTAGTACCCGGAGCCGCTGATCATGGCGAGCGCGATGCCGAGGAACACGAGAAGCGGCCGTACCGTGTTGATCAGGAGGAACATCGGGACGGCGACGACGACGTTGGCGAGCAGTGAGCACACCATGAACCGGGCCTCGCCGACCCGTTCGGAGATCAGCGCGGCGATCGGCTGCCACACGAACTGCGCCACGGAGAGCCCGAGCAGGATGTAGAGCATCGTCTGCCGGTTCATGTGCAGTTCGTTGGTGGTCCAGGAGAGCACGAACGTGTTGGTGAAGTACGCGGCGGAGATGCCCATGATCGAGGCGCCGATGCCGAGCAGCACCACGCGCCAGCCGGCGCGCAGCACCTCGGCGACGGGGAGCTTCACCACGTCGCCGCGCTGCTTGACCCGGGCGAAGTCGTCCGACTCCTCGACCTTCAGCCGAATCAGGAGGCCCACGACGACGAGCAGTCCCGAGAGCAGGAACGGCACACGCCAGCCCCAGGTCAGGAAGGCCGTGTCGTCCAGGGTGCCCGCGGCGAGGAAGACGAGGGTGGCCAGGATCGCGCCGGCAGGTGAGCCCTGCTGCACCAGCATCGCGAAGAAGGAGGCCCGCCCCTTGGGCGCGCTCTCGGACGCCATGAGGACCGCGCCGCCCCATTCACCGCCGACCGCGATGCCCTGCACCGCGCGCAGGAGGGTGAGCAGCACGGGAGCGAGAACCGCGGCACTGACAACCGCCTCGTTCACGTCAGGAGCTGGGGGCGGGCTTCCTCGCGGCAGCCTCCTTGCCGGCCCTTCCGGGCTGTCCTCTTCGTGGTCTTCGGCAGCTCGTGCACGTCGGCAGGGCCGTTCTCGCCGCGAGGAGACTTCGCTCGCGATACGGATTCGTTCAGGGCGGCTATGAGGCCGAAGAGCTCTCCCAGTGCTGCCGACGGTTCGGCGCTGCTTACGGGTATCGACGGATCGCTGCGCTCGTGAGCGGGCGGCTCGTGGGTTGTGTCCTTCGGAGCTCTTTGGTCCGCGAATGGTCCGGCGGGAACTCCCTCGGATGCCAGACGATAGCTTTAAGAATCCAATTGATTACAGTGAGTATCTTTTATGGCGGGTTGCCTGGAGCGCAACGATGCCTCCAAGCAACCCGACTTCAGGCTCTAGAAGAAGCCAAGTTTCTGAGGGCTGTAAGAACAAAGAATGTTCTTGGTCTGCTGGTAGTGGTCCAGCATCATCTTGTGGGTCTCGCGGCCGATTCCCGACTGCTTGTAGCCGCCGAAGGCGGAGTGCGCGGGGTAGGCGTGGTAGCAGTTCGTCCAGATGCGGCCCGCCTGGATGGCGCGGCCCGCGCGGTAGGCGGTGCCGGTGTCCCGGGTCCACACACCCGCGCCCAGACCGTACAGCGTGTCGTTGGCGGTCTTGATGGCGTCGTCGAAATCGTCGAAGGACGTCACCGAGACCACCGGGCCGAAGATCTCCTCCTGGAAGATCCGCATCCGGTTGTCGCCCTCGAAGATGGTCGGCTGGACGTAGTAGCCGCCCTTCAGCTCACCTTCGTGTTCGATGCGTTCGCCGCCGGTCAGGACGCGCGCTCCCTCCTGCCGGCCGATGTCCAGGTAGGAGAGGATCTTTTCCAGCTGGTCGTTGGAGGCCTGGGCGCCGATCATGGTGTCGGTGTCGAGGGGATGGCCCGTCGTGATGAGCTTGGTGCGGGCGACCGCCGCCTCGACGAACTCCGCGTAGTGACCGCGCTGGATCAGCGCCCGGGACGGGCAGGTGCACACCTCGCCCTGGTTGAGCGCGAACATCGTGAAGCCCTCGAGCGCCTTGTCGAGGAAGTCGTCGTCCGCCGCCGAGACGTCGTCGAAGAAGATGTTCGGCGACTTGCCGCCGAGCTCCAGCGTGACCGGCTTGATGTTCTCGGCGGCGTACTGCATGATCAGCCGCCCTGTGGTCGTCTCGCCCGTGAACGCCACCTTCGCCACGCGAGGGCTGGAGGCGAGCGGCTTCCCGGCCTCCACGCCGAAGCCGTTGACGATGTTCAGCACCCCGGGCGGCAGCAGGTCGGAGACCAGGCTCATCCAATAGTGGATCGAGGCCGGGGTCTGCTCGGCCGGCTTGAGCACCACCGCGTTGCCCGCGGCGAGCGCGGGCGCCAGCTTCCAGGCGGCCATGAGGATCGGGAAGTTCCACGGGATGATCTGCGCGACCACCCCGAGCGGCTCGTGGAAGTGGTACGCCACCGTGTCGTGGTCGATCTCCCCGAGCGAACCCTCCTGCGCCCTGATCGCACCCGCGAAGTAGCGGAAGTGGTCGATGGCCAGCGGGATGTCGGCCGCCAGCGTCTCACGGACCGGCTTGCCGTTCTCCCAGCTCTCGGCGACCGCCAGGGATTCGAGGTTGGCCTCCATACGGTCGGCGATCTTCAGCAGGACGCCGGAGCGTTCGGCCACGGATGTGCGGCCCCAGCCCGGGGCGGCCGCGTGCGCCGCGTCCAGCGCCCGCTCGACGTCCTCCGCCGTTCCGCGCGCGACCTCCGTGAACGGCTGTCCGTTCACCGGCGAGGGGTTCTCGAAGTACTGTCCGCGGGCCGGCGGTACGTATTCGCCGCCGATGAAGTGGTCGTAGCGCGCCTGGTAGGAGACGATCGCGCCCTCGGTGCCGGGCGCCGCGTAACGGGTCATCCTGGTCTGCCTCCCTCAGCAGCGCTGCCCGCCGTTGGGCAGCTGTCGGCGCGAGGCTAGGCACCCCGACGTTGCAAGGACGTTGCGGCGCGGGCCGCCGATGGGCGGTGTCGGGCCCGGGGCCGTCAGCGGGGAGCCGGACGGGACCAGCCGGGCGGCGCCGCCAACTCCGCCTCGAGCGCGGCGAGCCGGGCCCGGGCCATCGCGGTCGGCAGCACGCTGACGAGGGCCCGCCACACGTCCAGGTCGTCCTCACCCCACGGCGCGTGCGCCCAGTCGGCCAGCAGGTCGGGGTCGCGACGGGCGATCAGCGCGTTGCGCATCCCGTCGGCGAGACGCTGCCGCAGCCGCACCACCGCGGGAGCCTGCGAGCCGGGCAACAGCGGACCGGAGTACGCCGCGGCGGCCGCCGCGACCGCCCCCGTCTCCAGACGGCGCTGGACCGCCGCGACGTCCGAGCCGACCGGAACGCTCAGCCGGTACGGGCGTGAGACGAGCAGACCCGGGTCGAGCACCCTGCGCAGCCGGGCCAGCTCGGCCCGAAGCGTCACCGGCGTCACCGACTCGTCCTCGTACAGCGCGCACAGCAGCTCGTCCCCGGTCAGACCCTCCGGATGACGGGCCAGCAGCACCAGGATCTCGCTGTGCCGGCGGCTCAGCCGGACACCGCGGCCGCCGACCACGAGCCGGGCCTCGTCCCGGCCGAGCGCGGTCAGCTCGGCCGTGTCGGGGGCAGGCCGGCGCGGGGCGAGCAGCGCCAGCTCGGACTCGGCGGCCCGCGCCACCGCCCGCACGAAACCGAGGCTGTGCGGATGGGCGAGCCCGTCCCCACCGGTGATGTCCACCGCGCCGAGCACCTGTCCCGTGCGCGGATCGTGCACCGGGGCCGCCGCGCACGTCCAGGGCTGGACGCGCCGGATGAAGTGCTCGGCCGCGAACACCTGCACCGGGCGGTCCAGGGCGACCGCCGTGCCCGGCGCGTTCGTCCCGACGGCGGACTCCGACCAGCGTGCGCCCGGTACGAAGTTCATCCGGTCCGCCTTGCGCCGCGTTTCCGGATGCCCCTCGACCCACAGCAGCCTGCCGTGCGCGTCGCACACCGCGAGCAGATGCTCCCCGTCAGCGGCGAACGTGCCCAGCAGCTCACGGAACAGCGGCATCACCGACGCCAGCGGATGCTCCGCCCGGTAGGTGCCGAGGTCGCCGTCGGCGAGTTCCACGCTCGCCGTGCCGTCGGGCCCGACACCCGCCCGCGCGGAACGCCGCCACGAGTCGGCCACCACGGGACGCACCGGGCGCGGCACCGCGCCCACCGCGGTGAACGTCTCGTGCGCTCGGCGCAGGGCCCGAACGCGCTCGGCAGGGTCGGCTCCCGGCTCCAGGGCCACCCACGGATCGGTCAAAGCGGCCTCCCCGGACGGCGATGCGGCTGCGGACATCGTCACTCCCGGTGGGCGACCGGGCAACCTCTTCGCCCGGGCTCGCCGTCAGGCGAAGTTCACCAGTCTGATGTAACGCTCCCAGTCCCAGTTGGGTCCGGGGTCGGTGTGGTCCGTGCCCGGTACTTCATAGTGCCCGATGATGTGCGCGCGGTCCTTGGGGATGCGGTATCTGTCGCAGATCGCCGCGGTGAGCCCGGCCGACTCCTCGTACAGGGCGTTGGTGAAGTAGTCGGGCTCGTCCACCCAGCCCTCGTGTTCGATGCCGACGCTGCGGGTGTTGTAGTCCCAGTTCCCGGCGTGCCAGGCGACGTCCGACTCGGAGACGCACTGCGCGACGTGTCCGTCGGCGGACCGGACGAGATAGTGCGCGGACACCCCCTTCTGCGGATTTTGGAAGATCGCCAGGGTGCTGCCGTACGCCTCCTGGGTGACGTGGATGACCACCCGGTCCACCGCGTAGGTCGTGGGCCGGCTGGACGCCGTGTAGTTGGAGCTGCTCGCCGGCTGCCACTCGGCCTCCGGGTAGTCGACCGCCTGGGGGCGCGCGCCGGCCTGTGTGGTGGGCAGTAAGGCGTAGGGGACGGCGGCCAGGACGGCACCCTTGAGCAGGATTCGTCGGCTGGGGAGAGGTCGTGCCCGGTCCATGGGCGGTGGCCTTTCTGCGGGGGGGAGTTGTTGTGCGGGTGTCCGTGGGGAGGTGGGGTGGGACGTCGGCGGGCGGTGGGGTCGTGCGGTCCGCGGTGAGTTTCGCTCAGCGACGGCCGCTCCTCGCGGAGCTTGGCCGCGCACGCGGGGTCGGTGTCACACGGATCGGCCAACGAGGCTCATTGGCCCGGGTGGCCGACCGGCCGGCGTCCGGCGTGCCGAACAATGGCCGCGTGGGAGTCACTTCACGGATCGAGCCGCGATATCCGGAACGCGTCCACCGGCCGGTGTGCCGGGCCGGCGGGCAGGACGTGCGTGTCCGGGACAGTCGGTGTTTCCCCCGTCATGTGAACCCCTTCGTCCACCGGAGGTCCGCTGTCGACCCGACTCGACGGCGGTACCTCGCGTGAATCACGGTACGGCGCTCGTGGGTTGGGCAGAAGGGCCCGGTGGGGTTCGGTGGACTCCCGGGAAGTTGTGGACAACTCCGCCACACGACCGGGTGAAGCGGGCCTGCGGTCAGGCGTGTTCGGCCACCGCCGCCGGGTCGTCGAGGACTGCCCGCACCACCGCGTGGGCGGCACCCAGCAGCGGCCCCTCGGGGCCCAGCCGGGACACGGACACCGGACAGGCGGGCCCCGCGGTCCGGCTCGCCAACTCGGTCTCCAGGGAGGGCAGGAGCCAGGGCGCGAGGGCGGCCAGGGCGCCGCCCAGCACGACGCTTTGCGGGTCGAGCAGATTGACGGCCCCGGTCAGCGCGACGCCCAGCGCCCTGCCGGCGTCGCGCAGGGCCCGCCGTACGTTCTCGTCGCCTTCGGCGGCGCGGGCGGCCAGCAGCCCGACGCGGCCTTCGCCCGGCTCCAGACCCGCGGCCCGCAGCACGGCTTCCTCTCCCGCGTACTGCTCCAGGCAGCCACGCCCGCCGCAGGGGCACGCGGGCCCCTCCGGTTCTACCGGCACGTGCCCCAGCTCGCCCGCGAAACTACGCGTTCCGCGCAGCAGCCGCCCGTCGACCACCATGGCGGCGCCGATGCCGATCTCCGCCGACACATGCAGGAAGTCACGCGGCGTGTCCTCGCCGAGCCAGAGCTCCGCGAGCCCGCCGAAGTTCGCCTCGTTGTCCACCGTCAGGGGCAGGCCGGGCGGCAGCAGGGCGCCGAGGTCGGTGTCGTTCCAGTCGAGGTTGGGAGCTCGCACGACCGTGCGGCCGTCCCGCGCGACCAGGCCGGGCACCGCGACCGAGAGCCCCGCGGGCCACAGGTCCTGCCGCTCCGCCTCGGCGACGACCTGACGTATCAGCGCGGTGAGTTCGCTCGTCACGGGTTCGGGGGAGCGGCCCCTGTTCGTTCCGTGGCGCACGGCCCGTGCCCGTACCTGGCCGCGCAGGTCGACCACGCAGGCCGCGAGGTGGTCGACCCCGACCTCCGCGCCCACCCCGGCGGGGCCGTGTCCGCTGACGGCCAGGGCCGAACCGGGGCGGCCCACCCGGCCGGGCCGCTCGGGTCCCAGCTCCTCCAGCAGTCCGGTCCGGACGAGTTCGTCGACGAGGGTCGACACCGCGGCACGGGTCAGTCCGATGCGTGAGGCGACCGCCGCCCGCGACAGCGGCCCCTCGGCGCGGACGGTGTGCATGACCCGGGCGAGGTTGCGGCGGCGCATGCCCTGCTGGGTGTCGGGCAGTGCGCGCCCCGGACCGGCCGGGCGGGCCTCGTGCAGCGGTGCGGTCATGCCTCCGTCGTCCTCGGTCGGTGTCCGCCGGCGGTCTTGCGCCGAACGGTTCGGCGCGGGCGGGCGGCCGTCGGGCGGCCGCCCGTCAGCAGGTGTCCGTCAGGGGGTCCGCGTCCCGCGCTCCAGCAGCGGTGCCGCATCGGAGAGTACCCCGGAGATCCGGTTCAAGGTCGTCTCGTCGCGTTCCACCGCGTCCAGCACCGGGCCGTCGGCCGTCCGCCAGCGGCGGGCGACCGCGGCCGGGTCCTCGCCGGTGAGCAGCCCCGCGGCCTGCGCCGCGGCGCCCAGTGCGACCAGCTCTCGGGCCTCGGGGATCTGTACCGGCCGTCCGGACAGGCGCCGTACGGTCTGCTGCCAGGCCGTGCCCCGGGCGCCGCCGCCGATCAGCAGCAGCGGGGTGCTGCGGTCGGCGTCCTGGTCGAGCACCAGGTCCAGTGCGCCGAGCAGGGCGTGCACGGCGCCGTCGTAGGCGGCCTGCAGTAGTTGTCCGGCTGTGGTGTCGTGGCGCAGCCCGTGCAGCAGCCCCGAGGCGTTCGGCAGATTCGGGGTGCGTTCGCCGTCCAGGTAGGGGAGCAGGGTGACGGACGTACCAGGCTCCACCGCCTCGCGATCCCGACCGAGCAGGGCGGCGACCCGGTCGACGGCGAGAGTGCAGTTGAGAGTGCAGGCCAGCGGCAGCCAGTCACCGCGCGCGTCGGCGAAACCCGCCACCGTTCCCGACGGGTCGGCGGCCCGGTGGCGCGACACCGCGTACACCGTGCCGGAGGTGCCGAGGCTCAGCACCGGTGTTCCCGGGCGGAGCCCGAGGCCCAGCGCGGCGGCGGCGTTGTCACCGGTGCCGGCCGCCACCAGCGTGCCCTTGGAGAACGGCAGGTCGTGGCTGTCGCGTACGGTCCCCGCCACCCCGCCGGGGCGCACCAGTCGGGGAAGCAGCGCCGGGTCGAGCCCCACGTGGGCGAGGATCTCCTCGTCGTAGGCCTCGGTCGTGGACGCCCACCAGCCCGTACCCGAGGCGTCCGAGCGGTCGGTCGTGCCCTCGCCCGTCAGATGCTGGGTGAGGTAGTCGTGCGGCAGGCGCACCGCCGCCGTCGACCGTGCGGCCTCCGGCTCGTGCTCGGCCAGCCAGGCCCACTTCGTGACCGTGAAGGAGGCTCCCGGCACGCTGCCGGTGCGCTCCGCCCAGGCCTTCGGACCGCCCAGTTCCTCGACCAGACGGCGGGCCTGCGGGGCCGAGCGCACGTCGTTCCACAGCAGGGCCGGTCGCACCGGGGCGCCCTGGGCGTCCAGGGTGACGAGTCCGTGCTGCTGGCCGGCGATCGACACGGCGGCGGCCTCGTGGGCCGCCTCCCCGCACTGGTGCAGCGCCTCGCACAGAGCGTCCCACCACTGGCGCGGGTCGCTCTCGCGGCCGTCGCCGGACGAGACGGTGTGCGGCGCCTGACCGCTCGCCACGACCCGCCCGGTCGCCGTGTCGACGACGAGCACCTTGGTGGACTGCGTGGACGAGTCCACACCGACGACGAGCGGACCCTCGGCTGCTGACATCGGCTCTCCCTCTTTCCGCGGCTCGCGGGATCTGACCTGCGCTTCTCATGGTGTACACGGCCCGGCGACGCGGGTGATGTCCCGGTCGGGGCCCCTGTTCCCTTCCCAGGGATGCGTCGGCATACTAATTTGTAAATCGCCATGACGAAATAGTCGCAAGCGAGCAAGGAGCCGCGGCATGAGCTACCAGCCCACCCCCGAGGACAGGTTCACCTTCGGCCTGTGGACCGTCGGCTGGCAGGGACGGGACCCGTTCGGCGACGCCACGCGCCGCGCCCTCGACCCGGTCGAGACGGTGCAGCGCCTGGCCGAACTCGGCGCACACGGCGTGACCTTCCACGACGACGACCTGATCCCCTTCGGGGCCTCCGACCCCGAGCGCGAGTCGCACATCAAGCGCTTCCGGCAGGCGCTCGACGCGACCGGCATGACCGTGCCGATGGCCACCACGAACCTCTTCACCCACCCCGTCTTCAAGGACGGCGCGTTCACGGCCAACGACCGCGACGTCCGCCGCTACGCGCTGCGCAAGACGATCCGCAACATCGACCTGGCCGTCGAACTGGGCGCGAAGACGTACGTCGCCTGGGGCGGCCGCGAAGGCGCGGAGTCCGGCGCCGCCAAGGACGTGCGGGACGCTCTGGACCGCATGAAGGAGGCCTTCGACCTCCTCGGCGAGTACGTCACCTCCCAGGGCTACGACATCCGCTTCGCCATCGAGCCCAAGCCGAACGAGCCGCGCGGCGACATCCTGCTGCCCACCGTCGGCCACGCGCTCGCGTTCATCGAGCGCCTGGAGCGCCCGGAGCTGTACGGCGTCAACCCCGAGGTCGGCCACGAGCAGATGGCCGGGCTCAACTTCCCGCACGGCATCGCCCAGGCGCTGTGGGCGGGCAAGCTCTTCCACATCGACCTCAACGGCCAGTCCGGCATCAAGTACGACCAGGACCTGCGCTTCGGCGCCGGTGACCTGCGCTCCGCGTTCTGGCTGGTCGACCTGCTGGAGACCGCCGGCTACGAGGGCCCGCGCCACTTCGACTTCAAGCCGCCGCGGACCGAGGACCTGGACGGCGTGTGGGCCTCGGCCGCCGGCTGCATGCGCAACTACCTCATCCTCAAGGACCGTGCGGCCGCCTTCCGGGCCGACCCCGAGGTTCAGGAGGCCCTGCGGGCCGCCCGGCTCGACCAGCTGGCGCAGCCCACGGCGGCGGACGGCCTGGAGGCCCTGCTCGCCGACCGCTCGGCCTTCGAGGATTTCGACGTCGAGGCGGCGGCCGCTCGCGGGATGGCCTTCGAGCGGCTCGACCAGCTCGCGATGGACCACCTGCTGGCGGCACGCGGCTGACACGGGGGCGTCCTCCCACCGAGGCGTACCCGTGTGTGCGCTGGTGGGGCCTTCCGTGCGGTGGCGTTGGCCACCGCACGGAAGGGCCGCTCCAGGGCGCGGAACCGGGGACTTCGCGCGAAGCCGAAGAGCGTGGCCCGGCGTGACCAGTAGGGGTGCGCCTCAGGGACGTCTCAGGGTCGCGGTCCGGAACCGCTGGGGGCCCGGGCCCGTTCTCACGACAGAGAGCGGCAGTGGCCGCGAAGGAGGCGACAGATGTCGAAGAACGCGAAGATCGCCGCAGGGGGAGTTGCGGTCGGACTCATCCTGCTGATCTGGCTGCCCTGGTGGGCCGCCGTCCTGATAGTGCTCGGAGTCCCGGCCGCCGCGTATCTCGCCCTGGACCCCTCGCAGCGGCGCCGGCTGCGCCGCGTCACCCGCAAGGAGCTCGGCCGCTGAAGCACCACCGCCCCTGCGCGTCCCCGCCCAGGGCGCAGGAGTCGACCACATCGCCGCTCGCGGGCCTGCCGACGGTCCGGTCCGCGGGCGGCCGGACTCGCCGCACGGGGCGGCAGCGCGTCCAGATCGCCGTGCAACGTGATCAGGGGTTTGCCGATCCGTCCGGTCAGGGCCACGCGGGTCATGGCGCGATGCACGGACGGGGAAGGGCGGCGTAGCCGTACACCGCGTCCGAGGCGCACGGCGCCAGGAGCGTACAGGTCCGCCTCGTCGGCCGAGCCCAGGGTCCGGGCGACCGCCGTGGGCAGCGAGGTGAGCAGGTTCGGGCCGTCGGCCGTCCACAGCGCCCCTCCCAGTCCACGACGCCGTCGTACAGCTCCGGACGGTGTTCGAGCTGCCGGCGCGTGAGGTAGCCGCCGTTTTCAGAGGGGGCGTACCGCCAGCTTGTCGAGGGCTTCCAGCAGCCCCGGCAGCTCCGGCCCCCGGCCGATGGGCAGAACTTCGCCGGGCTCGTCGTCGAGGAGCACGAAGGCGATGTCGTCGGTGCGGGCCACCATCGACCAGCCGGGACCGTCGGCCCGCAGGGTGCGCGCGTCGCCGGGCGCGAAGGACGACCGGACCCGGCCCAGGGGCGGCGGCGTGTCCACGTACGCGCGTGCCTCCGCCAGGGCGCGGCGGACGCCGCTGTGGCTCGGGGAAGCCTTGCCACCCGTCCCGTCCGGCGGTTCGCCGCTTCCGTCGGTCGACGCGCTCGGCGGATCGCCGTCGTTCCCGGCCCGGGCCCCGGCCCTGCCCGTGGGAGCGGTGAGGAAGTCCGCGTCGTCGATCTGCTCGCGCCATACCGCCCACTGCAGTGCGATCTCGTCGGCGCCCAGACGGCGCTGGGCCGGTCCCCAGACGCTGGTGTCGGGCGGGGACAGCGCGGGCCCGTCCGAGGGCTCCGGGTCCGGGTCGTGCGGCGCGGGCACGCCCGGAGCCGCCACGGCGAGGGCCAGGGGCCAGCCCGGCAGGGCGGCGACGACCGTGCGCTCGTCGGGCGACAGGTCGTACTCCATGCCGCAGTCCCAGGACGCGATGGCCACGGCGACCAGCGACACATCGTCGACGACGACCGTCCACCGCGCCCCGTCGCCGTCCTGACCGAGCACAAGGCCGTAGCCGTCGGCGAGCGGTGCGAGGCCGAGCGCCGAGCAGGCCTCCGGGTAGTCGTCGCCCAGAACGCTCGGGAACTGCGCGGGCGTCAGCAGTACCGCAGTGAGCACATAGAGAGCGTCGTCCTCGACGGCGACCTCCTCGTCCGTCCCGGCCATTCCAGCCTCCCCATCGGTTCGTCCAACGGCGCGCACCCTAGTGCGAGCAGAAGGCCGTTGTCACGACTCCCGTGCGCACCTGGACCTGCGGTTCTCCACCCGGAGGCCGTGAGACCCGTGAGGGCGTACGGTGTTCAGGCCTCGCGTACGGCCAGCGCCAGGAAGCGTGCGTCCTCGTCGACGTAGGACGTCATACGCCATCCCGAACCGGAGAGCAGCGGCCGGAGGTTGGGTTCCGCGCGCAGGTCGTCCGGCGTGATCTGCCGGCCCTGGCGCGCCGCGAGCGCCGCACGGCCGATCGGATGGAAGAGCGCCAGAGTGCCCCCGGGACGTACCACGCGCCGCAACTCGCGCAGGTTCTCCGTGGGATGAGGCAGGTGCGCTATGAGGCCCGCGGCGAAGACGGCGTCGAACGACCCCGACACGAGCGGCAGCGCGCCGACATCGGCGAGCAGCAGCAGCCCCTCATGGTCCCGTCCCGCCTGTACGGCCGCTTCCAGCATGGCCCACGTCAGATCCGCGCCCACGACGACGCCCGGCGCGCCCACGGCCGCCCGCAGCGGGGGCAGGGCGCGCCCGGTGCCGCAGCCCGCGTCGAGGACCCGGTCGCCCTCGCGCAGCCCCAGCTCGGCGACCGCGGCCGCATAGGCGGGACCGTCGTCCGGGAAGCGGCTGTCCCAGTCGGCGGCGCGGGCGGTGAAGAACTCCTGGACGTGTGTGTGGTCGTCGCTCATGTACCGCATGATCCCTCACCGGGGCGGAGGGACACCGGGGAAGTGGATGGTCGCCTTGACGGTCGTCCGGCTGGTCGAGTGCGCCGGGCGGATCGCGGGATCGCGCCACCCGGCTGCTCGACCCCACGGGCCGAACGCGTCCGGCCGTGTACGTCCGGACGTGCGGGAGCCCGCGGAGGACGGATCAGTCCGCGACGTCCTTCATCGCCACCACCTTGTCGACCCTGACCCGGACCAGGAATTCGCCCGGCACGCCGTTGCGGGCTCCGAACTCCTCGCCGCGTTCCTCGCCCATGTAGCGGCTGCCGATGCGGGTGGCCCACTGCCGGAGGTCGTCGAGATCCTCCGACAGCCGGGCACGGCCCTGCAGCACCACGAACGTGAACGGCGGCCGATCGTCGTCCACGCACAGGGCGACCCGGTCGTCACGGGCAAGATTGCGCCCCTTCGCGGTCTCCTTGCCGGTGTTGAACACCACGTCGTCGCCGTCGAGCAGGAACCAGATCGGCGCGACATGGGGGCTCCCGTCGGCCCGTACGGTGGACAGCTTGCCGGTGCGGGTGCCGTACGAGACGAATGCCCGCCATTCCTCGTCGGTCATCTTCTGTGCCATGACGCCCATCCTCCTTGCCGGGACAGCGAGGGTGGGGAAGGCTGGCGGCAGACCCTCCGGCCAAGGGGGAAGAGATCACACGGGGAGACCGCATCATGACGCAGAACCAGACACTGAGCTGGCTGCTCGACGATCTGACCCAACGCGTGGAACACGTACGCCACGCCCTGGTCCTGTCCACCGACGGGCTGGTGACGGGGACGAGCACGGGACTGCGCCGCGAGGACGCGGAACATCTCGCGGCCGTCTCGTCCGGTCTGCACAGCCTGGCCAAGGGCTCGGGACGCCACTTCGGTGCGGGCGGGGTGCGCCAGACGATGGTCGAGTTCGACGACGCGGTGCTGTTCGTCACGGCCGCGGGCGCGGGCAGTTGCCTGTGCGTCCTCAGCGGAGCGGAGGTTGACATAGGCCAGATCGCCTACGAGATGACCCTGCTCGTCAACCGGGTCGGCGAACACCTCGACGTGGATGCCCGCCGGCCTGAAGAGACGTCGTCGACAGACCTCTGACCTGCCCTTTCGTCACTCCCTCCAGAGTTGTCCACAGGGTCGGGCCGCCGATTCCCGCCACCGGCTACCTTTTTGGCAGGTGAGCGCGAACAGCGCGATCCCGACACTCCACGGGGGAGACGAGTATGTCCGGCAACACCGTCACACATGAGGTCACATCAACTTCCCGTACGGCCGCCACCACGGGCCCAGCGCCCTTCTCGCAGAGCCGGGCGGCCCGCGAACTGGGTCTCAAACGCAGCGAGTTCGATCTGGCCGTGCACCTCGGGCACATCCGCACCCGTCCCGCTGAGGCGGGAGGCGGACGGCAGGTCGACCGCGCCGAGGTCGAACGGCTGCGCGGTCAGGAGGGCTTTCCGGAGGCGCTGCGGAAGCGGGTGGCGACCGTGGGCACCAGGGAGGGCTCGGCGATCATGGAAGTGACCGCAGCCCGCTTCACCCGTCTGGCCAGACTGGGTCTCCTGGTTCCGGTCACCGTCCACCTCAACCGCTACAGGACCGTCGTCTGGCGCTACCTGGCCGACGAACTGGCGGAGTTCGCCGCCGACGCGAAGCACGCCCAGCTGCTCAACCGGCCCTTGCCGGAGACACTGCGAGGCCAACTGGACACCGGCCTGGACCTGCGCCCCCAGAACTGGCGCGGGCGGCACCTGGGCTTCCTGCTGAGTCAGGCCGGGGACCCGTGGGAGCGCGCGGGTGTCGTGGCCTCGTTGCTCGACCCGGTCCGGATCTCCGAGATCGTCAAGGACCCCTACGAGCGCGCCCACCTGAGCCGCCTCCGGCCGCCGCCGCCCGCCCATGGCACCCCCGGCTCGCCGGCCGCCCATCTGACCGAGCGGATCACGACGGCGCAGGACCCCGACGAGATCGACCTGCTCCGTGCCGACCTGGCACGGGCGGTGCGGGAGGCGCGAACCCACTGTCCCGCGTCCCGCCCTGCTTCGCGGCACCCGGACCCCCGTCCGCACCCGGACCCCCGTCCGCACCCGGACTCACACCGGCACGCGGATTCACACCCGCACCCGGCACGGCGCCGGCGCCCGCCCGCCCTCGGGCACTGCGAACGACTCCAGCCGGCTGCGACCTCCCGGCTGTCACGCGGCCTGCTGGGCAGGCTCTTCCGCGGAACCACGTGAGTCGCGACCGCGGTCCCGGACCGCCCGCCGGACCACCGCGGAGAGCGTCCGGCCTACATCGCGCGGCCCGCCGCCGGCCTGGCTTCAGGCGCCGGGCGGCCTTGAGGTCGAGGGAGATGGCGAGGTAGGTCTCGTGCGGTGCGGCGGCGGGGTCGGCCGAGGCGACCAGTTCTGAGCAGACGGTGCGCTCCAGCACCTGAACGGTGGCGATGTGCAGCGACTGCGTGAGCGAGGCACCCTGTTGGTGGCATGCGAGGGCGCCCCGGCTTCAGGCCTCTCGAACGAGTTCCGGCGCACCTGCGCAGGTCAGAGCCTCACCTCACGCTCAGAGGCTTGGGCGCCGCCGGGCGAGGAGGGCAGCGATGTCGTCGTCGAGTTCGCCGCCGCTGTAGGCGATCAGGTCGCGGTGGAGATGGTCGAGGAGCTGGTGGGGCGCCTCGCCGCTCCATGAGCGGATGCGTTCGGCGAGGGGGTAGAACGCGCCGGAGTGGTCGCGGGTCTCCGTGACCCCGTCGGTGTACAGCAGGAGCCGGTCTCCGGGGCCGAAGGGGGCGAGGTCGACGTGGTACCCGTCGCTCACCAGCATGCCCAGGTTGAGCGGCGGCGAGGGAGCAGCGGGCTGCAACTCCCGGACCTCGCCGTGGTGCAGCAGCAGCGGGGGCGGGTGGCCGCAGGTGACGGTCCGGACGACTGGTTCATCGTCCGGGATCTCGGCGAGGAGAGCGGTGATGAAACGTTCAGTGATCTCCGAGCCCGGGACCCCCGGGTACTGGGAAGCATGGCGGCTCACGCTCGTTTCCAGGCGGCGCGCGAGGTGGGGCAGGTCGGGGGCGTCGTGGGCGGACTCGCGGAAGGCGCTGAGCAGCGTCGCGGCCATCTGGATCGCGAGCAGGCCCTTGCCGCGTACGTCACCGATCAGCAGCCGTACGCCGTGCGGGGTGCGTATCGCCTCGTACAGGTCGCCACCGATCTGGGCTTCTGCCGCGGCGGCCAGGTACAGGCTCTCGAGCGTGACGTGCCCGAGGCGTGGCGGTACTGGATGCAGCACTGCCAGCTGGGCGCTCTCGGCCACTGAGCGGACCTGAACCAGCTGATGGGCGCGTCGGTCGAGCAGGCGGTTGAAGAAGACGGCGAATGCCGCAATCGCCGCGAGGGCGGCCAGCTCGGAGTAGGCGGTCGCATCCCGCAGCGCATTGAAGTCCGCCATCAGGCCGACAGTGATGGCGCACGCGCCCACTCCGATGAGTAGGGTCCCCCACAGGGGCAGCAGCGCGGCGGCAGAAACCATGGCCGTGGCGAGGAAGGCGTCCGGCCTGACTTCGCGGGGTGTGGAGAGGCCGACGAACAGGCCGATGAACAGCAGCAGAGCAGGGAGCATGGGCAGCAACCTGCCCCGCGCACCAGCGCCGTGCGTGACTCCGCGTTCCTCAGGAGACCTCGCCACCGTGCCGCTCCCGAGGGTCGCACAGGTCGAGCAGCAGCCTAGGAAGCCAGGCCACCGATTTAGACAATTTTATCGCTGTTCGTCCGTAGCCTACGAACAACCCGGTGAGCGGTGCTGACGCGTAGGTGTCACCAGGTCACCGTGTCGCTTGGCGACAAGATCGATGCGGAAGGTGTGCAGAAGGTCAGCGGAGTTCATTCCGCCCCGTCTGGCGGTCAAGCTGTCGCGAGCGGGTAGGTCCCGCCGCGTGCCGCACAGGCCGGTGCGGCACGCACTACTGGCCCGTGGGCACGGGCCTCTGGCACCCGGACTTCGCGATGGACACCCGCCGGAAGCATCGCCCTGCGTTCTCCGGGGCTGAACCCGCCCGCCCCATCGGAAGACCCGCATGATCTGGTGGTCGTGCGCGGCGCGGTTGCGCCAGTCCAGCACCTGCTCGCGGGGCAGGTCCTCGAGGGACCGGATTCTGGCCCTCGTCGACGTCCGCGCACTCCGGCTCCAGCTCCGGGGTCGGGGCGACGGCGGCCGAACGGGGCGCGGGCAGCACGACCGGGGTGTTTCCGACAGGTTGAACGGGAGCCGCTGGAGCGGCGAGATGGGGAGCCGCCCGGATTCGTCCGGCTGCGACGTGCCGCCCCTGGAGTAATGCGCTTGCTGGGCTGTCTGGCCGGGTCACCCTGTGGTCTTGTTTGATCACGGTCGTGTCAGGAGGCGGCCGAGGAGAACCGCTCGCGTGAGTGGCTGCACGAACAGGAAGTGGGCCAAGTTGCTGTTCCAGATCCTCACCGAGCGGGAGGAGCGCAAGGGCACCGCAGTGGCTTCCAACGCCGCCTTCCTCGAGTGGGGCAAGATCTTCACAGCTCCTCGTCTGTGCGCAGCGACCGCCGACCGGCTCACCTTCAAGGGCATGCCGATCCAGACCTGCACCGACTCCCACCGGCCGAAGGTCACCGAGAGCGAGCACCAATCCAGCGGGCGATCGTGATGGCAGTGGGCAATGAAGGGGAAGGCGCGGAGCCGTCGCCCCACCCTGACCTGCTGGCGCGTTGGGACGCCGAGCTGGGAAGGCCGAGGGGGAAGACTTCCCGATGACTGTGGCGAGCCGCGACGAGCTCCGGAGCGGTGGCAGGGCGGCCCTGCAGATCGGCGCCGTTGCCGTGCTGTACTGGGTCTCCGGCAAGTTGGGGCTTTTCCAACTGTTCATGGGCGGTCAGGTCACGCCGCTCTGGCCTCCGACCGGGATCGCCGTGGCGAGCCTGCTCCTGATGGGCCTGCGGGTCTGGCCCGGGATCGCGCTGGGCGCCCTCCTGATCGACATCTCACTCGGACCAACGACCACTGCCGCGCTCGTCATCACGGCAGGCAACACACTCGCCCCCCTCTGCGCCTACGCACTCCTTCGCCGCACCGGGTTCCGCACCCGGATGAACCGCTTCCAGGACGCGCTCGCGCTGGTTTTCCTCGGTGGGCTCACCAGCATGCTCATCAGCGCGACCGTGGGCAGCAGCACCCTGAGCCTCGCACACGCGCTGCCCGCCGGCGGGTTCTGGCTCACGTGGTGGGTCTGGTGGACCGGCGACGCCATGGGCGTCCTGCTGGTCACGCCGCTGCTGCTCGTCCTCCGCTCGGCGCATTGGCCGAAGGACACACCACCATCCGGGTGGGCGGAGGGATCACTGCTTGTCGCGGCCACCATGGGTGTCGGTCTCCTCGAAACCTCCCGCGCACCGCTGCTCTTCGTCGGCTTCCCGCTGCTGACCTGGGCGGCCTTCCGCTTCCAGCGCGCGGGAGCCACGCCCTGCGCGCTGGCCGTGTCCATCTTCGCCATCCTCGCCGCCACCCACAGGACGGGCCCGTTCGCCGGTCACACGCTGCTCACCGGCATGATTTCACTACAGGTGTTCAACGGCGCCGCCGCGCTGACCGCGCTGCTGCTTGCCGCGGCGGTCACGGAGCGAAACCAGACCCAGGCAAAGATCGAAGAGGCCTGTAGGCGACTTGCCGACATGGTGGCGAGAACCGCGCCGGACACCGACGGCCTGCCAGCGCTTCCCGACGCCCAGAGCGACGGGGAGGAGAACGGCGGGCAGCCTCGACCTTCGTGATGAATCAAGAAATGCGCAGTGGCGGCGGCAGCGCAGCTCGTTGTGCGTGCACCTGCGGGGCCGCGCGGGTGGGTGTAGTCAGGAGGTGTGAGCTGGCGGCAGCAGTATGCGCACTGGCATCCCCCACGGCAGGCTGGTGATGTCCTGCTGGCGCTTCCGCTCAGCCTGATCGCGGCCATCGTGCTGACCGATGTGCTGTCCCCGTCGAACCATTTGCCGACGGGCCCGTCACTGCTGATCGTGGCGCCTGCCCTTGCCGCGTCCTTCGCCTCAACCTTCGTCACCGGGGCGATCGCCGCTGTCGCGGTGGTGGGCATGCTGGTCATCGGGCTCGAAAACCACATGCTGGGCAAGATGGACTTCGAGTCGCAGATCATCGCCCTGGTGGTGGTTTCGGTGCTCGTGACGGTCTTCCGCTTTCTGCGGGAGCGGCATGCCCGTGAGCTGGCGGTGGTGCGAACGGTCTCGGAGGCCACGCAGCGAGTGGTGCTGCGGCCGCTGCCGCGGCGGTTCGGCCCGCTGCGCGTTGCGTCGATGTATCTGGCGGCGCAGGCACAGTCCATGATCGGCGGCGACCTGTACGCGGCCATCCGCACGCCCACGGGCACCCGGCTGATCATCGGTGATGTCATGGGCAAGGGCCTGACCGCGATCAGTGACGCCGCCCTGCTGCTGGGCGCCTTCCGGGAGGCAGCGCACCGCCAGGCGGGCCTGCCCGACCTTGCGGCCTACCTGGACCACAGTGTGTGCTGGCACCTGGCCGAACCCACCGAGGTCGAGACAGCCGGGGAGTGCTTCATCACCGCCGCCGTCCTCGACATCCCCGACGAGCACCCCATGGTGCAGATGGTCTCCTGCGGGCACCCGCCACCCCTGCTACTGCGCAACTGGCAAGCCACCACGCTGCGCGCTACCAACCCCGCGCCACCGTTGGGCCTGGGCGAGCTGACCCGCCCCGACTACCACGTCGACACCTTTCCCTTGGAGCCCGGGGACGTGCTGCTGCTGCACACCGACGGCGTGATCGAGGCCCGCGATGGCCGAGGCGCCTTCTACCCACTGGCCGAGCGGGCCGCATCCTGGGCGCACCACAGACCCTCGGCACTGGTCCGCCACCTGCGCGCCGACCTGCTCGCCCACGTTGGAGGACATCTGACCGACGACGCCGCCGTGGTCGCCGTCCAACGCAGCCTCCCGCCGGCACCCACCGCCGTGGCTCCCACCCACGGCAGCACCGGGCGGCCCTCGCCGCGCCCCGCCTCCCCCGGCTGAACCCCGCACGGTGCGGCCTCATGGAGCGGCGGCGGTCACGTGAAGGCGCTGGTGGTCGGGCCGCAGCGGACACGAAGCCGCTCATGGGCTCCGCCGGATCATCTTTCGCCCGTGGGGGGTGCTGGGGCCATGGACTTCCCGCGTCTCCGGACGGGTATGTCCTCCCGGCCCGATGGCGCGATAGTGGAAAGAACAGCCGGCTCCCGGGCAGGACCACCCTCATGGACCATCCCGAAGCGTTCGATGCCGTGACCGCGTCATCGCGGCGATCGCCGACGACGCTGCCACCGATCCCGGCACGGACCTGAACGGCGGAATCACGGTGCGGCGGCTCGGCAAGGCTCCGACCCAGGACTCACCAGCGGCCGAAGTCCTCGCCTCGCTGAGCCAGACCCTGTATTAGCGAACTGCCCACCGGGCCGCCGCTGGGCGTGGGCGGCCTCGACTTCACCCCGGTTGAGGTGCCGGTGGCCCCAGGCAGCATCCTCGCCCTCTACACCGACGGCCTCGTGGAGACCCGCTGCACCGACCTCGACCAACGCCTGGCCCAACTCCGCAGCGTGTTGACCACCAGTACCCCACGACCGCTGGACGTCCTCCGCCGGACCGTGCTCGCCCGGATGGCCCCCCAGGCAACGACGACGTCACACTACTGCTCGCCCAGGTCGGCCACCCGCAGCCGTAGGGCCGCCACGTGGCAGGCCCCCTGCGTGACCGTCCGTCACGAAGGCCGCTTGACCACTCCATCAGGAATCGTCCGGACCCGAGCCGGCTGCACCGGGGATGGTCTCGCCGATGACGCCGGCGAGGCGGTACAACTGTGCGGCGAGTTCGTGCCGCTCTCGCGGCGCGAATTGCGACAGGGCGGCGTACTGGCGTGCGCGCAGCTCGGTCTGCATGGCGGCGAGACGTTGTGCGCCTTCCTCGGTGAGTTGGATGAGGACTTGGCGCTCGTCGTGCGGTGCACGGCGCCGGGTGACCACGTTCCTGCCTTCCAGCTGCTGCAGCATGCGGGTGGCGGTGGGGACGCTGACCTCGGCGTTGGCGGCCAGTCGGCTGACTGGCACGCCCTCGCCCTCGGTGTCCTCGGTCAGCGTGGTGAGCAGGGCCAGCTGTGACATGGAAAGGCCGGCTTCGGATCGGCCGACCGTGGCGGACCGTGAGCGTCGCATGGCGTAGAAGAGCCGATCAGCGGCCTGGGCCAGGTGCTCGATACCGGGCTCCACGTGCGGGTCGGGGGTGCTGCGAGTCTCGGCTTTGCCCGTCTCTCTCATAGCTGTTAGCTTACTAAATAGATTGCATTAGCAAGCTAAATATTAGGAGGAGAAGTAACTATGGCCTTTCCTGCTCGCATCGACGTCCACCAACACATGGTTCCCCCGGTGTGGGGCCGGACTCTCGCCGCGCAGGGCCTCGACTCCGGCGGCTGGGCCATCCCCGACTGGAGCCCCAGGAGTGCCATCGCCATGATGGACCAGCAGGACATCGCCACCGGCATCCTGTCCGTCACCTCTCCCGGCGTCCACCTTGGCGACGACGCCCAGGCCCGGGCCCTCGCCCGCGCCGCGAATGAGTACGGCGCCGAGGCCGTCAAGGATCACCCCGACCGCTTCGGCCACTTCGCCAGCATTCCGCTGCCCGACGTCGACGCCGCCATGACCGAGGCCGTGCACGCGCTGGACACCCTGCACGCCGATGGCGTCGTGCTGATGTCCAACGCCCATGGGCGCTACCTCGGTGACCCGGACTTCGAGCCGCTGTGGGCCGAACTCGACCGCCGCGCGGCGACCGTCTTCGTCCACCCCGCCCAACCCCCGATGACCCTGCTGCCCGGCACCCCGGCCCCACTGGCCGACTACGTCTTCGACACCACGCGCAGCGCCCTCAACCTGGTGCTGAACGGCGTCATGAGCCGCTACACGAACGTGCGGGTGATCCTCTCGCACGGCGGCGGCTTCCTCCCCTACGCCGCCTACCGCTTCTCCGGACTGACCTCCACCGTCGTCGACCCTGACCGCGAGGCCGAGGACGTCCTGCGCGACCTGAAGCGCTTCTACTTCGACACCGCCCTGTCGGCCAGCCCCAGCGCCCTTCCTGCCCTGCTCGCTTTCGCCGAACCCGGCCATGTCCTCTACGGCAGCGACTGGCCCTTCGCCCCGCAGGAGGCCGGCACCTACTACAACCACTTCCTCGAGACGTACCCAGACTTCGCGCCTGGCCAGGCGGAGGCCATCAACCGCAAGAACGCCGAGGTCCTCTTCCCCCGCCTCGCCCGCTGACCACGGGCGGAGCACGGAAGCCCACCTCGGGCCACAGCCAGGGTCGCGGGTCAGCCCGCCTTGCGGAACAGCCCCTCCTGCCGTGGATCGCCGGTATCGATGCGGCCGAGCTCGCCGTGGCCGCTCTCCTCCACCCAGAGCGATTTTCGGGTGCCGCGCTTGAGATTCTGCCCGGATCCGAAATGGCCTCGCACGCCGAGGTGGCCCGTTTCCTGTCCGCCGAGTTGGGCCGTGAGGTCTGCTCCGAAGGGATATCCGCGCAGGCATGGCGGGAGGAACTCGAGGCCCAGGCGGCCGCGGAGCCGGACGGTGTCGTCAATGCCGACATGGCTTCGCACGTCTCCGCGCTCGGCGCCGCCCTGCGAGGCGCGTCCACGGTACCTGTCGACCCCGGCCGTCTGACATATCTGACCTGCCGCACGCCGCGCACCCTCGCGGAGTACATCAGCGAACAACGCGATCTCTTCGGCCCGGCGATCGGCGCGTCTCGGCAGTCCGCCCATCACAAGCGCGGCACACGGCCGAGGCGAGAGGGGGGCTGGACGGAGTGGGCGTGTGTCGCCGTCGCCTGTCGCAACCGTGCCCGGGTCAACGGTCCACGGCGGGCAGGTGGGCCAGGCCGGTGTCGAGCATGATGCGGTCGACGGTCTCGTGCAGGGCGCTGTCGGCGCCGATGGCCAGCTGCTGGCGGCGCACCTCACGCGCTGTCGGCGGACGATCCCGCCATTTGTAGAACCACAACCCCGCCGCTGACCTGGGGATTCACGCAACTGCGGACAGAGCCTTGATTTTCCCCACCCCGCACTCAGCGGCCGGACAAACCCTGCTCACCGAAATTCCCCACCCACAAGGGTGAAGCCGGGGTCTCGCCGGTCCAGGGGGAACATGGAGGTACCAGAGAGCCGGGCTGCGGACACGGAACGAAGTCGAGTGACCACGGTACGACACGTGGCGGCGACTGTCGGAGGGAGTGTTTGGCATGACATCCGAATCCTTCCCGCCCAGCGGCGGCGAGCCGGGCACCGGGCCACCCCAGCTGAGCGGGTTGCTGGATGTACTCAGCGTCGCGGCGGTGGTGATGAACGTCGACGGGCGGATCGTGTTCTGGAGCCCGCAGGCCGAGGAGCTCTTCGGTTACGCGGCCCAAGAGGCGCTCGGCCAGTACGCGGCCCGGCTGCTGGTGCACGAGGAGCACCTGACGTCCGTCGTGTCGCTGTTCACCGAGGTGATGGAGACCGGCCGGAGCTGGGCCGGCACTTTTCCCATCCGCCGCAAGGACGGCAGCACCCGCCTGGTGGAGTTCCGCAACGTGCGGCTGCTGGATGATCTCGGGGACGTCTACGCCCTGGGCCTCGCGGCCGACCGCACCACGCTCCAACGGGTGGAGACCGGCCTGGCCCTGTGTGAACGGCTGATCAACCAGTCACCGATCGGCGTGGTCCTGCTGGACCCCGACCTCAACTACCTGTTGGTCAACCCCGCGCTGGAGCGCATCGACGGCGTACCCGCCGAAGCGCGCATCGGCCGCCACCTCCGTGAGACCCTGCCCTTCCCCGACGTCGACACGATCGAGTCGGCCCTGCGCCAGGTGTTGACCACCGGGAATCCACTGCTCGACCAGTACGCGGTCGGCCGCGCGCCCGCCGACCCCGACACCGAGCACGCCTGGTCGCTGTCTCTCTACCGGCTGGAGGACCCGGGCGGGCGGGTCCTCGGCGCCGCGACCCTGGCCGTCGACGTCACCGAACGGCACCTGGCGGCCACCGAAGCCGATCGGGCCCGGCGGCGCCTGGCCCTGATCGCCGACGCCTCCGCTCGTGTGGGGACCACCCTGGACGTGGATCAGACAGCCCGCGAGCTGGCCGAGGTCGCCACTCCCGATCTCGCCGACGTGGTCGCGGTGGACGTCCTCGACGACGTTCTCGCCTGCCGCCGCAGCGGTGCACCGGACAGAGGCCCGGAGCTCTTCCGCGCCCTCGCGGTCACGGCGGCATTCCCCACCGTGGCCCTTCGCGCCGCCGACCCTGCCGGTGACCCCGCCGCGTACGACAGCGACCGCCTGGTCACCATGTGCGTGCACACCGGAAGGCCGGTCCTGGTCCGGCACGTGGGCGACGAGGACTTGCGGCGCATCGCGCGCGATCAGCAGGCCGGCACGCTCCTGGCCCGCGCCGGCGTCCACTCCTACCTCGCGGTGCCGCTTGTCGCTCGCGGCGAAGTGCTCGGCGCCCTGGACCTCAAGCGCACCCGCAATCCGCTGCCCTTCGACGAGGACGACGTCATCCTGGCCAGTGAGCTGGCCAACCGTGCCGCAGTCAGCATCGACAACGCCCGCTGGTACCAGAGCGTGCGCAACACCGCCGTCACCCTCCAGCGCAGCCTGCTGCCGGAGCACCCACCGCACCTGGTGGGCCTGGAGGTCGCCTCCCGCTACCAGCCCGCCCAGGCCACCAGCGAGGTCGGCGGCGACTGGTACGACGTCATCCCCCTCCCCGGCGACAAGACCGCGCTGGTGGTCGGCGACGTTATGGGCCACGGCATCGACGCCGCCGCCACCATGGGCCGTCTGCGCACCGCTACCTGTGCCTTCGCGGACCTCGACCTGGCCCCTGACGAAGTGCTCCAGCACCTCGACAAGATCACCCGTGGTCTGGAGCACTACATCGCCACCTGCATCTACGCGGTCTACGACCCCCGCCGGATGCAGTGCCACATCGCGAACGCCGGGCACATGCCACCCGCGCTGGCCCGACCCAGCCGCGCCCCCCAGCTGCTCGACCTCCCCACCGGCACCCCTCTCGGCGTCGGCGGCATCCCCTTCGACACCACCACCGTGAATCTCACCACCGGCGACCTGTTGGTCCTCTACACCGACGGCCTCGTGGAGACCCGCCACCATCCCATCGACCAACGCATGGACATCCTCCTCAGCCTCCTCGACGAACCCAACCGCCCCCTGCAAGAAACCTGCGACCTGCTCCTGCACACCCTGCGCCACCCCGACGACCACGACGACGTCGCCCTCCTCATAGCCCGAACCCGGTAAGCCCCACAGCACGTGCCACGCCACACCGCCGACCGCCTTAGACGCGCAGTCTTCCGACACAAGTCGGGGCCGAGCGCGTCGACCAGTGCGGCGCGTAGACGCCGGATGGACGCGGTGCGCGCCAGGCGCGGCGGCCCCCAGGTGAAGCAGGTCGTACCTCCCGCCACTGCGGGGCTGAGCTTGTTCCGCTTTGGCAGACACCATCTGTGTGGTGGTCAGGCCGCCGGGGCAGCCTCGTACTCGGTTCGCAGGTGGTCGGCGGTGGCCCAGCCGACGACACGGCGGGAGGCGATGTCGATGACGGTGGCCAGGTAGAGCCAGCCTTCCTCGGTGGCGATGTAGGTGATGTCACCGCACCAGCGGGTGTCGACCGCAGCCGGGTCGGGCTGGAAGTCGCGAAGGACCAGGTCGGGGCGAGTGGTCGCGTGCGGATCGGGGATCGTGCGCGCGGGGTCCAGGGATGCCGGTGCGGCGGGCATAGAAGGCGGCTCGGGAGGGACGACGGAGGTCCTCGGCGAGGGGCCGGGCGAGGCGGAGCTGGGTGCGGGTGATGATCAGCCAGGTCCACAGGTCGGCTGTGTCGGGATTCCTGACCTTCGGGGCGGTCCAGCCCAGGGCTTGTTTCATCAGCCGGAAGGTGTGCTCGAGGTCGAAGCGGCGGAGGAAGGATTGCCACCAGCGGTCCACGTCTGCCGGTGCGGCGGAGGTGGCCGAGCACCACAGCCAGACCGCCACGGCGGATCGGACACGCGGTGCCGCGAGGCCGTCCGGCGCGTCCGCGGCTGCCACTGTGGCGGATGTGGGAGTACGCACGCTCTGCGCCACGGCACTGCTCGCCGCCCTCGTTGCCGTCGTCGCCGCGACGGTTCGCACGGGCGGTGATCTCGGCCGTCCGGCTGCGCTGCTGAACTGGTACGCCGCCGCGTGGGTGTTGTTCGCCGGCGCGGCGTGGGCGGTGAGGCGGGTGCCGGTGCGCACCGCCGTGGCGCTGATCCTGGCCGGCGGGGTCGCCCTGTGCGTGGCGGCGATGTCGGCTCCGCCGCGCACCAGCGACGACATGTACCGCTACGTGTGGGACGGCCGCGTGCAGGCCGCGGGAGTCTCCCCGTACGCCTACCCGCCGGACGCGCCGCAGCTGGCCCGGTTGCGTGATCCGTGGCTCTTCCCCGCCGGGACCGCGTGCCATGGGTGGGACCTGCACGCGGTGGCGGGTGCGTGCACGCACATCAACAGGCCGTCCGAACGCACGATCTATCCTCCCGTGGCCGAGGGATGGTTCCTGCTGGTGCATGCCGTCACCCCGGCTGGCGGGCAGCACAAGCCCCTGCAACTCGCCGGTGCGGTGCTCGCCGTCGCCACCACGATGACGCTGCTACTGGTGCAACGTCGTGCGGGTGGTGACATGCGACGGGTGGCACTGTGGGCATGGTGTCCGGCGGTACCGTTCGCCGCAGTCAACGACGCCCATGTGGACACGCTCGGAGTGCTGCTCACGGTGGCCGCGCTCGGCACGGCCACGGGAGCACGCCGTGGAGCGCTGATCGGGGCGGCGATCGCCGTCAAGCTGCTGCCTGTGCTCACCCTCCCCGGTGCGCTGTCGGGAGTGCTGGCTCCCGGGCGCGGCCCGCATGCCCGGCTGCGGGAGACGGCGAGCGTGCTGCTCACGGCCGTTGGCGTGGTGGCACTCGTCTATCTCCCGTACCTGCTGGCGTCCGGTTCGGCGGTCCTGGGTTATCTCCCCGGCTATCTGCGGGAGGAAGGGTACGAGTCAGGTAATGTTATCCGGTTCGCACTGCTGCGGACGGTATTGCCGGACGCGTGGGCCGGTCCGGCCGCCGTCGCGCTGGTGATGCTCAGTGCCTGGTACGTCCTGCGGCGTGGCGATCCAGAGCGGCCGTGGCATGGATCGCTGCTGGTCACCGGTACTGCACTGTTGCTCACCTCGCCCGGGTACTACTGGTACGCGCTGCTCGTCGTGGCCCTCGTGGCCATGGGTGGCCGAGGGGAGTGGCTCGCCATCGCCGCCGCGGGCACCGTGCTGTATGTCGCGGACGCACTGCAGTGGCATGGCATCCAGGCCGCCGCGTACGGGCTGGCTGCCGTGACGGTGCTCGCCGGGGCACTCGCTCGGACCCGGGCGCGTGCCGGCGCGGGTGGGCGGCGAGACGGTGCGTGAGGGCAGGCGTGTCGGCAACATCGGGCGCGCGAGGAAGTCATCGGTGACGGCGTCTGAAGACGACCATCCGCAGGACGGTGAAACGCACCACGGTCACCAGGGCGAAGCTCGGTGCGAGCACCAGGGTCTCCGCCGCTGGCGAGGCGGTGGGCCGGTAGTGGCGGAAGAGCAGGAGGGCGCCTGAGGTGACCAGGTACGCCAGGACGAACAGGCCACCCGCGGCCAGATGCGCCTGAAGGACCCGGGCTGCGGACCCGCGAAAGGTCTGCCGGCGGTTGGCCTCCGTGTTGAGGACGGTGACGACGAGAAGGGAGGCGAAATTGGCCAGGACGGGCGGCGACCAGTGGCGCAGAACCCAGTACAGCAGGGCCTGGGCCACCGTGGAGGCGACGCCGATCACGACGAACCAGAACACTTCCCTGGTCAGCGCGGTCGGCCGGGCCGGGCGGGAGGCGCATCGCCATGCGCCGTGCCGTGCGCTGAGGCGTCGCACCTCACCATCATGAGGCCACCCTGCACCCCGTCGAGCCCTGCGCCGGGCCCGTTCAACCGTTCGGCTGGCGACAGACACCCGCATGCATGCCAGAAACGGAAAGCCAACCCGATCTATGCCAGTTTGTAGCCGACGACTTGACAGGCACTGACGGCGCGGTGGATTTCGATCCGCCGTCCGAGAGACGCCCCGGGGATGGAGGAGGCAGCCGATGGACAGTGGCGGACAGCCCCCGGCCCCAGGCCCCGGCGGGCCGGGGCGCCCGGGGTCGGACGAGGGCCGCGCGCTGGGACACCTCGAGCGTGCTCGCGCTGCTGTGGCGGCGCGGACCGCCAAGGGGGCTGCTCGTATCAGGGCTTTCGTGCGGCGGGTCGAGCAGACTCCTCCGCCCCCGGGGCCGTTCCGTCCCCGCTTCTGGCGCAGTCCCATCCGCGGTCCCTGGCTGACGTCCGTGTTCGGCCTGGTGCTGCTGATCGGCATCCCGCTGATCTTCGTCACCGGGATGCTCTCCTACGCCTCCTACAACCCGGAACTCGACCGCATCAACGACCAGACCCCGGACAAGGGCCTGCTGGGCTTCTACCTCTTCGACTGGCCCACAGATCCGTACTGGCTGTACCGGCTGACTCAGGGCGTGCACGTGACCCTCGGCGTGGTCCTGGTGCCGGTGGTGCTGGCCAAACTGTGGTCGGTGATCCCGAAGCTGTTCGAGTGGCTGCCGGTCCGCAGCGTCGCCCATGCGCTGGAGCGGCTGTCGCTGCTGGCGCTGGTGGGCGGGGTCGTCTTCGAGTTCGTCACCGGGATCTTCAACATCCAGCTCTTCTACGTCTTCCCGGGGTCCTTCTACACCCTGCACTTCTACGGCGCCTGGGTGTTCATCGCCGCGTTCGTCGTCCATGTGAGCCTCAGGCTCGGCCGGATGACCCGCGCCCTGCGCTCCCGCAACCTGCTGACGGAGCTGCGCACCGGGCTGGCCGACACCCGGCCGGAGCCCCCCGACCCGGACGGCCTGGTCGCGCTCGAGCCCGCGGCGCCGACCATGACCCGACGCGGTGCACTCGCCATGGTGGGGGGCGGGTCGCTGCTCCTCCTGGTGGTCACCGCAGGACAGAGCATCGGCGGTCGGCTGCGGCGAACCGCCCTTCTCGCGCCACACAATCGTGACCCTGGCGGCGGACCGAAGGACTTCCAGGTCAACAAGACGGCCGCGGCCGTCGGCGTCACCCCTGCCCATGTCGGGCCGGACTGGCGGCTGGAGGTCCGCGGCCACGGGCCGACGCTCGTCTTCACTCGTGCGCAGCTCCTCACGATGCCCCAGCATGCCGCCGCACTGCCGATCGCGTGCGTGGAGGGGTGGTCCACATCCGACCAGCAGTGGAGTGGCCTTCGGTTGGCCGACCTCGCCGCCCTGGCGGGCCTCCCCGACGCCGGAAGCGTCCTGGTGGAGTCCGTCCAACCCCCCGGCCCCTACAGCTCGGTGGTCCTGCGGGGCAACCAGATCCACGACCTCCGATCGCTGCTTGCCCTGCGTGTCAACGGCACGGACCTGTCGCTCGACCATGGCTTCCCGGCCCGCGTCATCGTCCCGGCCAACCCCGGCGTGAACAACACCAAGTGGGTGCACCGGCTCACCTTCAGGAGGTGACCATGGCACGCTTCGTCCGCTGGTACGGCTCCGGGCCCCTCCATCTTCTCGTCCTGATCGCCTCGTTCGCCATCACCGGCTATGCCCTGGTGCGCCTGTTCGCCGTGCGGCCGCTCGAGGTCGCGATCTGGTTTGTCGGCGCGGCGATCGTCCACGACCTGGTCCTGCTGCCCCTGTACTCACTCGCCGACCTGTCGTCACAGGCCGTCCTGCGGCATCGCGCCATCCGCATGCCACAGCCGCCGTGGATCAACTACCTGCGCGTGCCAGCCTTCCTCTCTGGTGTGCTCCTGCTTGTCTGGTTCCCGCTCATCTTCGACCTGGCGATCCCCTACCCCGATGCCGCACGGCTGTCCGAAGGCGTCTACCTCGGCCGATGGCTGGCCGTCACCGCCGTCGTCTTCGGCGCCTCCGCCCTTGCCTTCGCTCTCAAGCTCCGCCGCGTCCGGCGGGCCGCCCGTGCCGACGAGAAACGACCCGAAGCGGGTCACGACGCCGCACCATGACGTCCGCCGAGGACCGGTCGTCCTGCGCGGGCGCAGAACCCTACGCGCTCGCCCTGCGTGGCGGCCACGAACCGGTGTACCTGTGCCTGGGGGACGGGCGCCGGATCCGGATGCCCGTGCATCGCTGGTACGCGCAGCCCAACCTGGCCGACGAATCCGTGCTCAATCGCTGCGTCGGCCCCGTTCTCGACGTCGGCTGCGGACCGGGCCGGCTGTGCAGGGCACTCCTGAGTCGCGGAGTCTTCGCGCTCGGCGTCGACGTAACCCCCGGCGCGGTGGCCCATACCGTCGCTCTTGGCGGAATCGCACTGTGCCGAACGGTGTTCGACCGGCTACCGGCCGAGGGAAGCTGGCAGACCGTCCTGCTCATCGATGGCAACATCGGCATCGGCGGGGACCCGCATGCCCTGCTGCGCCGCTGCATCCAGCTCACCGCCCCGGCGGGTGTCCTCCTTGTCGAAGCCGGCCTTCACGGCGATGAGGAACTCTGCACCGCCCGCTTCGAAGACGCCCACGGCCACAGGGGGCCGCCGTTCCCCTGGGCACGTCTGGGAGCACCAGCGCTCCACCGGATCGCCGAGGACTTGACTCTCAGTGTCACCGACCAGTGGAGATACGGCCACCGATACTTTCTCGCCCTCGGCCGCCAAGACTCGTCCCCGGGACGTCCTCGCTGAAGCCGGCTGACCACGCGGCGGCGAGGAGACACGACGCAGGGCGGCCGGGCGCCGAGCTCGGGGCGCGGCACCACGTCGTGCCACCGGGGCGGGACAACCGCCGGCGGTTGGCGCATGCGATCCACTGATCGTGCTGACGCTGGGATCAATGACACTCGTCGGGCGCCCGGAGAGAGCTGTGGCGCACCACCGCTGCTGCCGAGTTCGGGCCACGCTTGGAACCTTCGGTCCGGACGCCGGCGGATGAGCAGCCCTGGGGGGCGACGAGGGGGGTGGAGCGCGGCCGGGCTGCTCGGCTGCGGTCAGTGCCGCTTGTAGGAGACGATCAGCACCGCGGTGGCATCGGCGTGACTCCGTAGTTCTTTGAGGGTTTGGCCCGGTGAGGTGTTCTGACCGAAGGACGCCGGTAGGGGGTCGCGGAGCGCGTACAGCGTCAGCTGGTACTCGTGCGTGCGGCCGGCGGGCGGGCAGGGGCCGTCGTACGTCGCCTCGCCGAAGTCGTTCAAGAGTTCCCGGGCGCCCGGCGTCAGGGTGTGCGCCTTCGTTCCCGGCGCCGTCGCGGGAAGGCCGACCTGCAGCCAGTGGATCTTCTGGTTGTTCAGGTCGACCATGGACAGGGCGAGCTCGGCGGATCCGGCGGGGACGTTCTTGAACGTGAGCCCGGGGGAGTAGTCGTGGGGACTGTCACAGGTCATCAGGGGGAGGAATGCCCCTGACGCGTCGAAACCCTGGCCGCGGCCGAGGGCGAAGGGACCTGTGGGCACCGCAGTCGTCCGGGAGATCGTGGTGGACGGCGTCGACGTCGCCTGGGCGTGCCCGGAGCTTGATGAGCACGCGGAGGCTGTCAGCAGGACCACTGCGGCAAGCGCGCCCGAGACGAGGAATCGACGCTTCATGCTGGAACCGTATGCCGGCGCGTCCCTGACCGCTCGTACCGGCTCACGGTTTTCCCGACCTTCGGTGGCAAGCCTGTCGTCGGCTTGGTCGCCGTCCCCGCGGGAGACGCCGCGGTCGTGGCGAACGTAGGGGGCCAGGGCACTGAGTCCGACGGCGCGCGGGGCGGTGCCCGGCGCTCGTTGCCGTCGTCGTTGCTGGGACACCTGGATGTGATGTCCGTCTTCCGTAAGGATTCGGACATTCCGTTGCGAGCGCGCGGCGGCTGTGATGGAAGGCATGAGATCGCGCATCATTTTGCTCCGTCCGCCGGTGTTCAGGGGGCGGTTGCACGACGCCCGGACGGCGACCTCGATCGGGCGATGGCTTGGCCTGGCGTTCGCGGTGTGCTTCGTCACCGGACTGATCAGCCACTTCCTCCAGCATCCGCCGGGATCGCCGGCCAACGATCTGCCGAGCCGCCCGGTGTGGGGCTACCGGCTCACCCAGGGCCTGCACGTCGCCTCCGGCATCGCCGCCATTCCCCTGCTGCTGGCCAAGTTGTGGGCGGTGTACCCGCGACTGTTCGCCCGGCCGCCCGTACGGTCGGTGTTGCACGCACTGGAGCGGCTGTCGATCGGGGTGCTGGTGGCGGGAGCCGTGTTCGAGTTGGCCACCGGGCTGCTGAACACGGTGCAGTGGTATCCGTGGCCGTTCTCGTTCGTGCCCGTGCACTACGCGGTGGCCTGGCTGGTGGCCGGGGCGCTGGTGCTGCACATCGCGGTGAAAGCACCGGAGATCCAAGCGCACTGGAGCCGGCGGTCGCCTGGAACGCTCGCCCTGCCCGCCGAGGACGCGTTCGACCGGCGCTCGCTGCTGGCCGCGGTGGCAGCGGCGGTCGGCGCGGTCACTCTGACCACGGTCGGCCAGGCCTTCACCCCGCTGAAGGGGCTCGACCTGCTCGCGCCCCGCCACCCGGACCATGGCCCGCAGGGCCTGCCGGTCAACCGCACCGCGGCTGCGGCCGGCGTCGGCCGGATCCCCGATGACTCATACCGCCTGGTGGTGGACGGGCCACGGCCCTACACCCTGACGCTGGCAGAACTGCGGGATCTGCCGCAGCGCGAGGTGGAACTGCCGATCGCCTGTGTGGAGGTCTGGAGCAAGTCGGCGCACTGGACCGGCGTGCGCGTGGCGGACCTGCTGGACCGGGCTGGTGCCCCGTCGCATGCGCGCGTGCGGGTGGTGTCGTGGCAACTCCGCGGCGCCTATCGGGTTTCCGAGATGGGCCACGAGTACGCCCGCGACCCGCTCACCCTGCTCGCGCTGCGCCTGAACGGGCTGGAGCTCAGCCCCGACCACGGCTATCCGGCCCGCCTCATCGCACCGAACCGGCCCGGCGTGCTGCAGACCAAGTGGGTCGGCCGACTGGAGGTGCTGTCGTGAAGTTGAGGCATGTGAGGGTGAGCGTGACACGGATGCTCGCCGGCATGGCCGGACTGGCGCTGATGGGCGTGGGCGCGTCCTTGCTGCTGGACGTACCCGACCCGATGGACGTCCTGGTCTGGCTCGGCGGGGCCCTGATCCTGCACGACGCGCTCCTCGCGCCGCTGGTGCTGCTCGCCGGGCTGGTCCTGGTCCGCGGCGGCGTGCGCGGGCCCATCCGCGGGGCGCTTCTGATCGCGGGTGCGTTGACGGCCGTGGCCCTGCCGGTTCTGCTGCGTCCGGGCCCCACGGCGAACTCCTCGGTCCTGCCGCTGGACTATCCGCGCAACTGGCTGCTCACCCTGCTGGCGGTGGCCACGGTCACCGCGCTCGCACTCGTCGCACGGGGATGCGGCCGGCATCGGCGCCGTCCGCCGTCCTGAATCCACCGACTGGCCGCACGACTCGCTGCCCTCAAGGACTCTTACGCGTGGGCGGCATGGACGGTGGCAGGGCAGGTCGGCTTCTCCTTCGACGCGATGCGGACCCTTTGTACGACGCCCTTGTGCCATGCCGCCCACCACACCGGCCTCGACACGGTCGCCGGCATGTCCGCCGGAAGGGTGGCCGGCCACGGCATGCACGAGACGGCGGGCTGTTCGCGACCGGTGACGAACTGGGCCGGCAGGGGTGGACGGGCCGACGGAGGCCTTCCTGGTCGTGTCCGGGGGTGTGTTCATCATGCTCGGCTTCGCCCAGGTCGTTGCTCTGCCGGCGGTGGTGACACCGCGACGGGGCGCATCCCGGCCCGGAGCGATCCGCCTTACGAATCCCTGACGTGCCGGCGCCGCATGGGTCCAGGGGCGCATGCCTGGTCGTACCGTCGTCACCATGCTGATCCTGGTCACCGGCGGTGCGGGCTTCATCGGCTCGCACGTCGTCACCGCCCTCACCGGCGCCGGGCACGAGGTGCGCGTGCTCGACGCCCTTCTGCCCGCCGCGCACCGAGCCGCCCCGCCGATTCCCGAGGGAGTGGACTGGCGGCATGCAGACGTCCGCGACGCAGAGGCTGTTGCTGACTCCTTGCGCGGTGTCGACGCCGTCTGCCACCAAGCTGCCATGGTCGGGCTCGGCAAGGACTTCGCCGACGCACCCGACTACGTCGGCTGCAACGACCTCGGCACCGCCGTGCTGCTGGCCGGCATGGCAGAATCCCGGGTGCGCCGTCTGGTGCTGGCGAGTTCGATGGTGGTCTACGGCGAAGGGCGCTACGCATGCCCTCGCCACGGTGTCGTCCGGCCTGGGCCGCGCCGGGGGGACGAGCTGGAGGCGGGCCGCTTCGAACCGCCCTGCCCCCAGTGTGGTGAGCAGCTCGCCCCGGGGCTGGTCGAGGAGGACGCGCCGGCCGACCCGCGCAACGTGTACGCGGCCACCAAGCTCGCCCAGGAGCACCTCGCCGGCGTGTGGGCACGGGCGGTCGGCGGGCGGGTTGCGGCACTGCGCTACCACAACGTCTACGGGCCCGGGATGCCGCGCGACACCCCGTACGCCGGCGTCGCCTCCCTCTTCCGCTCCGCACTCGCACGTGGCGAGTCCCCGCGGGTGTTCGAGGACGGCGGGCAGCGGCGGGACTTCGTCCACGTCCGGGACGTCGCCACAGCCAACCTCGCCGCCCTGACCGGGGCGGACGGCCTTCCGGACGGCACCCTGCGGGCCTACAACGTGGGCAGCGGCGAGCCGCACACGGTGGGGGAGATGGCGACCGCGCTCGCCGTGGCGTACGCCGGGCCGATGCCGGTCGTGACCGGGGAGTACCGGCTCGGCGACGTCCGCCACATCACCGCTTCCTCCGAACGGTTGCGTGACGAGCTGGGCTGGAAGCCGCAGATCGCCTTCGCGAAAGGAATGGCGGAGTTCGCGGCGGCACCGCTGCGCGGCGCGTGACCGGTGATCACGGCCCGACCTCCGGAGGGATCGTCCTGCTGAGAAGGTAAGGAAGGACCCTGCACTTCCCGGCAGGGTCGGCCCTTCCGCCTGGTGGAACGTCAGGCCGCGACCGGCAGGCGGACCTCGAAACGGCAGCCGCCGGGGACGTTGCACACCGCCGCACGCCCCTGGTGGGCCTCCACGATCCCGCGCACGATCGCCAGGCCCAGACCTGCTCCGGCCGGTGGGGTGCGGGCGTCGGTGCCGCGCCATCCGGTGTCGAAGACGCGGGGCAGGTCCTCCGGGGAAATGCCGCCGCAGCCGTCGGTCACCGACACGACGACGCTGTCCGCCTCCGCGCGGGCGGAGACAGCGACCGTGCCGTCGGTGGGCGTCCGGTGAATCGCGTTGATGAGCAGGTTGGCCAGGACGCGGGACATCTCGCGGCCGTCGACCTCGACCGGAACGGGCTCGACTCCGTCGCCGACGAGTCGTACGCCATGCTCCCTGGCCAGTGCGTCGGCGCCGGCGAGCGCGTCGCCTACGAGGTCGTAGACCGACATCCGGGTGGTGTTCAGGGTGAGGACGCCGGCCTGGATGCGGGAGAGTTCGAAGAGGTCGCCGACCATGTCGCTCATTCGCTCGACCGCGGCGCGGATGCGGGTGTGGTAGACGTTCGGGTCGTCGACCACGCCGTCCTCCAGGGCCTCGGACATGGCCTGCAGGCCGGCGAGCGGCGTGCGCAGGTCGTGGGAGATCCAGGCGACCAGTTCGCGGCGGGAGTTCTCCAGGGCCTTCTCCCGCTCCCGGGAGGCGGCGAGCTTCGCGCTGGTGGCGGCGAGCTCGCGGCTGAGCGCGGCCAGTTCGGCCGTGGGTGCGATGGCGGGCGGTGTGAAGCGGCCGTCGTCCCCAAGAGCGCGGGTGGCTTCTGCCAGGGCCCGGCTTCCTTTCACCACGCTGCGGCCCAGCACGAGCGCCACCGCGAGCGACACGACCGCCGCAATGGCACAAACCATGGTCACGACCCACAGGTCGTGGTCGGACAGCAGCATCGCCCAGGACACCAGCATCGTCCCGGAGAGCATGGCGGCGATGGTCACCGCGGCGACGACGGCCAGCGACAGGGCGACCGAACGGTTCCGCAGCAGTCGCAGGACCACTGTGCCGGCCAGTCCGGCACCGGCCGCGCCGATGGCCGCGTAGGCGGCGATCAGGAGGGTGTCACGCAGCATCGTCGGCTCCGTTCGGCCGGGGAGGGTCGAACCGGTAGCCCACACCCCACACGGTGCTGATCAGCCGGGGGCGGGCGGGGTCGTCCTCGACTTTCTCCCGCAGCCGCCGCACATGGACGGTCACGGTCGACAGGTCGCCGAACTCCCAGCCCCACACCCGGCGCATCAGTTCCTCGCGGCTCGTCGCCTGCCCGGGGTGGCGCAGGAAGAACTCCAGCAAGGCGAACTCCCTGATGGTCAGGGCGAGTTCGGTACCGTTGCGGGTGGCGCGGCGGGCGGTCGGGTCCACGGCCAGCGGGCCGGAGCGCAGCCACGGCTCGGGTTCCGCTTCCCGGGCACCGGTCCACGTGCCGGCGCGGCGCAGCACCGACTCCACGCGCAGCACCAGTTCGCGGGGGCTGAAGGGCTTGGTGACGTAGTCGTCCGCACCGACCTCCAGGCCGAGGATGCGGTCCTCCTCGTCGCCGCGCGCCGTCAGCATGATCACCGGCAGTGGGCCGTCCTGCCGGAGACGGCGGCACACCTCCAGCCCGTCCATGCCGGGCAGCATCAGGTCCAGCACCACCAGGTCGGGCTGTTCAACGGCGGCCCGGGCGACGGCGGAGGGACCGTCGGCTGTCACATCGACGACGAAGCCCGCCCGGTCCAGGTAGCCGGCGACGACCTCGGAGACGGTCGGGTCGTCGTCCACGACAAGTACGCGTTTCACAGCGTCGAGTCTCGCACCGGCGTGCGGCTGCCCGAGGGAGCGGCGGCGGCCGTCAGCAATCCGTAAGGTCACCAAGTCCCTTATGTCTGCTTTGTGTCCGTAGGGTGAGTGAGGTGACCGAGACACCCCTCTCTCCACCTGCTCCCGTTGATGTGGTGCTGCCTTGCCTCGACGAGGCCGAGGCCCTCCCTTGGGTGCTGGACCGCATCCCCTCGGGCTGGCGCGCGATCGTCGTCGACAACGGCTCCACCGACGAATCGGCGGACATCGCCCGCACCCTCGGGGCGCATGTGGTGCACGAACTGCGCCGCGGCTTCGGCTCCGCCTGCCACGCCGGGCTGACCGCCGCCACCGCCGACGTCGTCTGCTTCTGCGACTGCGACGCCTCCCTCGACCCCGCGCTGCTGCCCGCCGTCACCGGACCCGTCCTCGACGGCTCGGCCGACCTGGTCCTGGGTCGACGCCGACCCACCAGCCCCCGGGCCTGGCCCCCGCACGCAAGGCTGGCCAACCTGGCGCTGGCCCGGATGATCCGGCGGTGCACCGGACTGCGCTTGCACGACCTCGGCCCGATGCGCGCCGCCCGCCGCGAGGCCCTGCTGGCCCTCGCTCTGACCGACCGGCGCTCCGGCTACCCGCTGCAGATGGTGGTCCGCGCCGCCGACGCGGGCTGGCGGGTGGCGGAGAGGGATGTGCCGTACAGCCCGCGCACCGGCCGCTCCAAGGTCACCGGCACCTGGCGCGGCACCTGGCAGGCCGTACGCGACATGCGCGCCGTCCTCGCCGAACGCCCCGCCACCGCACCTGGCGCCGACGCGGGTGCCGCGGGAACCGGACGATGAGCACCCGGCACGCGGTCACGGAGCCGCTCACCCTGCTGGTCATCGCCAAGGAGCCCGTCCCCGGGCGAGTCAAAACCCGGCTCACCCCGCCCTACACGCCCCACGAGGCGGCCGCCCTGGCCGAGGCCGCCCTCGTCGACACACTCCACGCGGTGCTCCAGGCTCCCGCCCACCGCCGCCTCCTCGTCCTCGACGGCCGTCCCGGCCCGTGGCTGCCACCCGGCTTCGATGTCGTCCCGCAGGTCTCCGGCGGTCTGGACGAGCGGATCGCCGCCGCCTTCACCCACTGCGGCCCTGGGCCCGCCCTGCTCGTGGGCATGGACACCCCGCAGTTGACCCCGGACCACCTCGCCGGGGTCGGCCGCGACGGTCCCGACGCCTGGTTCGGTCCGGCCGCCGACGGCGGGTTCTGGGCACTCGGCCTCGCGGAACCGGACCGCGCCCAAACCCTCGTACGGGGCGTACCGATGTCCACCGACCGCACCGGAGCGATCCAGCGCGCCCGGCTCACCACGGCGGGGCTGAAGGTCACCGACCTGCCGGTACTGCGCGACGTGGACACCGCCGCCGACGCCGCCGAGGTCGCCGCTTGCTGCCCGCCCGGCTCGCGTTTCACCGCCGCCTTCGACCGGGCGGAGGCCGCACGGTGAGCGCCGCGGAGCCCGTCGTCGCCGAACGGGCCGAGTCGGCCTCCCCGGGACACCCCCAGACCCCGATGGCCCAGCCTGCAGGACCCCACCCGTCGACTCGGCACGCCGACGGGCTTGCGCCCGGGGTACCAGGCGAGCCCTGGACGCACGATCCCTACACACACGCCCTGCGCACCGGCCACGGCCCGCTCCGCCTACGCCGCCTGTCGCCGCCGGCACATCCGGACGGGCCCGGCAGGTCAGGGGAACTGCTCCCGCTCGATATCGAACGCTGGTGCGCGCCGCCCGACGCCGCCGACCTGGACGTGCTGCACCGCTGCCACGGGCCCGTTCTGGACATCGGCTGCGGACCGGGACGCATGGTGGCCGCGCTCGCCGCCCGCGGCGTACGGGCGCTGGGAGTGGACGTAAGCCCCGCCGCCGTCGCCCGGACCCGGCGCCGGGGAGGAGCGGCCGTACGACGCTCTGTCTTCGCACCCCTGCCCGGCGAAGGCCGCTGGGCCACCCTGCTCCTGATGGACGGCAACATCGGCATCGGCGGCGATCCGACCGCCCTGCTCACCCGCCTGCGCGCCCGCGTCGTCCCCGGCGGGCGCCTGCTGGCCGAGGCCGCCCCACACGACGTGGACGAACGCCTCACGGTCCGCGTCGAGGGCGCCCAGGGCCGCCATGGGCCCTCCTTCCCCTGGGCCCGCCTGGGCACCACCGCCCTGCTGCACGCCGCCACCACCGCCGGCTGGATCCTCACCAGCTGCTGGACCGCTGACAACCGCTCCTTTGTCGAACTGCACCGCCCATCGGAGGACCTCGACATACATGCCCCGGACGCCGAAGGAACCGACCTGCCATGACGGATGCCCTCAGCGCTCGCCGGTCGCCTCCCGGGCGGGCCGAGCCCCCGCCCGGTCACCCTGCCGTGCCCATGAGCCGCACCACCGGTCGTGTGCGAGCGCGCACCGCCGTCACCGCGGTGCTCCTCGCCTCACTCACCGCCGTCGTCGCCGACACCGTCCGCGCCGGCGACAACCAGAGCAACCCAGGCCGCGTCCTTGCCGGGTACGCCGTGGCCTGGGCGCTGTTCGCCGCCGCCGCATGGGCCGTGCGCAAGGTCCCGGCACGCGCGGCGAACCTCCTGGTCCTGGCAGGTGCGGCCGCCGTCGCCGTCGCGGGCCTCGCCGCGCCGCCCCGCACCAGCGACGACATGTTCCGCTACGCCTGGGACGGGCGCGTCCAGGCCGCAGGCATATCCCCCTACGCCCACCCGCCCGCCGCACCGCAGCTCGCCGGCCTGCGCGACAACTGGCTCTTCCCCGACCACAGTTCCTGCGCGGGCTGGGGCCTGCACCGCACCGACACCGGGCTGTGCGTCCGCATCAACCGACCCACCGTGCCCACCATCTATCCACCCGTCGCAGAGGGCTGGTTCCTCACCGTCCACGCTCTCTCCCCGCCCGGCGGCCGCCACAAGCCCCTCCAGATCGGCGGCGCCGCCCTGGCATTCGCCACCACCCTCGCCCTGCTCACCGTGCTGCGCCGGCGCGGCGATCCGCAGCGGGCCCCGGCCCGGGCCGCGCTGTGGGCCTGGTGCCCGGCTGTCTCCTTCGAAGCGGTCAACAACGCCCACATCGACACTCTCGGCGTCCTGCTCACCGTCCTCGCCCTGGGTACCGCCACTGCCGGGACCCGTCGCGGTGCACTCCTGGGAGCCGCGATCGCCGTGAAGATCCTGCCCGTCCTTGCTCTGCCCGGCGCGCTGTCGGGACAGCGCAGCCCGGCCCGCATCCTCCGCGTGGCATCGGCAGCGGTTGCCGCAGTCGCGCTCGCCTACCTGCCCTACGTCGCCGCCTCCGGTGCCGGCGTCCTCGGCTACCTGCCCGGCTACCTCCAGGAGGAGGGCTATGAACCCGGCGACGTACGACGCTTCGCCCTGCTGCGCCTTCTGCTGCCGGACGCCGCCGCCGGCGTGGCCACGGTCGTGCTGCTCGCCTTGACCGCGCTTTGCGTGTGGCTGCGGGGAGACCCCACTCGTCCCTGGCACGGCGCCCTGCTGCTCACCGGCACTGCCCTGCTCCTGATCTCACCCAACTACCCTTGGTACTCCCTGCTCGTGGTCGCCCTCGTCGCGCTCGACGGTCGCTGGGAGTGGCTGACCGTTACCCTGGCAGGAACCGTCCTCTATCTCGCCGGCCGCCTGCTTCCAGGTTTCCCCCTCCAGGCATGGGCGTACGGCACGGCGGCCGCCGCCGTCGCACTCGCCGCCTGCCTGCGCGCCGCTCCGGCACAACGACTGTTGAAGCGACGCCACCGCTCGGCACCGGCTGCTGTCCGGCCCGGGCGGCGAGCAGCTGCTGATTCAGCCGTTCCTGATCAGCGAGGCGTCGGCGGACGGCCCGATCCGCACCACTACGTCATGGCCTCTACGCCGACCGTGCACATGGACCGCGAGTGAGGCGGCATGGACCCCGACACGGCAGCGGTAGTGACGGTATCGGGCACGATGATCGCCGCGATCGCCGCGATCGCCGGGGCCTGGCTGAAGACACGGGGACAAGCGCGGCGGTCCTGTGAGGAGTCCCGCCGACCGCGGCGCGTTCGGCGCCGGCACCCGAAGATGCTGCCGGAAGGGGCGCGGGCGCGGCTGTTGGAGACGGTCTCCATCGCCCGGGATCGGATGGTGATCACGTGGCTGGCGGACGGCGGCTTCCGCATCGGTGAGTTGTGCGGACTGCACCTGGCCGATCTGCATCTGCGCGAGCTGCGCCGAGTGCCGCTCGGCTCACGTGCACCTGTGCCACCGGGAGGGCAACGTCAATCGGGCGGCGGCCAAGACGAAGGTGGAGTGGCAGGTGCAGGCGGGCCTCGTATGTGGCGGGCTGGTGCGGCGGGTGAGTCCGGCGATGAGCCACACCTATTTCGAGTACATGACCACCGAGTACCCCCGGGCCGCCGCCGAGACCGGCGGGATGCTGCTGGTGCAGCTCGCGGGCCCGCGGGCGGGGCGGTGGGCGACGGACGGCGCGAGGCGGATGCTGGGCCGGGCTGGGGAGCGCGCCGGCTTGGGCAGGATCCGGCCCCACGGGTTTCGGCACTCGTTTGCCACCGCGGTCCTGGACGCCTCCGACGTGACCGCAGCCCGACCGGCAGCCCCGGACACCCGGCAGCCCCCAACGGCCACCGGACACCCAGCCCTGCCCACAGCAACCCCGACCTGCTGCTATTTACGCGTCAGAGGCACTTTCTGCTTCCTGACCGCTTGTCGGACAACCCGCTTCATGAAAGCGCGAGGCTACACCGGTGTGGAGGCCGCCATGGCCAGGGTGTAGGCGGTCACCACCCACGAGACGTGCCCGAGGCCGCCGAGGTGCCGCACGATCGTGGGGATCGCAGTGCCCACGACGTTGGTGTCCAGCATGCCGAGCAGCATCGCCGGCATCAGGCCCAGCAGGGTCCACCAGACCCGGGGTACATCAGAGCCTCCAGCGGTCCCGGAGCGGTTCAGGCAAAGGACGCTGCTGCTCAGTCCCCATGGGGCCGGGCCAGGCCGTGGTCGTAGGCGAAGATCACCGCCTGGATGCGGTCGCGGGCGCCGATCTTGGCCAGGACGCGGCCGACGTGGGTCTTCACCGTGGACTCCGACAGGACGAAGTGGGCGGCGATCTCGCCGTTGCTCCAGCCCTTGCCGATGGCGACGAGGATCTCGCGCTCACGGTCGGTCAGGGAGCTCAAGCGCGGGTCCTCGGCGGAGTCGCCGCCGAGTGGCACGAGACGGGCGAACTCGTGCAGGAGACGGCGGGTGAGCGCGGGGGCGATCACAGCGTCTCCGGCGGCCACGGCCCGGATGCCCGCAAGGAGTTCCTCGGGGCGGGCGTCCTTGAGGAGGAAGCCGCTGGCTCCGGCACGCAGAGCCGCATACACGTACTCGTCCAGGTCGAACGTGGTCAGCATCAGGACGCGCGAGCGATCGCCGGCGGCGACGATGCGACGGGTGGCCTCGATGCCGTCCATGCCAGGCATGCGCACGTCCATGAGGACGACGTCGGGCCGGAGTTCGGCGGCCTTGCGCACCGCTTCCGCTCCGTGCGCGGCCTCTCCGACCACCTCCGTTTCGGGCACGGAGTCCAGGAGCATGCGGAAGCCGTAGCGCTGGAGTGGCTGGTCGTCCACGACGAGCACGGTGGTCACCGGGCACCGCCCTGGGGAGTGAGGTCGAGTGCGGCCCGTACCGTCCAGCCGGCGCCCGTGGGACCCGCGCTGACGTGTCCGCCGTAGAGAGCCGCTCGTTCCCGCATGCCCACCAGGCCGTGTCCTTCCTCGTTCGCCGTGCCGGGACGGTCGGCCGGGACGAGTGGGCCGGAGTCCTGGACGGTGATGGTCAGCCGCGTGTCCTCCACGGCGATGGCCAGGCTCGCACGCGCGCCGGCGCCGGCGTGTTTCAGGGTGTTCGTCAGGGCCTCCTGCACGATGCGGTAGACCGTGAGCTGGACCCCGCTGTCGAGGGCGTCGACGTCTCCGGCGGTACGGTAGACGACCTCCAGGCCGGCGGCGCGCACCCTTTCGCACAGCGCGTTGATGTCCGCGAGACCGGGCTGCGGGCTCAGTTCGGGCTCGGCCGGCGGGCCGTCCGCCTCGCGCAGCACGCCGAGCACCCGGCGCAGTTCGCCCAGGGCCTGCCGACCGGTGTCACCGATGAGGTGGAGGGCCTCCTTGCCCCGCTCCGGAGCGACCCCGGCGGCATAGGCACCCGCGTCGGCGAGCGTGATGATGACGGACAGGTTGTGGCCGACGACGTCGTGCATCTCGCGCGCCACCCGCGTTCGTTCGGCCGCGACTGCGAGCCTGCCGCGCTGGTCGCGCTCGATCTCCAGCCGGGCCGCACGGTCCCGAAGCCCGGCCAGCTGGGCCCGTCGGATTCGGATCATCAGGCCGAGCGCGAGGGCCGCGGTCGCCGTGCTGAGCAGGAAGAACAGCGCGTCCCAGACCGACACCGCCACCGACACCCGCGCCGCGACCAGGCCGAGCGCGCCCGCCGTGGCCGCACAGGCCCACGGCAGCTGCCGGAGCCGCCCGTGCAGGGCCAGGCTGTACAGGGCGACGAAAAGGGCGACGTCCGCACGGAGCGCGGCGCCGAGGGACCACTGAAGGACGAACACGGCCGCGACGGCGCCAAACGCGGCTGCGGGCACCCGGCGCCGCCACAGCAGCGGCAGCACCAGCCCGGCCTGCAGGGCCAGCATGCCCGCCACGGGCAACCGGGTGAACACCAGGCGGAAGCGGCGCGGGCCGTCGCCTTCCCCGTCGATCGCGCCGACCGCGTGCAGCAGGTCAGGCAGGCAGAACATCAGGAAGACCAGCACCACCACAGCGGTGTCCAGCACCCACGGACGGGCCCGGTCGGCGTGCCGGAGCCGCTGGCCGGCCCGGCCGAGCCGGGCGACCAGCGGCCCCATCCCGCTGAGATCTTCGGTGGTCACGGAGTTCACCAGCCCATCATGCGGGTGGCTGCCGCTCAGACGTCGCTGCGCAGCAGCCGGTACGCCGCGGCGGCCAGCGCCAGTGCCGTCCAGCCGAGGAAGACCCAGAGCCCGGCGCCCGGCGACAGGGCGGTCGAGTCGTGGGTCAGGGAAAAGATCGACTCGCCGGCGTGGCTCGGGAGGTAGGGGTTGATGTTCCCGCTCCATGAGCTGGGCAGCAGGGAGACCAGTCCGGGTACGAGCATGAGGGCGGCCACCAGGACCGAGATGCCGCCGGCCACGGACCGCAGCAGCGCACCCAGGGCGGTGCCGATCACGCCGACCAGGCCCAGGTAGAGCCCGGCGCCCAGCAGGCTGCGAAGGACACCGGCGTGGCCGAGGCTCATGGCGGCGGGTGTGCCGGAGACGACCTGGCTGCCCACGAGGAAGGCGACGAAGGCGCCGACGGTGGCGATCAACAGCGCGACCAGCCCGTACACAGCCGCTTTGGACCACAGCACGGGCAGTCGGCGTGGCACCGCGGCCATGGTGGAGCGGATCATGCCGGTGGAGTACTCGCCCGCCGTGACCAGGACGCCGAGCACGCCGAGGGCCAGCTGGGCGAAGTTCGTGCCGAAGAGGGACAGACTCACGGCGGTCGCGTGGGCGAAGTCGCCGTCCATGGGGCGGCCGGAGTCGATCCCGGACTTGTAGCGGTTCGCGGCGATGACGCCGAAGGCGACAAGGAACAGCAGGCCCAGACCGAGAGTGATCCAGGTGGAGCGCAGAGACCACAGTTTGGCCCACTCCGAGGCCAGCACGCGCCGTCCGGTCACCCGGTAGGCGGGGCGGGCCGGCGCGGCCTGAGCGGTCCCGGGGGACTCCGGGGTTGCCGTGAGGGTGCTCATGCCGCGCTCCCGGAGGTCTCGGTGCCGGTCGTGGAGCCGTGGTACTCCACGGCGTCCCTGGTCAGTTCCATGAATGCCTCCTCCAACGACACCGCCTTCGTGGTCAGCTCGAACAGCGGAATCCTGTGCTCGGCCGCCTTCAGCCCGATCTCGCGGGCGGACAGCCCGGTCACCTGCAGTTCCTCGGAGCCCACACGGCCGGTGATCTCCACGCCGTCTCCGGCCAGCACGTCCCGCAACCGTGCGGGGTCGTCCGTCGCGACCTTCACGGTGTCGCCGCCCGCCTCGCGGACCAGGTCCCGTACGGTCGTATCAGCCAGCAACCGTCCACGGCCGACGATGATGAGGTGATCAGCCACCAGTGACACCTCGCTCATCAAGTGCGAAGAGACGAACACCGTGCGTCCTTCGCCCGCAAGGGAAGTGAGCAGGTTCCGGATCCAGAGGACGCCCTCGGGGTCCAGTCCGTTGACCGGCTCGTCGAGCATCACGGTCTGCGGATCGCCGAGCAGGGCGGCCGCGATGCCGAGCCGCTGGCCCATGCCGAGAGAGAAGGCACCGGCCCGCTTCTTCGCGACGCTGCCGAGACCGGCGAGTTCGACGACCTCGTCGACCCGGCGGCGCGGGATGCCGTGGGTGAGGGCGAGGGCCCGAAGGTGGTTGTGGGCCGAGCGGCCCGGGTGGATCGACTTCGCCTCCAGCAGCGCCCCGACCTCCTGGAGCGGCGCCTGGTGACGGGCGTAGCGCCTGCCGTTCACCGTGACGGAGCCGCTCGTCGGCGCGTCGAGCCCTACGATCATGCGCATCGTCGTGGACTTGCCCGCCCCGTTGGGGCCGAGGAAACCGGTCACCGTGCCCGGCTTCACGGTGAAGTCCAGCCCGTCGACGGCTGTCTTCTCCCCGTACCTCTTGGTGAGCTGCTGTGCCTCGATCATTCGCGTTCCCTCTTTCGGACTGGCGCGCCCTGCACGCCTGACGCCTCCTTCGTCACGCTAAGCCCGCGATCTGCCGGATCCGGTCGTACCGGGGGCCTGAACACCGCCAGGCAGGTGGTACCGGGGTACTACAGCCTGGTGCCCCCATCACTTCGGCACCGGATGCCCGCTCGGCCGGCGCGGAACCGCCCCGTCGACGCATCCTGCGGACCGACATCGGTGAAACCACAGGTCAGTCCGCCTTGCGGAACAGCCCCTCCTGCACCACGGACACGATCAGTTGCCCCTCGAGGTTGTAGATGCGGCCCCGGGCAAGGCCCCGGCCGCCCACCGCGATCGGCGACTCCTGGTCGTACAGGAACCACTCGTCCGCACGGAACGGGCGGTGGAACCACATGGCGTGGTCCAGCGACGCCATGTCGAAGCCCCGCGGCCCCCACAGCGGCTCGATCGGGATGCGCACCGCGTCGAGCAAGGTCATGTCACTGGCGTAGGTCAGCGCGCAGGTGTGCACGAGCGGGTCGTCACCGAGCGGCCCCACCGCGCGCATCCACACGGCGCTGCGCGGTTCGGCTTCCTTGACGTCCTCGGTGCTCCAGCGCAGCCGGTCCACATACCGGATGTCGAACGGCTGGCGCCGTGCCATGCGCTCCAACTGCTCCGGCAGCGCGCCCAGATGCTCCCGGATCTCGTCCGCGACCGTCGGCAGGGACTCCGGATCCGGGATCTCGCGCGCCGGTGGCAACTGGTGCTCGAAGCTCCCTTGTTCAGGCTTGTGGAAGGAGGCGGTCAGATTGAAGATCGTCCGGCCCTGCTGCACCGCCGTGACCCGGCGGGTGGTGAAGGACCGCCCGTCCCTCACCCGCTCCACCTGGTACACGATCGGCACCCCCGGCCTGCCCGGGCGCAGGAAGTACGCGTGCAGCGAATGGACCGGGCGCTCGCTGTCGGTGGTGCGTCCGGCGGCGACCAGTGCCTGACCGGCCACCTGACCCCCGAAGACCCTCTGGAGGGACTCCTGCGGACTGCGGCCGCGGAAGATGTTGACTTCTATCTGCTCCAGGTCGAGCAGGTCGACGAGCCTTTCGGCCGGGTTCGTCATGGGTGGCAGGCTCCTGGGTTCAGAACGGGTCGGCGTCGGCTCACAGCTGACCGACGTCGGTCACGCGGACGACCGCGCGGCCCTCGGCGTCGGATGCGGTGAGATCGACTTCGGCGCTGATGCCCCAGTCGTGGTCGCCGGCGGGGTCGTCGAAGATCTGCCGCACACGCCACAGCCCGTTCTGCGGCTCCTCCTTGATCACGAGCAGCTTGGGTCCGCGGGCGTCGGGACCGGTACCGAGGTCGTCGTGCTCGTCCCAGTACTTGTCCATCGCCTCGCCCCACGCCTCGGCGTCCCACCCGGCCTCGGCGTCCATCTCGCCCAGCTCCGCGACCTGGTCGAGGGCGGCGAGTTCGACGCGGCGGAACATGGCGTTGCGGACCAGGACGCGGAAGGCGCGCGCGTTGGCGGTGACCGGCTTGACCTGGTCGGCCTTCTCCTGGGCCTGCTCGGCGGTCATCTCCTCCGGGTTGGCCAGCTGCTCCCACTCGTCCAGCAGGCTGGAGTCGACCTGGCGCACCATCTCGCCGAGCCAGGCGATCAGGTCCTGAAGGTCCTCGGACTTCAGGTCGTCCGGGACGGTGTGCTCCAGGGCCTTGTACGCGCTGGCCAGGTAGCGCAGCACAATGCCCTCGGTGCGGGCCAGCTCGTAGAAGGACACCAACTCCGTGAAGGACATGGCCCGTTCGTACATGTCGCGGATCACGGACTTCGGCGACAGCGGGTGGTCGCCCACCCAGGGGTGGCTCTTGCGGTAGGTGTTGTACGCGTGGAAGAGCAGCTCTTCCAGCGGCTTGGGGTACGTGATCTCCTGGAGGCGCTCCATGCGCTCCTCGTACTCGACACCGTCCGCCTTCATCGCGGCCACGGCCTCGCCACGCGCCTTGTTCTGCTGGGCGGCGAGGATCTGCCGCGGGTCGTCCAGCGTGGACTCCACGACGGACACCATGTCCAGCGCGTAGGACGGCGACTCGGGGTCCAGCAGTTCGAACGCGGCCAACGCGAAGGTGGACAGCGGTTGGTTGAGCGCGAAGTCCTGCTGGAGATCGACCGTGAGGCGGACGACACGGCCCTCGGCGTCAGGCCGGTCGAGCTTCTCCACGATGCCGCCGTCCAGCAGCGATCGGTAGATGGCGATCGCCCGCCGGATGTGCCTCAGCTGCTGCTTGCGCGGCTCGTGGTTGTCCTCCAGCAGGTGCCGCATCGCCTCGAAGGCGTTGCCGGGCCGTGCGATCACCGACAGCAGCATCGTGTGCGTCACGCGGAAGCGGGAGGTCAGCGGTTCCGGCTCGGAGGCGATGAGTTTGTCGAAGGTGCTGTCCGACCAGCCGACGAAGCCGTCCGGTGCCTTCTTGCGGACGACCTTGCGGCGCTTCTTCGGGTCGTCGCCCGCCTTGGCGAGGGCCTTCTCGTTCTCGATGACGTGCTCGGGGGCCTGCGCGCAGACGAAGCCCTCGGTGTCGAAGCCCGCGCGGCCGGCCCGGCCGGCGATCTGGTGGAACTCACGGGCGCGCAGCGTGCGTACGCGGCTGCCGTCGTACTTGGTCAAGGCGGTGAACAACACCGTGCGGATCGGCACGTTGACGCCCACGCCGAGCGTGTCCGTTCCGCAGATCACCTTCAGCAGACCGGCCTGCGCCAGCTTCTCCACCAGGCGCCGGTACTTGGGCAGCATGCCGGCGTGGTGGACGCCGATACCGTGCCGGACGTAGCGGGAGAGGTTGCGGCCGAACCTGGTGGTGAAGCGGAAGTTGCCGATCAGCTCGGCGATCTGCTCCTTCTCCTCGCGCGAGCACATGTTGATGCTCATCAGCGCCTGCGCCCGCTCCACGGCCTGGGCCTGGGTGAAGTGGACGATGTACACCGGCGCCTGGCGTGTCTGGAGCAGGTCGGTGAGCGTCTCGGTGAGCGGTGTGCGCCGGTATTCGTAGGACAGGGGAACCGGTCGGGTCGCCGAACGGACCACCGCGGTGGGGCGCCCGGTGCGGCGGGCGAGATCCTTCTCGAAGAAGGAGACGTCGCCGAGCGTGGCCGACATCAGGACGAACTGCGCCTGCGGCAGTTCCAGCAACGGGATCTGCCAGGCCCAGCCCCGGTCGGGCTCCGCGTAGAAGTGGAACTCGTCCATGACGACCTGGCCGACGTCGGCGTCCTTGCCGTCGCGCAGCGCGATCGACGCGAGGACCTCCGCCGTGCAGCAGATGACGGGCGCGTCGGCGTTCACGGAGGCGTCACCGGTGAGCATGCCGACGTTCTCGGTGCCGAACAGCTTGCACAGCTCGAAGAACTTCTCCGACACCAGCGCTTTGATCGGTGCCGTGTAGAAGGTGACCTCGTCCCTGGCCAGCGCGGCGAAGTGAGCGCCGGCGGCGATCATGCTCTTGCCGGACCCGGTGGGCGTCGACACGATCACGTTGGCTCCGGAGACCGCCTCGATCAGCGCCTCCTCCTGGTGGGGGTAGAGCGTGAGACCGCGCTCCAGCGCCCAGGATTCGAAAGCCTCGTACAGGGCGTCGGGGTCGGCGGTCGGCGGGAGCTGATCGATGAGGGTCACGCCCCCATCTTGCCTGGCGCCGCGGCCGAGACGGGAATCGGATGCCGGACCGAAGATCAAGACCGCTACGCTGTGTCGCCGACAGGGCATCGGCACACCGGGCCAACTGGACAGCGGCGCAAGAGGAATGGGGCGGGCAGCGGCCATGATGGGACCAGCACACTCACTGTCGGGGGCGGCGGCCTGGCTCGGCCTCGGAGGCGTGGTCGCCGCGGCCGGGCACCCGATGCCCTGGCCGGTCCTGCTGGTCGGTGCGCTGATCTGCGCCGGTGCCGCGCTCGCCCCGGACCTGGACCACAAGGCCGCCACGATCTCCCGGGCCTTCGGACCCGTCTCGCACGCGTTGTGCGAGATCGTCGACAAGCTGTCCTACACCGTCTACAAGGCGACGCGGAAGCAGGGCGACCCGCGCCGTTCCGGCGGGCACCGGACGCTGACGCACACCTGGCTGTGGGCGGTGCTGATCGGGGCGGGCACCTCCGTCCTGGCGATCACCGGGGGCCGCTGGGCGGTGCTGGCCATTCTGTTCGTGCACATGGTGCTGGCCATCGAGGGCCTGCTGTGGCGGGCGGCCCGCGGCTCCAGCAGCGCGGTCCTGGTCTGGCTGCTGGCCGCGACCAGCGCCTGGATCCTGGCGGACGTCCTCGACCAGCCCGGCCACGGATCGGACTGGCTGTTCACCGCTCCGGGCCTGGAGTACCTGTGGCTGGGCCTGCCGATCGTGCTGGGCGCGCTGATGCACGACATCGGCGACGCGCTGACCGTCTCCGGGTGCCCCATCCTGTGGCCGATACCGGTGGGCCGCAAGCGCTGGTACCCCATCGGGCCGCCGAAGGCGATGCGGTTCCGGGCGGGCGACTGGGTCGAGTTCAAGGTGCTGATGCCGGCGTTCATGGTGCTCGGCGGCCTGAGCTGCGTGGTCGCGTTGAGCTTCGACTGACGGCTGAGCCCCGCGGCGCTCGCGGTCCACAGCGCCCGGCGTCCCGCCCGCTCTCAGGCCCCGCGCTCGCGCGGGCCCTGCCCGGCGCACGACCGGGCGGTCCGTCCCGCCGTTCTCGGCGGCCGGTCAGGCGGCCCCGTCTCCGCCGGGGCCCTGCCCACCGCCGTAACGCCGCTCGAACCGGGCGACACGGCCCTCCGAGTCCACCGTGCGGGCCTTGCCGGTGTGGAACGGGTGGCTCTCCGAGGAGATCTCCACGTCCACGACCGGGTAGGTCGCGCCGTCGTCCCACTCGATGGTCTGCTCACTGGCCGCGGTGGACCGGGTGAGGAAGGCGTAGCCGGCGGCGCGGTCCCGGAAGACGACGGGGTGGTAGTCCGGGTGCTTGTCCTGCTGCATGGGTGCTCCTCCTGCGGCGGGGGAGTGGGTGAGGGCACGCGGGCGGCCAGGTCAGCCCTGCGGGCTTTCCTCGTCGACGACGTGCATCGCGGCCTCCTCGGCGGAGGCGGCCGCGCCGTCGATGCCCACGTCGGTGGCGACCAGGGCGCTCTCGTCGTCCTCGTGCGCTCCCTCGTCGGGGGCGACGAGACGGCCGGAGCGGGCGGCGCCGACCTCGTTGTCCAGGAGTTCCCCGTCGCTGTCCTCGCAGTCGCCCATGTCGTCGCCGTCCCAGGCGGGCGGCTCGGGCAGTTCCTCGGCGAGGCGCTGGTCCAGGGTCTCGCCCTGCCGGCGCTCCGCTGCGGTCACGCCGGTGTGCTCCACGGCCCACGGCCGCTCCGGGGGCGACCAGCCGCGGTCCAGGGGGTCGTCGACACCGTCGTACACCAGGGTGTCCTCCGGATCGAGTACGCCCGTGTCCTCCCTGACCTCGGAGTCGTCGGGCTGGTAGACGTCGTCTCCCCATCCGTCGGCGCTGTCCACGGGTACCTCCAGGTGGTGGGGACGGGCCCGTTCTCTCCGCGGCCGGAGCGCGGCCGCCGATGCGCGGAGCACAGCCGACACCCGGAACGAACCGTACGGTTCCCGGGCGCTCCCCGAGCCCTTTCCGCCTTCCAGCCTTCCACCGCTGTTCGGCACCGCGCAACGGCACCGGCCGCGACGCCTGACCGATACCCCGTCCACCACCGGTCCCGGCCAGGTTCCGGCATCGCCCCGCCGCCGCGACGAAGCCGGTCCCGGCGCCCCTCACCGCGCCCGCCACCGCGCCGGCCGCGGTGCCGGTCACCGCTCAGGCCGCGCCTGTGTCGCAGCCTGAGCGGCGCACACCGCACCCGTCACCGCGGACGACAGGTACCGCGGCCCGCAGGCTGTGCGGCTCGCGGTCCGCGGCAGGGGCCGGGGCGGGACGCCATGCGGCAGGGTGAGGATCGTTCGTGCGGTCACCCGTGCCAGGAACGCCACAGGGCAGCGTAGGCGCCGTTCGCCGCGACGAGGTCGTCGTGGCCGCCCAGCTCGCTGATCCGGCCGTTCTCGACCACGGCGATGATGTCCGCGTCGTGGGCCGTGTGCAGCCGGTGGGCGATGGCGACGACCGTGCGGCCGTCCAGGACACGCGCCAGGGACCGCTCCAGATGCCGGGCCGCACGCGGGTCGAGCAGCGAGGTCGCCTCGTCCAGGACCAGCGTGTGCGGATCGGCCAGGACCAGCCGGGCCAGGGCGATCTGCTGGGCCTGGGCAGGGGTCAGGGCAAGACCGCCCGAGCCGACCTCGGTGTCCAGACCGTCGTCGAGGGCACGCGCCCAGCCGTCCGCGTCGACCGCGCCCAGTGCCGCCCACAGCTCGGCGTCGACGGCGTCCGTGCGGGCGAGCAGCAGGTTGTCGCGAAGGGAGCCCACGAAGACGTGGTGCTCCTGGTTGACGAGGGCGACATGGGAGCGGACGCGTTCGGCGGGCATCCGGGAGAGTTCGGCGCCGCCGAGCGCGATCCGGCCGTCCCGGGGGGCGTAGATCCCGGCGAGCAGCCGGCCCAGGGTGGACTTTCCGGCGCCGGACGGGCCGACCAGGGCCAGCCGTGTGCCGGGGGCGACCTTGAGGGAGACCTCGCGCAGCACGTCGACGCCCTCCCGGTAGCCGAAGTGCACCCGGTCCGCGTCCACGTCCCGGCCGGCGGGGGCCAGCGAGTCGTCCCCGGCGTCCGGCTCGATGTCGCGCACCCCGACGAGCCGGGCCAGCGACACCTGCGCCACCTGCAACTCGTCGTACCAGCGGAGGATCAGCCCCACCGGGTCGACCAGCATCTGCGCGATCAGGGCGCCCGTCGTGAGCTGGCCGACCCCGATCCAGCCCCGCAGGACGAATACCCCGCCGACCATGAGCACCGAGGCGAGCACGGTGACGTGAGTGACGTTGATGACCGGGAAGAGCACCGACCGCAGCCAGAGCGTGTAGCGTTCCCACGCGGTCCATTGCGTGATCCGGCGTTCGGACAGGGCGACGCGGCGTTCGGTCAGGCGGTGTGCCTCGACGGTGCGCCCGGCGTCGACGGTCTCGGTGAGCGCGGCGGCCACGGCGGCGTAGCCCGCGGCCTCCGAGCGGTAGGCGGACGGCGCCCGCCGGAAGTACCAGCGGCAGCCGAGCACCAGCAGCGGCACGGCCAGCAGCACGGCCGCGGCGAGCGGCGGCGCGGTCAGGACCAGGCCGCCGAGCAGCAGCGCCACCCAGACGACCCCGATCGCCAGCTGCGGTACGGCCTCGCGCATCGCGTTGGCGAGCCGGTCGATGTCGGTGGTGATGCGGGAGAGCAGGTCGCCGGTGCCCGCGCGCTCCAGCACCCCCGGCGGCAGGCCCACCGACCGGACGAGGAAGTCCTCGCGCAGGTCGGCCAGCATCCGCTCGCCGAGGATCGCCCCGCGCAGCCGCACCTCCCGTACGAACACTGCCTGGACGAGCAGCGCGAGGACGAACAGCCCGACGGTGAGGGGCAGATGCAGCTCCCGGGTGTCGTCCGACACCCGTTCGACCAGGCTGCCCAGCAGCCAGGGACCGGCCATGGAGGCCACCACCGCGACGGTGTTGACGGTGACGAGCAGAACGAAGGCACGGCGGTGCCGGCGCAGCAGCTCGGTCACGTAGGAACGGACGGTCGCGGCGGAGCCGACGGGCAGGGAGTCGGCCGTCGTCGGGGCCGCCGGGTCATAGGCGGGGGGCGCCACGCCGATCATGCCGTCTCCTCCATCTCTTCCAGGTCCTCTTCCAGGTTCTTTTGCCGGTCCTCTTGCAGGTCTTCGTTGGTCTCCCGGCTCACCACCGCGCGGTACCGGGGTTCGGTGTGCACCAGGTCCCGGTGCGCACCGACTGCGGCGACCGTGCCCTCCTGGACCAGTACCACCTGGTCGGCGCGGTCCAGGAGCAGGGGCGAGGAGGTGAACACGACCGTGGTGCGTCCGGCCCGCAGGTCGCGCAGGCCTTGTGCGATCCGCGCCTCGGTGTGCGAGTCGACGGCGGAGGTCGGTTCGTCGAGCACGAGCACCTCCGGGTCGCTGATCAGCGACCGGGCCAGAGCCAGACGTTGGCGCTGGCCGCCGGAGAGGGACCGGCCGCGCTCGGTGATCCGGACGTCCATCGGGTCTTCGGCGGTGGGCGACGCCTGCGCGAGCGCGTCCAGGACGTCGTCGCACTGGGCGGCGGTGAGCGCCTCCCGCGCGGTGACCTTCCCCGAGGCGGGCACGTCGAGCAGTTCACGCAGCGACCCGGAGAGCAGTACCGGGTCCTTGTCCTGGACCAGGACGGCCGTGCGGGCGGAGTCGAGCGGCAGCTCGTCCAGGGGTACGCCGCCGAGCAGCGCGGAGATGCCCGGCTCGGTGGGGTGGCCGCCGAGCCGCTCCGCCAGACGTCCCGCGGCGTCCGGGTCGCCGCAGACCACGGCGGTGAGCCGTCCGGCCGGCGCCCGGAGGCCGGTCGCCGGGTCGTGCAGATCACCTGACGGCACGACGGGTGCCCGTGTCCCGGTCCCGTCGGTGGCCCGCTCCAGGGACAGCACCCGGGCGGCCCGGGTGGCCGACGGGCGGGAGAAGGAGTACGCCATGGCGATCTCGACGAAGTGCCGCAGCGGATAGGTGAGGACCATGACGGAGCTGTAGACGGTGACGAGTTCGCCCACGCTGATCCGGCCCGCACGGGCCAGGTGCACGCCGTACCAGACGACCCCGATCAGCAGCAGGCCCGGCAGCAGGACCTGGATCGCGGCGATCAGGGACCACATGCGGGCACTGCGGACGGCCGCGTGCCGCACCTCCTGGGAGGCACGCCGGTAGCGGTCGAGGAACAGGTCCTCGCCGCCGATACCGCGCAGCACCCGCAAGCCGGCGACGGTGTCCGAGGCCAGTTCGGTGGCGCGGCCCGCCTTCTCGCGCTGGACGTCGGCGCGCCGGGTCGCGCGGGGCAGCAGTGGCAGCACCGCGAGAGCCAGCGCGGGCAGGCCCACGGCGACGACCACGCCCAGGGCGGGCTGGTAGACGAGCAGGGCGGCACAGACCAGCACGATGGTGAGGGCCGCCGCGGTGAACCGGGACACGGCCTCCACGAACCAGCCGATCTTCTCGACGTCCGCCGTGGATACGGCGACCACCTCGCCGGCGGCCACGCGCCGGGTCAGGGCCGAGCCCAGCCCGGCGGCCTTGCGGGCGAGCAGTTGCTGGACGCGGGCGGCGGCGGTGATCCAGTTGGTGACCGCGGCGCGGTGCAGGTAGGTGTCGCCGAGCGCGTTGCCGGTACAAGCCACCGTCAACAGCCCGCCGGCGAGGGCCAGCCGCGCACCCGAACGGTCGACGACCGCCTGGACGGCGAGGCCGACGCAGAACGGCAGGGAGGAGACGGAGGCGAAGTGCAGCAGTCCCCATGCCAGTGCCTGCATCTGGCCGCCCAGCTGGTTCCGCCCCAGCCACCACAGGAGTCGGGGACCCGAGCGTGCGTCAGGCACACCCGGATCGGGATACGGAAGGTCTTGAATCTGCATGACGTCCCAGTGGCTCGTGTCAGGGGCGGAAGGCTGCCGCCGGGGCGGCGGGCGAGCCGTGACAGCCTGGCGTCGCAAAGTGGTCGAAAGCAAACGGTTTTCCGTTGGGGGGAACGGGATTGGCCGCTTCGCTCCCGACCCGCCGGATGCCCGGACCCGCCGCGTTCCGGCTCCCACGTCAGGGGTCTCTGACCAGGAGTCAACGAGCGAGATGCCCTCATAGGGAGGATGTAAGGCTGTTTGGGCCAATCTCGGGTGAATCATGTCGCGCCTCCTGGCCAAGATGAGGACATGCAGACTCGCGGTGCAGGACGTGCGACGGTCGCGGCGGCGACCTGTGGTTTCCTTCTGGTGGCGGTGGCCGCGTGCGGCGGAACACCCAACGAGGTCCGCCACTACGGCGACATACCCAGACCGGGCGGGCCGACGGGGACCGCCCGGCCCGGCGCGCCCGAGGTGCAGTCCCGGGTTCCGGGGATCGGGGACCGGATGTGGGAGCGGATACCCGTCGGCACCCGGCAGATCGTGGCGGTCTTCGGTGAGTACGAGACCTCCCCCTACTCCACGCTCGTTCTCTACGAGAAGCGCGGCACCAGGTGGGAGCCGCAGAGGAGTTGGCCGGCGCACAACGGCAAGCGCGGCTGGGCGACCGACCACCAGGAGGGCGACGAGCGGACCCCGGTGGGAGTGTTCACGCTCTCCGACGCCGGTGGCGTCCTGGACGATCCGGGCGCCCTGCTCCCGTACACCCAGGACGAGGACGCCTTCATCTCCCCCCTGTCCTGGGACGAAGCGCACTGGCACGACTTCGACTACGTCATAGCCATCGACTACAACCGCCTGCCGGGTACCCGTCCGGACGAGCCGACCCGTCCGCTGGGTCAGAGCAAGGGGGGCGGCATCTGGCTGCATCTGGACCACGGTGACGGCACGCTGGGCTGCGTGAGTGTTCCGGAGTCCGCGATGAAGTACCTGCTCCGCAGGCTCGACCCGAAGGACAGGCCCGTCATCGTCATGGGGGACAAGGCCAACCTGCGGCAGTAGCCTTCCCGCCGGCGGAACCGCTCGGCACTCTCCTCGCCCCTGGCGCCGACATGCCGCGTCCGGAACGGCGTTGACGTGCCGAAGGTGCGCTTCAGTGGCCGCGTCCCTGGATGGGCACCGCGCCCACCAGTGTGTCCAGCAGTCCGCCGAGCGTCTCGCGCTCCTCGCCCGTCAGGGGGGCCAGGATCTCCTCCGCTGCGGCGCGGCGGGCGCGGCGCAGCTCACGCAGGGCCGTGCGGCCGTCGTCGGTGAGCTCGATGCGGATGACCCTGCGGTTGGCCGGATCGGGGGCCCGGCGCACCTTGCCGCTCGCCTCGAGGCCGTCCACGAGTGTGGTCACCGCGCGGGGTACGACCTCCAGGGACTCGGCGAGATCCGCCATGCGGGGCGGCTCGCCGAAGTGCGCCAGGGTGCGCAGCAGCCGCGACTGGGCGGGCGTGATGCCCAGGGCGTGCTGTTCGAGGTGCCGCTTCTGGATGCGGTGCACCCGGCGGGTGAGCCGCAGCAGTTGCTCGGCGAGAAGGCCGTCGGGGTCGGGGGAGGTCATGCGGGCACCATACCAGGACCTCGTTCATTGTGAGTATAGGTAACAGTGAGCTAGGATCGGGTGGTCATCGTCGGCCGTACCTGCGGTCCGGCGCCCGTCCACCCCCGTAGGAGCCCATGCATCCCGACCGTCAACCCATCTGGACCCCACCCGCCGACGCCGGGGAACAGCCGCGGCAGGTCCGCCGGATCCTGCGGCTCTTCCGTCCCTACCGGGGCCGTCTCGCGATCGTCGGCCTGCTGGTGGGAGCGGCCTCGCTGGTCTCGGTCGCCACGCCCTTCCTGCTGAAGGAGATCCTCGACGTCGCGATCCCGCAGGGCCGTACCGGTCTGCTGAGCCTGCTCGCGCTCGGCATGATCCTCAGTGCCGTCCTCAACAGCGTCTTCGGCGTGCTGCAGACGCTGATCTCCACTACCGTCGGCCAGCGGGTCATGCACGACCTGCGCACCGCCGTCTACGGGCGGCTGCAGCGCATGTCCCTGGCCTTCTTCACCCGCACCCGCACCGGCGAGGTGCAGTCCCGCATCGCCAACGACATCGGCGGCATGCAGGCCACCGTCACCTCCACCGCCACCTCGCTGGTCTCCAACGTCACCAGCGTGGTCGCCACGATCGTCGCGATGGTCGCCCTCGACTGGCGGCTCACCGTGGTCTCACTGCTGCTGCTCCCGGTGTTCGTCTGGATCAGCCGCCGGGTCGGCAACGAGCGCAAGAAGATCACCACCCAGCGGCAGAAGCAGATGGCCGCGATCGCCGCCACGGTCACCGAATCCCTCTCCGTCAGCGGCATCCTGCTCGGCCGCACGATGGGCCGTTCGGCCTCGCTGACCGAGTCCTTCGCCGCCGAGTCGGAAGGCCTGGTCGACCTCGAGGTGAGGTCGAACATGGCCGGGCGCTGGCGGATGGCCGTCATCACGATCGTCATGGCGGCCCTGCCCGCCGTCATCTACTGGACCGCGGGCATCGCCCTCCAGTTCGGCGGCCCGCAGGTCTCCGTCGGCACGATCGTCGCCTTCGTCTCGCTCCAGCAGGGCCTGTTCCGGCCGACCGTCAGCCTGCTGTCCACCGGTGTGCAGATCCAGACCTCGCTCGCGCTGTTCCAGCGCATCTTCGAGTACCTGGACCTGCCGATCGACATCACCGAGCGCGAGCGCCCGATCCACCTCGACCGGGTCAAGGGCGAGGTCCGCTTCGAGGACGTCGACTTCCGCTACGACGACAAGAGCGGCCCGATCCTCGAGGGCATCGACGTCACCGTGCCTGCGGGCAGCAGCCTCGCGATCGTCGGCCCGACCGGCGCCGGCAAGTCCACGCTCGGCTACCTGGTGCCCCGGCTGTACGACGTCACGGGCGGCCGCGTCACCATCGACGGGGTCGACGTGCGCGACCTCGACTTCGACACCCTCGCCCGCGCGGTCGGCGTCGTCTCCCAGGAGACGTACCTCTTCCACGCCTCGGTCGCCGAGAACCTCCGCTTCGCCAAGCCGGACGCCACCGACGAGGAGCTGCGCGCGGCGGCGAAGGCGGCGCAGATCGACGACCACATCGCAGCCCTGCCCGACGGGTACGACACGGTCGTCGGCGAGCGCGGCCACCGCTTCTCCGGCGGTGAGAAGCAGCGTCTGGCCATCGCCCGGACCATCCTGCGCGACCCGCCGGTCCTCATCCTCGACGAGGCCACCAGCGCCCTGGACACCCGTACGGAGGCCGCCGTGCAGGAGGCCATCGACTCCCTGTCCGCCAACCGGACGACCCTGACCATCGCGCACCGCCTGTCCACCGTCCGCGGGGCCGACCAGATCGTGGTCCTCGACTCCGGGCGGCCGGCCGAACGCGGGACCCACGAGGAGTTGCTGGAGCTCGACGGACGCTACGCGGCCCTGGTGCGCCGAGACGCGCAACTGGAGCCGACAAGATGACGATATGCCGGGTTTTCGGCCCTTTGGGGGTTACCGTGCCCGCATGCAGAGGAACACTCCGTCACGGAGAACGACCCGACTGACGCGCCGGGGCCGCGTGGCTCTGGTCCTGACCGGGGCCGTCCTGGCCGGCACCGCCGTGGCGGTGCCGCTGCTGACGATCCACTACGACGCCTCGGCCCACCCCCGCACGCTGGTGATCCCCGAGGGCTGGCGGTCCGGCCAGATCTACGCCGCCATCGACAAGGCTCTCGCCCTGGCCCCCGGCACCACACAGCAGTCGCTGGCCGAAGCCCATCTGGACCTGCCGGGTACCGCCGACGGCAACCCGGAGGGCTACCTCTTCCCGGCGACGTATCCCATCGACGAGAAGACCACCCCGCAGTCCCTGCTGTCCTACATGGTCGACACCGCGAACAAGAGGTTCAAGGCGGCCCCGGTCGCCGCCGGCCCGCAGCGCAACTCCATGAACCTGTACCAGGCGGTCACCATCGCGAGCATCGTCCAGGCCGAAGCCGCCTCGAAGGCCGACATGAGCAAGGTGGCCCGTGTCGTCTTCAACCGGCTGGAGCGCGGCATGCCGCTCCAGATGGACTCCACCCTCAACTACGCCCTCAACCGCAACACGGTCCGCATGAGCATGGAGGACACCCGGCTGGACAGCCCCTACAACTCCTACCAGCGCATGGGCCTGCCGCCGACGCCCATCGACAGCCCGGGCGAGGAGGCCATGCGCGCCGTGGCCAACCCGGCGCAGGGCGACTGGCTGTACTTCGTCACCGTCAAGCCGGGCGACACGCGCTTCACCGCCGACTACTCCGAGCACCAGCGCAATGTGGAGGAGTTCAACGCCCTCCTGAGAGGCGAGACTCCAGAGCCCGCGAAGTGAGCCGTGCCCGGCCGCGGCAGCCACGCTGGTCGCGCCGCGGCGGCTCACGTCGACGGTGGCCTGTGCCGACCACACCGCGGCGGCCGCATCGGTCGTGCCGCGGCGGCTCGTGCCGACGGCGCCCCATGCCGTCACGCCGCGGCGGCCGGTTCCTTCTCCAGCAGGCGCCTGATGTCGCGGACGGCCGCGCGGCCTGCCCGGTTGGCGCCGATCGTGCTGGCCGAAGGGCCGTAGCCGACCAGGTGGATCCGGGGGTCGGCGACCGCCCGGGTGCCGTCCACGCGGATGCCGCCACCCGGTTCGCGCAGCCCGAGCGGCGCCAGATGACGCAGCGAGGCCCGGAACCCGGTCGCCCAGAGGATGGCGTCGGCCGTCACGTGCCGTCCGTCCGCCCACCGCACCCCGTCCGGGGTGATCCGGTCGAACATCGGCTGCCGGTCCAGGATCCCGTCCTTCAGCCCCTGCCGTACGGCGTCGTTCAGCGGCAGTCCCGTCACCGAGACGACGCTCCTGGGCGGCAGCCCCTGCCGCACCCGCTCCTCGACCAGCGCGACCGCAGCGCGCCCCGCTCCCTCGTCGAACGGACCGTCGCGGAAGACCGGCGGCCGTCGCGTCACCCAGGTGGTGGCGGCCGCCCAGGTGGCGATCTCCAGCAGATGCTGGGTGCCGGAGGCGCCGCCGCCCACCACGATCACGCGCTGCCCGGCGAACTCCTCGGGCCCGGCGTACTGCGCGGTGTGCAACTGCCTACCGCGGAAGGTCTCCTGACCCGGGTACCGCGGCCAGAACGGCTGGTCCCAGGTGCCGGTCGCGTTGATCAGCGCCCGCGTCGACCAGGTGCCGTCGGAGGTCTCGACGAGCAGCCGCCCGCCGGCGCCCTCCGTGACCGCGATGACCTCCACCGGCCGCCGCACCCGCAGGTCGAAGGCGCGTTCGTAGTCGGCGAAGTACGCGGCGACCACCTCCGACGACGGCCGCTCGGGATCGGCGCCGGTCAGCTCCATCCCGGGCAGCGCGTGCATCCCGTGCACCTTTCCGTACGTCAGCGACGGCCACCGGAACTGCCAGGCGCCGCCCGGACCGGCGGGGCGGTCGAGCACGACGAAGTCGCGGTCCGGCTCGAACCCGGTGCGCCGCAGGTGATAGGCGCTGGACAGACCCGCCTGACCAGCGCCCACGACGACCACGTCGACCTCACGTATCGTGTTCACGCTTCTCCTCAACCGTGCCGCGGGCGCGGATCTTCCCCGGGGATCGAGGAGGATGGGAGGCATGTCACCTGCCTTCACCACCCGAGTGCTGAACGTGGCCTCCGGTTCCCGGGAGACGGTCGTCGACCTGACCCGTGACTGCGAGGCCTTCCTCCAGCAGACCGCGGCCGGCCGGGACGGTCTGCTGAACCTGTTCGTGCCGCACGCCACCGCCGGTGTCGCCATCATCGAGACCGGCTCCGGCAGCGACGAGGACCTCCTCGCCACCCTGCACACCCTGCTGCCCGCCGACGACCGCTGGCAGCACCGCCACGGCCACCCCGGCCACGGCCGCGACCACGTCCTGCCCGCCATCGTGCCGCCGCACGCGACCATCCCGGTCATCGGCGGCCGACTGGAACTGGGCACATGGCAGTCGGTGTGCCTGGTGGACACGAACCGGGACAATCTCAACCGTCAGGTGCGGCTGAGCTTCCTTGGCTGATGCGTGTGAAGGAACAGTAGCGTCGAATCCCGGCCACACCGAATGACCCGCCTTCTGGGCAGGTCGCCCGCGACAGGGGCTGCAAGGTCGCCTACCTGCCGGGCTTGACGATGCCCCGGATCGCCAAACCCGCTGGTCTGCGGCATACTGCGCACCCGCTCCCGTCGCGGACGACGGCGTCGGTGACCAGGCAAGCTCCACGGCGACAAGGGCTATGCGGAGATGGTTACGCGGCCGGGGCATCACACCGCGCATCGCCCGCAAGGGCATCGAATCCAGCCAACGACTTGGCTGGCACCGCTGGACCATCGACCGCACCATGGCCTGGCTCGCCGGCTGCCGTGGTCTGCACCGCCGCTACGAACGCAAAGCCGAGCACTCCCTGGCCTTCACCAGCATCGCCTGCACCCTGATCTGTTATCGGCGGCTCGCCCGCTGATGTGGGCTCGCAGCAGCTTCACCGCCGGGTCGTGGCCGTAATGATTGGCCATGTCCATGGGGGTGTGACCACCTGGATCTGCCAGCTCCGGATTCGCCCCAAAGGCCAGCAGCACAGCAGTGGTATGCACCGTCAACGCATGGCCACTCTGCAGCGAACTGTCGCCCTCGACGTCGATCGCGTGCGTCAGCAGCGTCATGTTGCTGAAGACCTCATCGGGATCGGACCCGTCGGCCAGCAACCCGGCCAGGGTCTCCGCGTCCTGGTGCTCGACAGCGTGATGGGCGGGTGTCCAGTAGTCACTCACCAAGGCATTCAACCGCTACTCCAGCGCTGCTACCAGCGACTATTCACATCGTCATTGGCCAAATGGGATAACCTCTTAGTGCCCGTCCATGAACTGATCATTTCGGGGTTGCAGGGGCGGTGACGCGGGCGACACGGCGTCGCATCAGGATGGTCATCGACCAGTGGACCATGGCCTCGTGGTGCTCGGGTAAGCGCTCGTAGTCGCGGACGCACCGGCGGCGCTGGCAGATCCACGACAGGCTGCGCTCGACCACCCAGCGCCTCGGGAGCACCACGAAGCCCTTCGCGTCGTCACCGCATTTGACGATCTCCAGGGCGACGTGGACTTTGTCCTTGGCCCAGTCCACGAGCTTGCCCGCGTAGCCGCCGTCGGCCCACACCAGGACGACCCGCTCGTAGAGGTCGCGGAGCAACTCCAGCGCCGGGCGGGCGCCGTCGCGGTCCTGCACGTTCGCGGCGGTCACCAGCACGACCAGGACCATGCCGATCGTGTCCACGATCACGTGGCGCTTGCGCCCGCCAACCTTCTTGCCCGCATCCCATCTCCGGCTGTCGGCGCCGACAGTATCCGCGGCCCGTACGCTGGGCTGGCCCTCCGTGATGGCTCCACTCCGAACAGTGTCCGGCGCGTGCGAGAATCCCACCCGGTCGACCGTCACCGCGGGCAGGCTTCGCGCCGCCTGCCGCACCCCGGGAGGGAAGCCCCAGCATGGCCGTGCTGTCGTCGAGCCCGAAGTGGCCCATCCTGCCCGACTATTTCCACGACTGGGTGCTGGTGGATGTGGAGACCTCCGGGCTGAGGCCCGGCAGGGACCGCGTCCTTTCACTGGCAGTCCTCACGCTGGATGGACACGGCCGGCAGACAGGAGAGTTCGCCACCTTCCTAAACCCGGGCTGCGACCCCGGCCCGGTGCACATCCATGGCCTCACCTCCGCCCGTCTTGCGGGCGCGCCCACCTTCGAGGAGGTAGCGCCGCAGCTGGGTGCACTGCTCAGCAGCCGCGTTCTGGTCGCCCACAACGCGCAGTTTGACTACGACTTCTTGGCCCACGAGTTCGCCCGCGTCCGTTCCTGGGTCCCGGTCAGCAGACGCTTGTGCACTTTGGCTCTCAACCGCATCGTCGGGCCCCCGACGCCCGACCTCAAGCTAGGCACTCTCGCCGCGCACTATGGCGTGCGCCAGGAGCGAGCCCACGACGCACGAGACGACGTACGGGTACTCTCAGGCGTCCTGCGCGGCTCGCTCGACGCCGCCGAGCAACTGGGCCTCCCCTTGCCACTGTTGACCTGCCCGCCCCGCCAGGACTACAAGCCTTACGTCCCCAAGACTCCCTGCGCTTACCGCAATCCCGGCCGCCTAGCGGCGGGCGGGCCACTGGTGCAGGGGATGAAGGTCGCCATAACCGGGGACACCCAGATCTCTCGCGAGGAATTGGTCGCCCGCTCGGTGGCGGCCGGGCTGAACATGATGACCTCGGTCAGCGGCCAGACCAGCGTCGTCGTCACCAACGATCCCGGCGCCGCGTCCGGCAAACTGCGTCGTGCCACGGCCGAGGGCGTCCTCCTCGTGGACGAGCCGACCTACCTGCGGCTGCTGGAGAATGTGCAGCCCGGTCAGGCCAAGGGCACCGCCCGCATTGGCACCGCCGGGCAACGCCGCACGGCCGAGACACCTGGGAACGCTACGATCGCACAGGCTACGCCCGCGCCGAACGTCCCCGCCCAGCGCACCACTGCACCGGCCACACCCACTGTTGGCGCGGACCGGTCGCTGGCCGGGCGTCGGGTCCTGGTCCTGGGCGGCACCCACGAGGAGGCCGCGGCGGCACGCGCTCGGGTTGTCGATCTCGGTGCCTCCGCAGCGGTCAACCTCTCGGCCAGAGTGACCGACATCGTGGTGCTGCCCGGCGGCGAATCGGACCGGCGCATGAGCCGCATCGCTTCCCTCGGACTGCGCGTGCACGACGCCGACTGGCTCCTCGCACCCGCCCCTGCCTCAATACTCGCGCTAGCGCAGAGCACGGCCGTGAACCAGCCGGACACGGCAGACGTACTGGTCCGAGGCGCCGTCATCGACCTGCCCGACGTCGACACAGCCTGGACGGTGGCCGCCGCGTGGGGTCAGCACACCACCTGCGAGGTGGACGTCGTCGCTTTCGTACTCGATGCGCATGAGCAGGTAGCAGGAGATGAGGACTTCGTCTTCTACGGCGCACCCGAGCATCCGGACGGCACCGTACGGCTCGCTACGGACAGCCCCACGGAACAGGCCATCACCGCTGATCTGGAGCGACTGCCCCTGGAGGTCCACCGGGTCGTCATCGCCGCCGCGATCGACGGCACCGCTACGTTCTCCGACATCGGCGCCATCGAGATCACCGCCACCTGCGGGATCGGCGCGGCCCCGACCGCCCGGGCCACCCTCGACGCTGCCACCACCGAGCGCACCATGATCCTCGCCGAGCTCTACCGCCGAGGCGACGGCTGGCGGCTGCGCGCCGTCGGACAGGGCTACGACCATGGCCTGGCCGAGCTGGCCCGCGGCTACGGCGTTGACGTCGCCGAGTGACCCCAAAGGCGCCCGAATGTCTACCGGTGCTGCTCGGCCCGTGCGGCGTGCCTTCGGCCGTGCGGTGCGAAGCTCACGTCAGGGCGAAGCCGAGAGGTTCGCGGGGCATGGCCCGCACGGCGCCGCGCAGCGGACAGTGCGATTTCCCACCGCGGCAAGTGCGATGGCGCAGAGCGATGTACGTCCTGTGCTGGGAGCTCGTGCGGCGGCGCTCTGGGCAGCTTTCCGGCCGCTAGGGTTCGCGATCATGGACGCAGTCGACCTCGACCACCGCCACCGCACCTACGACGGCTGGATACCACCCGCCGTCGCCGCGGCTCTCCACAAGCATGGCTATCACGGCATGCTCCACGAGGCCGCGGCTCGCGGTGACTGGTTCTGCGCCCACCGGCTCGCCGAAGCCGCCGTGGCCGGCGGTGGATCCGATGGACAGGTCGAGGCGTTGACGCTCCTGGAGCCGTTCGCCTCCACCGGATGGTGGCCTGCTGTCCGCACCGTCGGCCGGCTGCTCGCCGACGGGGAGCGGCTCGACGAAGCCGCCGAACTGTTGCGTCCGCACGCCGACACCGGTCACCGAGAGGCCGCGTGCGAGTTTGCGCGCGTGCTGGCCCGGCAGGGCCACATCGACCAGGTCCTCGCACTGCTCGGTCCCCGCACCGCCGGCAGTTCCCTTGCCGAGGTACTGGTGGAAGTCACCGCGGGTCATGGCCGTGACGACGAGATCGCCGCCCTACTCCCACCCGTCGGCGTCGGTGCGACGGTCCCGTTCGAGTCGTGGGCGACGGATGCCTGGGACACCGTCCCCTTGCACGCCATGCTCCTGGAACGCCAGGGTCGCGTCGACGAGGCGGCGGTACTGCTCAGGAAATACGTCAGTGTCGACGGCATGGTGTTCGCCGGGCATGCTGAGCAACTCGCCGCTCTGCTGGCCCGGCACGGACGTGAGGCGGAGCTGCGTGCCTGTCTCACCGAGGACGGGGCCGAATACGCCCGGACCGCGCTCGCCCGACTCCTGGAGGAACGGGGCCGGGCCGAGGAGGCGGTTGCCCTGCTGAGGCAGTACAGCAGAGCAGGAGACCCTCATGCGGCATTCGAACTCGCTGAACTTCTTGCGCGCCATGGCCGCCCGGACGAAGCGATCGAGATACTGGGTCGGGCGGTCGAGACGGCCGGCGGGGACTCCGACTGGATCATCCATCTGCTCTGCCGCATTTTCGTCGAGGCCGACCGAGCAGACGAAGCTCTCGCGTATCTGGACGACCACTTTGCCCGGCATGGTGGTGGCCCTGACGAGTATGCCTGCGCCCGCGCCCAGGTCATCAGGCTGTGCAGCCCTCCTGAGACAGTTGACGCCGACCCCTCCCCGCAGGCTGTCCCCGCAAAAGACCGCATTTCGTTCGGGACGCTGGGCGGTGTGGTCGCGGAGGCCGAACGCCTGGTGCATCAGGGCGAGCCGGAGAAGGCGATCGCTCACCTGCGAGACCGCCTGGACAGTACGAGGAGACTGCGCATCGAAGATCTCTGAACTGCTTCGCCGGACGCCCGGGCCGGCCAGATCCCGACCGAAGGCCTCGCTCGACCTCCCGGAAAGCCACAGCTTTGGCGGTGGGGGCATAGTACGCACGCGCGCCCACCCAAGGCCCCCTTCCGAGAGGGTGATTTCCCGGAGTGCCGGGGTGACGCCAGCCTGGCTGTTTCAGCCATCCGAGACCGGCGCCCGGCCCTTCGGTGGCAGTACGCGTCGCATGAGCACGCCGACCACCCGCGCCAGGCCAAGCGCCCCTTCCGCGTCATCCGCCCTGCGGAGCACACGCCGGACGGGGGCGACCTGGTCGAGGACGATGCCCTCGCGGGCCAGCAGGTAGGTCAACGCCAGGAACGCACACCGTGCGTTGCCGTCCTCGAACGGGTGGAAGAAGCAGATGTCGAGGTAGGTGCGGGCTGCGCGGGCGTTGAGGGGGAGGGCAGAGTCGGTGGCCTGGGCCAGGCACTTGTCGAGGAGGGCTGGGAGGTCCGTGGTGACGCCGTAGCGTTCACGGCCGGACTTGGCGAAGGCGGGTCGGGTGCGGAAGGGGACGGAGTCCGTGGCGAGGACGTGATGTTGCCACCGCTGGAGCAAGGCGAAGGCCAGAGGGCGGTCGGCGGCCGCGTCGGCGCGGGCCAGGCGGAGGGCGTCCAGGAGGCGTGTGGAGCGTTCCGGTGAGCGAGCTGCGTCGAAGGTGAGGATGTCCTGGAGCGCGCCGTCCCGGGTCGGTGCGGGAGGATGCGCCGGTGTTTTGCCGAGCTGCGGTCCGACGACCGGAGCCTTGTGCCACGGGACCGAATCGCGTACCTCGAGCCAGGTGCGCAGATGGTCGGCGGTCATGCGGTGTCGGGCTCCAGGGAGGCGGAGAGACGCTCGGCGACGTCGCGGACCACGGTCTGCTCGGGCTCCATCCAGCTTTCGAAACGGCCGCCGACGGCCTCGGCAACCAACTCCGCCGCCCGGGAGGGGGTGACGTCCCAGCGCGTCAGGAACCAGGTCAGCACCTGCTGGCAGTGCCCGTACCAGGCATCGCCGGCGTTGGTCCGGTCCACGACGTGGGTGACCAGGTGCGCGGTGGCACGCTCCCAGGCGTCCTGGCGGTCCTCGGGAGGCAGATTGCCCAGCGGATAACGGTCGAACCGCTCGGCCAGGTCCTCGAGCCACTCCCGCCACTCGCACAGGGCGGAGGCGACGCGGGCGTGCGTCTTACGCGGCTCGGTGATCGAGTGCGCCGCGCAGCACCAGTTGCCGACCGGGCCGCCGCCGATGTCTCCCTCGTCATGAGCCCAGTGCCAGCCGAGGACCCAGCGGCCGTAGCGTTCGCCGAGGGCTCTGGTCATGGCCTCCGTCCATGGCATCCCCACGTCCCAGCTCCAGTCGTTGAGCTTTTGCAGCGATGCCGGATCGTCCTTTCCGTACTTGGGGCGGGCCGGTACGGCAGGAGCGAGAGCCGGTATCTCCGTGCGAGCGGTGGCCGGGTCGAAGGGGTGGGTGCGGGGGTCGACCTCGGGCCAGGTGAGGGCAGACGGCAGGAACTCGTACGTCACCAGGGGAGCCTCACCGACGCCGCACGGACGTGCAACCGTATTCCCGAGATGGTTCTCAAGGGGGGGTGCCCTGGGAAAGGGGCGCATCGACGTCGCCCAGACCAGTGGGCCGAGTCCCTCAGAGGCTCCCCCAAGGCTCCCGTGGCCTCGAGCCTGCGGCTACGGTGGGGTTGCCTTAACGGAGTCTGGTGGACGTCAACAAGGACAATCCGAACCGGCAGGTGCGCCTGGGCTTCCTCGGCTGACGCGTGTGACGGAACAGTAGCGTCGAATTCCGGCCGCACCGAATGTCGCTCGGCCCGTGCCTTGACAAGCCCGTGAGTCACCACGCCGGCGCTGCTGATCCGTGCAGACCCGCAGCCCGCATCTTCTCCGGGACGGGCGGTAAGGGGCAGCGCGCAGCTCGGGATGGATACCGGCGACCAACTCGTCCGGTTGATCCCCGCCCAGCTCTGTCGAACGTCCTCGCTCAACGGCCCTGCCCGGGTGGGGGACTGGCTTCCGAGCAGGGCCACCCTGAGGTTTAAGCGGTGCCGGAGCGGGCCCCAAATGAACAAGCCTCCTGGTGTGCGAGCAGGCTCGATCGAGCGGTACGGGCCATGAGCTTTCTCAGGCCCGGGAAGGCGGGCGGATCAGCGTAGTCCGGCGAAGAGGTCGTTCTCGGGCACGGCCGCGCCGGTGGTGTCCTGGACACGTACGAAGGTCTCGACGCCCATCAACTCGGTGAACCTCTTCTGGCCCATCTTGAGGAAGAAGACGTTCTCGCCCTGGCTGGCGTGCGCGGCCAGCGCGTCGAACTTCTGACCGCTGAACGCGGTGGTGTGCACCCAGGTGGTGATCTCCTCGTCGGGGAGTTCGATCTCGGCCATCGCGGCGGCCTCGGCGGGATCCGGCTGCTCCCCCTCCCTCTCGTCCCGGCTGCGCACACCCGGCTACGGCAGCTTGCCGACCAGCCGGGTCCGTGCGCCGGCTGCCGATCCGTACCTTCGTGATCGGATCATGCAGGTGACCAGTTGGTGCCCCTCAGGGCGCGATGTGCACCACGCTTTAATTCGGGGGTGATCCACTCGGCGATGAGGCACACTCAGGCGGCCGATGAGTTCTGGTGTGCTCGCCGGTCTGTATCGGTGCGACTACCGACCATCCAGTCCGGCGACCCTCGGCTACGGGGCGACTGCGACCAGGAACCCCCGTGAGGTGCTGTCATGTCAGCTGCGATTCCGGAACGACCAACCGCTGCGGAGGCGGGCGGCGGCACACCTGTTGTGGTGCGGCTGCTGGTGCTGGCCACGTTCGTGGTGATCCTCAACGAGACCATCATGATCAACGCGATCCCGCGGCTGATGGATTCCTTGCACATCACCGAGAAGTCGGCGCAATGGTTGTCCACCGCGTTCATGCTCACCATGGCTGCGGTGATTCCGGTCACGGGATGGTTCTTGCAGCGGGTCACTACCCGGCGGGCGTACGCGGTTGCGATGGGCACCTTCCTCGTGGGTACCGTCGTGTCGGCCGTCGCCCCGGCCTTCGCGGTGCTACTGGCCGGCCGTGTCGTGCAGGCCGCAGGCACGGCCGTGATGATGCCGCTGTTGATGACCACGTTGATGACCGTGGTGCCTGCGCAGAACCGCGGCAAGGTGATGGGCAACGTCACCCTGGCGATGTCGGTGGCCCCCGCGCTCGGGCCCGCCGTGTCCGGGGTCATCCTGCAGGCCGGCTCCTGGCGGTTGCTGTTCGTGGTCGTGCTGCCGATCGCGGCCGGGGTGACCCTGTTCGGGCTGCGCAAGCTGGAGAACGTCGGTGAGCAGCAGACGAGTTCCATCGACTGGTCCAGCGTCTGCGTCGCGGCGCTCGGCTTCGGCGGGCTGGTGTACGGCCTGAGCCTGGTCGGTGAGAGCGACCGCAGGACGCTCGGCATCGGCATCGCCGCCGCCGGTGTCGCGGCCATCGTGGTTTTCGCGCTCCGCCAGCTCAGGCTGCAGCGCGACGGTACGCCGCTGATGGACCTGCGCACCCTCCGGTACGGCACCTTCACCCTGTCCCTGGCCCTGATGGCCATCGGCTTCCTGACGATGCTCGGCTCGATGATTCTGCTGCCGCTGTATCTGCAGAACGTGCGCGGCCTCAGCCCGCTCGAAACCGGCCTGCTGGTCATGCCAGGTGGTCTGGCCATGGGCCTGCTGGGACCGACTGTCGGAAAGGCATTCGACCGGTTCGGCAGCCGGACGCTGGTGCTGCCCGGCTCGATCGGCATCGCGCTCGCCCTCGCCGGGTACGCACAGATTGCGATGACGACGCCGTACTGGCAGATTCTGGGTCTGCACGTGCTGCTGATGGTGGGCCTGGCGGCGACGTTCACCCCGGCCTTCGCCCTCGGCATGGGCGCGCTGCCCTCGCACTTGTACTCCCATGGCAGCTCGATTCTGGGAACGCTGCAGCAGGTCGCCGCGGCGTTCGGTACCGCGCTGATGGTGACCGTGATGTCGTCGCGCACCACCAGCCAGATCGCCGATGGTGTCGCCGCCGTGCCCGCCCAGGTGAGCGGTATGAAACTGGGCTTCGGCGTTGCGGCAGCCCTCGCCGTGGTGACGATCGCGATCGCGGCGAAACTGCCGCAGCGGGTCGCGGGCACCGACACCCCCGCCGATGCCCTCGCCGATGCCGACGCGGGCCCGCCCGCGGACGGGAATCCCGACCTCGGTGAGCGGGGCACCGTCAAGGCGTAGAGGTCCTGACCCACCCCCTCCGACTGCGCACCGATCGCGCTGCCGCCCGGCGACAACGTCCGGGCGGGAGCGCGGTCTTATTCAGCGCCGGCTCATGAACGCGCACCGGCCAGGACGTTCAGACCGGGGCGGTTTCCCGTCGTGTGAAGCCACGCTCGCTCATGAGCGCGCAGCACTCGCAACAGCGCTTCTGCGACTGCGACGCCTCCCTCGACCCGGGGCTGCTGCCGTCCCTCGCCCTACTCGAAGGCGTCCGGGTGCAGCCGCGCGAACAGATCGGCGTTGTGGCTGCAGTCGACGGGCAGGTTGATGCCCCATGCGCCACTGCGAGGAGACGCCACGCGTGATCCGCCAGTGCCGTTCGCGCAGCCGGGCCGGCGGATCCCCGAATGGCGTAGAGACGGGTCGGGTCAGCCAGCGTGATCTGGAGGGCGCTGCCAGAGTGGACGTGCGATCGCGCCCGGTCGACCGTGTTGCTCAGGTTGAACTCGCGGAGTCCGTGGACGGCTCGTGACGGTTCTTGATGAGCGGTTTACCCGTGGTGAGGAGACCGGGGTTGTCGCGGGAGACCTTCGGGTCGTTGGACAAGATCCACCGGCAGCGCGGGCTGGTCCGGCGCGGGGCGGCCTTTGAACGACAGGAGAGACGGTGTCCATCGATCTGACGGCGGTCTCGCTCACCGAGGTGGTGCAGAGGACTTTCGAAGGCGCGGAGGACGAGCGCGTCAAGGAACTGTTCGTTCGCCTGGTGCAGCACCTGCACGACTTCACGCGGGAGGTGCGGCTGACCGGTGAGGAGTGGTTCAAGGCGATGGACTTCCTCGAGCGTGTGGGCAAGACCTGTACTCCGACGCGCCAGGAGTTCGTCCTGCTGTCCGACATTCTGGGCCTGAGTGTCCTGGTGGACCTGATTCACCATCCAGGTGGTGGGTCGGTGACGGATTCGACGTTGCTGGGCCCCTTCTACGTCGAAGGTCGGCCGACGGCGGAGAACGGATCGGACATCTCAGGTGAGGTCGAGGGGACTTTGCTGTTCTTCGACGGCCGGGTGCTCGACCCGGACGGCAACCCCGTGGCCGGCGCCAGGGTGGACACCTGGCACAGCGACGGGGAGGGCTTCTACGACGTGCAGATGCAGGACAGACTGCACGGTGAGTTGGCCATGCGTGCCTTGCTGACCACTGACGACGAGGGAAGGTTCTGGTACCGGTCGGTGGCCCCGCGGTACTACCCGGTTCCGTCCGACGGGCCGTGCGGGGAGATCCTGCGTGCCGCGAACCGGTCGCCGATGCGCCCGGAGCACCTGCACTTCTGGTTGCATGCCGAAGGCTACGAGCCGTTGATCACCATGCTGGTCCGCAGTGACGACCCCTATGTGGAGCGGGACGCGGTCTTCGGGGTCAGGCGGTCACTGGTGGTGGACTTCGTCCAGCACGATGCGGGGGAAACCGCTCCGGACGGCACCCGCGTCGACGAGCCGTTCCAGACGGTGGAGTGGACGTTCGTGCTCGCCCGTGAGGAGCGCTGAGGTGTCGCGCCTTCCGCTGACCCCCGTCGCGTCGGTCAGCCCTGCAGCCCGTGACTTCATGGACCGGCGCGGTGAGCTGAACGTCTTTCGCCTCCTCGCGGGCGCTCCGCAGGTGTTCGACGGCTGGAGCGCGATGGTCGATGCCCAACTCGACAGCCGCACTTTCGCCCCGCGGCTCCGCGAGTTGGTGGTCCTGCGGATCGCCCAGCTCCAGCACTGCGCCTACCAGATCGCCCAGCACACCTACGCGGGCCGACGGGCCGGGATCAGCGCCGCGGAGATCAGCGCCCTGAGCGCCGAGGGATCGGTGTCCGGCTCCACCGGGCCGGAGCGCACCGTGCTGGCCTTCGTCGGTGAGCTGTGCACGACCGGCACCGTGACCGACGAGACCTTCGCGGCGGCCCGCACGGTGCTCGACGAGCCGGAGCTGAGCGAACTACTGCTCCTGGTCAGCCTGTACTACGGACTCGCGCTCGTCCTGAACGCTGTCGATCTCGACATCGACCACGACGCCCGGCTGCAGACCTCCTCATGACCCGGATCTCGTACTGCACCAGCATGTCCGACCGGGTCCGTGGCCTGGTCGCCGAGCGCGGGAACCTGAACATCTACCGGGCACTGGCCCACGCGGGTGAGCCGTTCGCCGGGTGGATGCTTGCCGGCCGCGCCGCCCTGACCAGCACGGTTGTGCCCGCGCGCCTGCGTGAGCTGGTCATCTTGCGCACCGGGCACCTGATGCGGTGTCCCTACGAGATCGCGCAGCACACACAGCTGGCCGAGGACTGCGGTGTCGGATCCCGGCAACGCGGCGCCGTGGCCGCTGACGGCCGGCTCGCCGAGGGCGGGTTCAGCCCGGCTGAGCTGGCCGTGCTGGAGATGACCACCGAACTGGTCACCTCCGCGTCGCTGGCGCCCGCCACGCTGGACCGGGTGCGCGACATGCTCGGCGACGAGCAACTGCTGGAAGTGCTGATGATCATCAATCGGTGGAGCGGGCTGGCCCTGATGATCAACGCGCTCGACGTGGACATCGACACCGGCACACGCTTCTCCCTGCCTCACTGACCAGCACACCTCGTTCAACGCACGGAGAGGACAGCGGGCATGCGCGCGCTACGTTTCGAGCGATTCGGCGGCCCCGACGTGCTGTACGTCGGTGAGGTCGCGGACCCGGTCGTCGGTGACGGCATGGCGGTCGTTTCCGTCAGGGCCGCCTCGGTCAACCCCTCTGACGTGATGGTCGTCTCGGGACGCTTGGAGGGCGTCACCCTCCCGCGCACCCCCGGCCGTGACTTCGCGGGCGTCGTCCTGGAAGGACCCGACGACTGGGTCGGTACCGAGGTATGGGGCACCGGGGGCGACGTCGGATCCAGCATCGACGGCTCGCACGCGGAACGCATCGCCCTGCCCGTCAGCGCGCTGGCCCGCAAACCCGGAACCGTGGACTTCGCCGAGGCGGCGACGGTCGGCGTGAACTTCGTGGTCGGCTGGCTCGGTGCGATCGAGACCGCCGGCCTCGCCGCAGGCGAGACCATCGCCGTCTTCGGCGTCTCAGGAGGCGTGGGCGGAGCCGTCGCACAGATCGCCCGCGCCATAGACGCCCGGCGCATCGTGGGCGTCGCCCCCCACGCCCCGGCAGCCGGTACCCCCGCGGCCGAGATCATCGACGAGTTCGTGCCCTTCGACAACGACACCGATGTCCCCGCCGAGATCCGGCGCATCACCGGCGGCCGCGGCGTCGATGTCGTCTACGACGCCGTAGGCGGCGTCACCACGCCGTCCGCGGTCGCGTCCCTCGCCCACCGTGGGCGCCTGGTGGTCATCAGCGCCGTCGGCACCCCCACCGCCGAGATCGACCTCCGTGACTTCTACCACCGCGAACTACGGATGCTGGGTGCCGACAGCCGCAAACTGGACGTCACGGCCTCCGCCGAGCGGCTCGAGCGAATCAGCCCGTACTTCGAGTGCGGTCGGTTCAGGCCACTCCCCATCGCGCAGACCTTCGACCTCGACCACGGTCCGCACGCCTACCGCGCAGTGACGGAGAAGAGGGTGCGCGGCCCGGTCGTCATCCAACCCTGACTGCCTCTTGAGCCATTGGCCGCGGGGCGTCCGTCAAGGGCGTTGGTCACGATGCGATCGGGATGCCGGATCGGACGCGTGCTTGCGGTGCGGTCCGCCGGGGCCGCCACAGACGGTGCGGGCTGCGTGGTTCACGAGCTCGGGAACAGGGGCCCGCCGGCCATGAGGCCGCCGTCGGCCAGGAGGATGTGCCCGGTGACGTAGCTCGCCTTGTCCGAGCCCAGGAACTGGACGGCTGCGGCGATCTCCTCCGGGGTGCCGGCCCGGTGCATGGGCAGCACCGAGTCGACCGCGTCACGTGCTGTGTCGTCTCCGGTGAACCGGTCGTACATCGCGGTGCGGGTGTAGCCGGGCGCGACCGCGTTGACCCGGATACCGTGGTCGGCGCCTTCGAGGGCGGCGGCCTTGGTGATGCCGACGACGGCGTGCTTGCTGCCGACGTACAAGGCCGCCCCGGGATAGCCCATCAGGCCGAAGGTGGAGCTGACGTTGACGATGCTGCCGCCGCCCTGTGCCCTCATGGCCCGGAACTCGTGCTTCAGGCACAGCAGGGTTCCCTTGACGTTGGTGTCGAAGGTGGCCTGGTACAGCTCGTCGGTCACCTCGGTGACGGGGCCGGGTGTTCCCTCGGTGCCGGCGTTGTTGAAGGCGACGTCGATCCGCCCGAACCGCGCGACCGCGCGGTCGACGAGGTCCCTCACCTCGGCGTCGAAGCGCACGTCGGCCCGCACGAACTCGGCCTGGGCGCCGAGGCCGGCCAACTCCCCGGCAAGCTGTTCACCCGCGTCCTGATGACGGCCGCAGACCACGAGGTTTGCGCCCTGGTGGGCGTAGGCGAGGGCGGTGGCGCGGCCGATACCGGTGAGCGCGCCCGTGATGAGGACAACGGGGTCAGACACGTCAAGGTCCTTCCTGCAATCACACGGGTGAGCGATGGGCGTGCGGCGCCGAGCCCGCAGGCACCGGTTCCCCTCGGGCAGGGCGCATCCCGTGTGCTCCGGCAAGGAAGGTGTCCCGGCCGCGCCGGATCCAACCGCCGCGTCCCCCGGACGGCAGCACGTGTTGCCCTGTACGGCGCATGGGCGGTGACCAGGACGGGCCGGACCCGCAGCGGTCACGCGGGCGTGAGGAGAACCGCGGGTTCGCGCGGGAGCCGCCATGGGGCCCCGATCGGTGAGCGGTCCGCGTCGGAGCGCCGGCCCCGGTCGGTGGAGTCCGGCAAGAGGGCAGGAGCAGGATGACAACGGGGAACCGCGTCAGACCGTCCGATTCTCAGGCGGGCTTGCGCCATACGGAGATGTGCTGGGGGGAGTCCTCGGTGAACGGCGTCCCGTCCCAGTCCGCGACGCGCCGTTCCAGTTCGAGCCCCGCGATCCGCGCCATGAGGTCGAGCTCCGCCGGCCACGCGTACCGGTGCCGGGATTCGGTGCGCCGGTAGCGGCCGTCCTCACCGTCACGGCTGAGGTGGTGCGAGACGAGGACCTGCTCGACGAGGTCGAAGGTGTCGAAGCCGAGGTGCCGGTCGGACACGTCGAACGGCACCGCGAGCTGCCCGGGCGGCAGGAACCGCAGCGGCGGCACGCCCAGCTCGATGACGAACCGGCCACCGGGCGACAGATGGCGCGCGGCGTTGCGGAAGCACTCGACCTGCTCGTCCTGGGTGAGCAGGTTCGTGATCGTGTTGTAGACGAGGTAGACCAGGGTGAACTCGCCGGGGACGGTGGTCGTGGCCATGTCCCCGAGGGCGACCGGGAGCCTGTCCCCGTCGACCTTGCGCCGCAGGACCGCCGCCATGTGCTCGGACAGTTCGACGCCCACCACGGGCACGCCCCGTTCCCGGAGCGGGACGCCCACGCGTCCGGTCCCGATGGCGAACTCCAACGCCCGGCCGTCACCGGCGAGTTCGGAGAGGAAGCCGAGAGTCGGCCCGAGGACGGCGGCTGACGACCGCTCGGTCTCCCCGGCGTCGTAGCGTTCGGCGGTTTCGTGGCTCCACAGTTCGCTGCTTGTCACGGGCGGCCACTTTGCCGGGCGGGGCGGGACGCTGTCCACGGGTTTTCCCGCCACCGACCCCGTCGGCAGGTCAGCGGCCCGGCGGTTACTCCGTGTCCTGCTCGGCGCGTTCGGCGGCGCGCTGCTTCAGGCGTGCCGTCTCCTTGCGTACCTCGGCCTGCGTGGCGCGCTCCTTCTCCAGCCACTCGGGCTGCTCCTGCTTCAGCGCCTCGATCTGCTCGGTGGTCAGGGCGTCGGTGACCCCGCCGCGCGCGAGACCGGAGATGGAGACACCCAGCTTGGCCGCGACCACCGGGCGAGGGTGGGGGCCGGTGCGCCGCAGCTCCCGCAGCCACTCGGGCGGATCGGCCTGGAGCTCGTTGAGCTCGGTACGCGAGACGACGCCCTCCTGGAACTCGGCGGGCGTGGCGGGGAGGTGCACACCCAGCTTCTTCGCCGCGGTGGCGGGCTTCATCGTCTGGGTGCTCTGGTGCGACTTCATGGTGTCCAGACTATCGACCGCGGACGAGGGCGCCGACCACGCCGGGTAACCTTGCGGCGTGACCGGCTCGGATGCATCTTCCTCGTTCCGGCTCGCGTACGTCCCCGGGGCGACGCCCGCCAAGTGGGTGCGCATCTGGAACGAGCGCCTGCCCGACGTCCCTCTCGACCTTCTCCAGGTCCCGGCCGCCGAGGCGGCCGAGGTGCTGCGCGGCGGCGCGGCGGACGCGGGGCTCGTGCGCCTGCCGGTGGACCGTACGTACTTCAGCGCCATCCCCCTCTACACCGAGGCCACGGTGGTGATCGTCCCCAAGGACCACCTGGTGACGGCCGTGGACGAGGTGTCCCTGGCGGACCTCGCCGACGAGGTCGTCCTCCACCCGCTCGACGACGTCCTCGGCTGGGAGCGCCCGCCCGGCGAGGAGGCCTTCGAGCGGCCCGCCACCACGGGTGACGCCGTGGAGCTGGTCGCGGCCGGAGTGGGGCTGCTCGTCGTCCCCCAGTCGCTGGCCCGCCTCCACCACCGCAGGGACCTCACCTACCGGCCGGTCGTCGACGCCCCGCAGTCGAGCATCGCGCTGTGCTGGCCGGAGGAGGCGCACACCGACCTGGTGGAGCATTTCATCGGGATCGTCCGCGGCCGGACCGTCAACAGCACCCGGGGCCTCGCCCAGCCCCGGACCGAGGAGCCGTCCCAGCGCAAGGACCGGCGTGCCGAGGCGACGGAAACCCGCCGCAAGCCGGCGACCGGTGGAAAGACCACCGGCGGGAAGACGGCCGGAGGCAAGGCGGGCGGCGGTCGTACGGGCCAGGCGGCGGGCCGCTCCGGCAGGGCGACCGGCCGTGCGGGCGGGTCCGCGTCCCGCAGCCGGCGCGGCGGCTCCGGTGGTTCCGGCGGCGGCAGGAGCGGCGGGCGGGGCAGGCCGGGCCGCGGGGCCTAGGCCCTGTCGTCAAACTCCCGTCTGCCCCGCGACGCCATGCACGCACTCTCGCCAGTCGCCCGCGCGTCACTTCCGCGCGCTGCGGCCGATCGACTCCACCAGGGGCAGCAGCCGGTGCGGGACCCGCTCGCGCAACGCCACCTCGGTGCGGGTGCGCACCACACCCGGCAGGCTGATGAGCTTCTGGATGACGTCCTCCAGATGTGCGTTGTCCCGAGCCACGACACGGGTGAGCAGGTCGCCTCCGCCGGTGATCGAGAACGCCTCGACGATCTCCGGTACGGCGGCCAGCGCGTCCCCGACGTCGTCCAGGTGCCCCTGGGTGACCTCGATGTGCACGAACGCCAGCACCGGGTGGCCGAGCGCGACGGGGGAGAGGGCGGGGCCCGTGCCGGTGATCACGCCGTCGCGTTCGAGGCGGTCGAGGCGTGCCTGGAGGGTGCCCCGCGCGACACCGAGGACGCGGGCGCACTCGCGCACGCTGGTGCGCGGCTGCTCCAGGAGCAGCCGCAGAATGCGGGTGTCGAGTTCGTCCACGGCCATGGCGGCGAGGGCCTCCTCCCGGGTCGTCCGGGTCGTCCGGGTCATCCGGTTCGTCCGGGTCGGTAATCGATGAGTGGTGATCGCTGCTGACTGTACCAATGGTTCATCCGAACGCCACTGGGATGAGCCAGGGTCCATGGTCCATTGGCCGTCTGCCAGTGCGTTGACCATGTACCGGAATGTGCCAATGGCTCAGTGTTGCCGGGTTCGCTTGAGCCAGGGGTGCCGGTGATGCTCTGATGGACACGTCGATGGCGCTGCGGATCACCGCGGCGCCTTTCTCATGCCGGTGCGACGCCGGCGTTCCAGGTGTCTTCCATGGGGGCGGTAAGCAGTGCTGAAGAGGGTGTTCGTGGCTCCGGACGCGGGGCGGACGCGGCTGCGGTTCGCCGCCAGGGCCGTCGTCGGCATCGGCCTGGCGGTCGCCGTCTGCGGGCTGGCCGGACACTCCCTTCCGGGGGCCGTCACCGGCGGTCTCGCCGCGCTGCTCGCCCTGTTCACCGTCACCGACCCCACGGTGCGCGGCCAGTTCGTCACCACCGCGCTGCTGCCGGTCGCCGGACTGCCCGTGCTCGCCGTCGCGGCCGGACTGCACGACCACCCCGCCGCACGCGGCCTCGCCTTCCTCGCCGTGGTCGGCGCGGGCGTGTACGCGCGCCGCTGGGGGCCGCGCGGCCACAGTCTCGGCGTGTTCGCGTTCATGACCTTCTTCGTGGCGCAGTTCCTGCACACCACGACCGGGCAGCTGCCCGAGGTGTCCGCCGCCGTCCTGCTGTCCGTGCTCACCGCGGCGGTGGTGCGCTTCGGCGTGTGGTGCTACGAACGCCGGCTGCCCGCCGCCGCGGCTCCCGTCGCGCTGGGCGGCGCAGGGCTGGACCGGGTGACCACCCGGCAGGCGGTGCAGGCGACCGCGGGCGCCGGCTTCGCCCTCGTCGTGGGCCAGCTGGTGTCCGGGGACCGCTGGTACTGGGCCGTCGGCGCCACCTGGTGGGTGTTCGTGAACACCGCCTCACGCGGCGAGACCCTGGTCCGCGGCTTCCGCCGGGTCCTCGGCACGGTGCTCGGCATCGGCCTGGCCGCCCTGGTCGTCGTCCCGCTGCACGGGGCCGTGCTCCCCACCACCGTCCTGGTCGCCGTCTGCGTCTTCGGCATTTTCTACACGGCCGCCGTGTCCTACACCTGGATGATGCTCTGGGTCACGCTGCTCGCCGCCGCGCTCTACGGCCTGCTCGGCGTCCTCGTCCCCGGACTGCTCGCCCTGCGGCTCGGGGAGACGGCCGTCGGCGCGCTCGGCGCCTGGCTGGCCGTGCTGTTCGTGCTGCCCGTCACCACCCACGCCGTCACGGACGCCTGGATCCAGCGGGCGCTGCGCTGCGTCCACGTGTGCACCGCCGAGGCCGCGGCCCGGCTGGCCGGCACCGCCGGCGCCGACCCCGCGCCGCGTGTGGCCGAACTCGAGCAGTCGCTCGGCCGGGTAAGGCTCTCCGTGGCGCCGCTCGTGCATCCGCTGAACCCGATGCGCGGCCGCAAGCGGCGCGCCCGCCAGGTGCTCGCCCTGCTCGACGACTGCGCCCGCGAGATCCGCGGCCTCGTCGCCGTCGCCGCCGACCCGGAGGCCTCCCACGACGAACGGCTGGCCGAGGCGTGCTTCCGTGTGGAGAGCGCGGTCGAAGCGCTCCTCGACATCGCCGGCGTCGGCGACAACGGAGGCAGGGGCGACGCCGCCGCGGACACCGTCCTGCGGGTCGCCCCCGTCCACCCCCGGCCGACGGCCGAGGAAGCCGCCCTCACCCACGTCCACGCCCTGGAACAGGCCCTGGCGGAACTCGCCACGCCGCTGCGGGCACCCTCGGGTTCGCCGCTGGTCGGAGCCTGACGCCGACGGCACGTCACGGGCCACCTCCCGGCTTGGTCTAGACCGAAATTGATCTGCTGCTACCGTCGCTCGGACGGGACGACCGAGAGGGGACCAGTGGTGACACACGGCGGCAGGCGGCGGGCGTTCATCGGGTCGTTCACGGCGGCGGGGGGACCAGGGGTCGTCACCGCGGCCGTGTCCGAGGACGGCGGGGCGTTGACCGTGCTCAGCGGCGTCGACGGTGTCCTCGACCCCTCGTACCTGGCCCTGTCCCGAGACGGCGGCACGCTCTACGCGGTGAGCGAGACGACCGAGGGCGCCGTGGCGGCCTACCGGGTGAAGGGCGAGACGGTCGAGCTGACCGGCCCGCCGGTGAGCGTCGGCGGCAGCGGCCCCACCCACCTGAGCCTGTTCGACGGGCACGTCCTCACGGCCAACTACGGTTCCGGCAGCGTCAGCGCGGTTCCCGTCCGCGCCGACGGCCGCCTCGCCCCGGCCGCCTCGTTCGTGCTGCCGCACATCGGCTCGGGCCCGCACGAGCGCCGCCAGCGCGGTCCGCACGCCCACCAGGTGCAGCCGGACCCGAGCGGCCGCTGGGCCGTCAGCGTGGACCTGGGCACCGACTCGGTCCGGGTGTGCACGCTGACGGACGGCCGGCTCGCCGTGCACCGGGAGATCGCGCTGCGGCCCGGCTCCGGGCCCCGCCACCTGGCCTTTCACCCGGACGGCGCGTACGCCTACGTCGTCAACGAACTGACGCCCACCGTCACGGTCTGCCGCTGGGACGCCGCCGAGGGCTCGCTCCGACCGCTGACCGAGAACCCGGTCCTGCCCGACGCCCCGGCCGGCGACGCCTACCCCTCGGGGATCGCCGTCGCGCCGGACGGCCGGTTCCTGTGGACCGCGACGCGCGGCGAGGACGTCCTGTCCGTGTTCGCGGTCGAGGCGGACGGGGAGCGGTTGCGGCTGGTCGGACGCGTGCCGTGCGGCGGCCACTGGCCCAGGGCGCTGTCCCTGTCCGACGGCTTCCTGTACGTCGCCAACGAGCGCTCCGGGAACGTGACCTGGTTCGCCGTGGACGAGGAGACGGGGCTTCCCACGCGGGCCGGCGCGGTCGACGTGGCGGCGGCGTCCTGCGTGGTCTTCGGCTGAACGCCGCGGCGGGCGCCGGACGGCCCGGGCGGCCTGTCCTGGCGACAAGGACAGGCCGGGTGGCGGGCGGCCCGTCCGCACGACAAGGGAGGCCCGGGCGCAAGAAGGGTCCGGGCGCTCCGGCGGGCGGCATGGCGAAGGGCCCGCCCCTCGCCCGGCGAGGAGCGGGCCCCTGGTCGTACGGGGACGCGGGCGTCAGTGGGCCGGCGCGCTCTGCGGCTGCTGCGGGGCGATGCCCAGGGCCGTCGCGTAACTGGCCAGGGCGAGCTTGCCGACCGCCGGGTAGGGGCCGAGTGCCTCGGCGGCGGCACAGCCCGCCTCCTCGGCGGCGGCCTCGAGCAGCTCCGCTTCGATCTCCGGGCCGATCAGGTACGGCGCCAGGGCGAGCTGCTGGGAGCCGGCGGACCGCAGCTGCTCGGCCACGGAGGCGATCGAGCCCTCCTGGTCGAGAGCGGCCGCCATCACCGGCACGGCGAGGCGCGCGGCGAGCAGCATGCCGGTGATCCCGGCCGCCTGCACGGCCTCCTCGCCGCCCACCGAGGCCAGGATGATCCCGTCCGCCGCGGTCGCCACGGTGAACAGCCGCGCGCGGTCGGCGCGGGCCAGGCCCGCCTCCGACAGCCGGACGTGCAGTGCCTCGGCGAGCAGCGGGTGCGGGCCGAGCACGTCGGTCAGCTCGGCGGCGACCCCGCTGTCCATGACGGCCTGACGGATCCGGCGCAGCAGCGCGCTGTCCGGGCCGGCCAGCAGCGGCACCACGACCGCGACCGGGCCGTCGGGCTCCTTGACGTCCGCGCCGGCGGCGACCGCCTGCTCGTAGCGGGCGGTCCGCTCCTCGGCCGCGCGGGCGAGCACGGACTGCACGGTCGGGTGGTCCGCGTCGTCCCCGTCGAGGTAGCCGATCCGGGCGTCGAGTCCGGGCAGCTCGGAGCGGGCGATGCTCACGACCTCCTCGGCGAGGCCCCGCGTGGAGTCGCCAGGGGTGCCCGGCACCGCGAGGACGAGAGCGGGCGCGCCCTCGGGCGCCGCCAGCGGTTCGGGGCGGCGGTGCCGTCCGGGCTGGCGGGGGCGCGGCATTCGTACTGGTAGGCCGGGCGCGGGCCCAGTGGGGGAGCTCATGGCGCCGCATGTTACTGGCTTCCGGGGCTGCCCTGTTCGGGGAGGGTGCGGGTGAGCGTCATCCGTCCGGTTTTGTCCGATGCGTTACGTACGGGTGCGAAGTGCGGGTGTGGCCTCGCCGGGCTGGATGCGGCAACTCGCTCGGCCCGTGAGGTCATTTGTCCGGCAGATGTGGATGTGGGGGATCAATCCCCCTGTGGGGGTGGTACGTACAGCAGCTTCTCGTCACCCGGCAGAGCGAGGACGTCCCCGGCGAGATCGGCCGCGATGCGCACGCAGCCGTGCAGGGGATCGCCCTCGGCGCGCACCCGCCGTGCGTGCGGCAGCCGTTCGGAGAGTTCCGTCTCCAGCGGTACGAGGAGCGGGTCGCCCATCTTGAACAGGCCGCCGGTGAGGGCGAGCAGCGGCTCTCCCGAGTGCGGGCAGACGGCCGCGGCGGACTCGGCCATGTGCCGGGCCGCCGCGCGCAGCACACCGGCCGCGACGGGGTCGTCGGCCGCGCACGCCGCCACCTCGGGCGCGAAGGAGGCCAGGACGGCGGCGCGGTCGGAACGCGGGTAGAGCCTGCCCGGCAGTTCCGCCATCGGCCCGAACGTCTTCTCGGCGCGGGCCAGCAGCCGCGCCGAATCGCCGTCCCGGCCGTCGTGGGCGCGCAGCGCGGCCTCCAGGCCCGCCCGTCCGATCCACGCTCCGCCGCCGCAGTCGCCGAGCAGATGCCCCCAGCCGTCCGCACGCCGCCAGCCCGTGAGGTCGGTGCCGATCGCGATCAGGCCGGTTCCGGCGGCGACGACCGCGCCGGGGCGGGGACCCAGGGCACCGGTGTAGGCGGTGACCGCGTCGGCGGCCAGCGCGACCCGCCGCACGCCGAGGTGCCGTGCCAGCGCGCCGGGAAGTTCGGCGCGCAGCGCGTCGCCCAGGGTGGCGAGCCCGGCTGCCCCCAGCACGGCCGTCTCCAGCCGCTCCACCCCGGCCTCGGCCGCCAACGCCCGGGCCATGGGAACCAGTTGCTCCATGAGGTGTCCGGGGTCGATACCCCGTTCGCCGGTGCGCACCGGCTCACCGGACTCCCCTCGCGCCAGCGGCCCGCGCCCGGGCGCACCGACGACGGCCCGCAGCCCGGAGCCGCCCGAGTCCACGGCGAGGAATCCGGCCGCACCGCCCGGCGCGTCCCCCGTCACGGCAGCACCCCGATCTCGGCGGGGTTCGCCGACGCGGGGGAGGGGGACGAGGAGGCGCGGCGCCGGCGGCCGAGTGGGGTGGTCACTGGACGCACGCCGGGCTCCCTTCCCCTGACGGCCGGCCCGGTGATCCGCCCGGCCGGCTCGATGGCCTTGGTGAGGACGAAGAGTAGCGCCCGCAGGCCCTCCCCGGCAGAGGGCGGTCCGCAGGCCCGGGTTGTCGGTGTGGGCCGCTAGAGTGACGCAGCGTGGCACCACGACCGTTGCATGAACTAGTAGAGGCCGGCTGGGCGAAGGCCCTGGAACCGGTGGCCGGGCGTATCGCGGGCATGGGCGACTTCCTGCGCGCGGAGGTCGCGGCCGGCCGGACGTATCTCCCGGCGGGAGCGAACGTCCTGCGGGCGTTCCAGCAGCCCTTCGACGACGTAAAAGTCCTGATAGTCGGTCAGGATCCCTATCCGACGCCGGGGATGGCGATCGGCCTGAGCTTCGCGGTCTCGCCGGAGGTGCGGTCGTTGCCGGGCAGCCTGGAGAACATCTACCGCGAGCTGAACTCGGATCTGGGCCTGCCCAGGCCCTCCAACGGCGATCTGACCCCGTGGACCCGGCAGGGCGTTCTGCTGCTCAACAGGGCGCTCACCACGGCCCCGCGCAAGCCGGGCGCCCACCGGGGCAAGGGCTGGGAGGAGGTCACCGAGCAGGCCATCCGTGCCCTCGTCGCGCGGGAGCGGCCGCTGGTGTCGATCCTGTGGGGGCGGGACGCGCGCAACCTGCGCCCGCTGCTCGGCGAGTATCCGGCGATCGAGTCGGCGCACCCCTCGCCGATGTCCGCGGACCGTGGCTTCTTCGGTTCCCGCCCCTTCAGCAGGGCCAACGAACTCCTCCAGCGGCAGGGGGCCGAGCCGGTGGACTGGCAACTGCCCTGAGGCTGTCGGCCCAGCCGTCACCGCCTCGCTCCGGAAGCCCTGAGGACGTCACTCCTTGGCCGTCGCGACCGTCACCGCCCGGACCTTCAACGCCAGGTGTCCCGGCAGCGCGGTCGCGACGAGCGCGAGGAGCCCGGCCCCGGCGACCACCGCGGTGTACACCAGCGGGGCGACGGACGGCGCCGCCCGGCCCGTCATGCCGATGCTGAACGAGGTCAGGACGGCCATCGCGATGGTGCTGCCGAGGGCGGCGGCGAGGAGGAGCAGCGACAGCGCCTCGGTGCGCAGCATGCGCAGCACCTGGCGGCGGGTCGCGCCGGACAGGCGCAGCAGCGCGAACTCCCGGATGCGCGCCGAGACCGACACGGCGAGCGTGTTGACCACGGCGATGGCGGTGAAGGCCAGCACGAGCCCCATGGCGAGGAAGCCGACCTCGGCGTCGGCCCGCTGCCGCCGCGCCTGGAGCGAGTCGGCGGCGCCGGGGGAGAGCACTTCGAGCCCGGGAAGGCCGCGCAGTGTGTCCGCGAGCTGTTTCGGCGTCCGGGTTTCCGCGGTGTGTGTCCACGGTCCTCCGTGCACGGGGCTCCGCGCACTGCGGCAGCCCGGCGTCCTTGGCGGGGGTTGTCCCCACCCCGGTTCAGCGCGAGACCGCCGCACGGGAGTGCCCGCGGCCGCCGTCCGGGTCGTCCGGGTCGTCCGGGTCGGCTGACAACGATGGCCATCGGCAAGGGAGTTGATCATCGCGGCGATCTCTGTGTGCGATGCTCTGCCCATGACTGATCGAAGCGACTGGGACGGCAGGCTGCAGACCGATCGACCCCACTCCGCGCGCGTGTGGAACTACCTGCTCGGCGGCAAGGACCACTACCCGGTGGACAGCGAGACCGGCGACGTCATCCTGCGGATGTTCCCCGAGATCGCGGCCATCGCACGTCAGCAACGGAGCTTCCTCGTACGGACGGTGACGTTTCTGGCGGGCGAGGCGGGGATCCGCCAGTTCCTCGACGTCGGCACCGGGTTGCCCACCGCGAACAACACCCATGAGGTCGCCCAGGGCATCGCGCCCGACAGCAGGATCGTCTACGTGGACAACGACCCCGTCGTTCTCGTCCACGCCGACGCGTTGCTGCGCAGCACACCTGAAGGGAAGTGCGCCTACCTCGACGCCGATGTGCGCGATCCGCGGAAGATCCTCGCCCAGGCGGCCCGGACGGTGGACTTCGACGAGCCCATCGGCCTGATCCTGCTCGGCATCATCGGGCAGCTCCCGGACGAGGAGGAGCCCGAGCGGATCGTGGCCGAGCTGATCGACGCCCTGCCTCCCGGCAGCTACGTGGCCTTCAGCGACGGCACGGACACCAGCGACAAGCTCACGTCGGCCATCACCGCCTACAACGCGCAGTCCGCCAACTCGTACCACCTGCGCCCGCCCGAGCAGATCGGCCGTTTCCTCCAGGGGCTGAGTCTGGTCGAGCCGGGTCTGGTCAGGTCCGCCGACTGGCGTCCGGACCCCGACACCGCGGACATCACGCGCGACCAGGGCCACGCCGTCGGCGCGGTGGGCCTGAAGGAGTAGACGTCCTCCTCAGCCGATGACCGCCGCCCGCACGCAGAGCACGTCGGGCAGGTGCGAGGCCAGTTGCCGCCAGCTGTCGCCGTCGTCCGCCGACGCGTACACCTCGCCGTTGCGATTGCCGAAGTAGACGCCGGCCGGGTCCGCGTCGTCGGTGCACAGTGCGTCGCGCAGCACCGTGCCGTAATGGTCCCCCTGCGGCAGCCCCGCCGCGAGCGGCTCCCAGCTCCGGCCCGCGTCCGCGGTGCGGAACACGCGGCAGCGGCGGCCGGCGGGCACCCGGTCCGCGTCCGCGGTGATGGGGAAGACGTACGCGGTGCCGCCGCGGTGCGGGTGGGCGGCCACGGCGAAGCCGAACGTCGACGGCAGGCCCTCGCCGATGTCCGTCCAGTGCGCGCCCCCGTCGTCGCTGCGGTACACGCCCCAGTGGTTCTGCAGATACAGCCGGTCGAGGTTCTCGGCGTCCTGCGCGACCTTGTGCACGCACTGCCCGAACTCCGGGTTCGGATCCGGCAGGAACACGGCGGACACCCCGGAGTTGGACGGTGCCCAGCTCACTCCGCCGTCGGCCGTGCGGAGCACCCCGGCGGTGGACACGGCGACCGTGACCGCCCGTGGATCGCGCCGGTCCGTCACCACGGTGTGCAGGCCCTCGCCGCCGCCGCCCGGCACCCACTTCGACCGCGTGGGGTGCTCCCACAGCGGGCGGACCAGGTCGAAGCTCTCGCCGCGGTCCTCGGAGCGGTACAGCGCGGCCGGTTCCGTGCCCGCGTAGACGATGTCGGGCTCGGCGGCGGCCGGGTGCAGCTGCCACACCCGCTCCAGCGAGGCGCCGGTGTCCTTGGGGAACCTCACGGCGGGCCGGGCCGGTTCGGTCCAGGTGCGGCCCAGGTCGTCGGAGTGGAACACCGACGGGCCCCAGTGCGCGCTGTCCCCGCCGGCCAGGAGCCGTGGGACGGAGCCGCGGACGTCGATCGCGACCGAGTAGACGGCCTGCGCGTTGAAGTGGGGACGGTCGTCGAACTCCCAGTCGCCGCCGCGCCGCCGCCCGATGAACAGGCCCTTGCGTGTGCCCACGGCGAGCAGTACTTCGGTCATGCCGATCACCTCCGCGAGGTCTTCGTCCGGACCCTTTTGTCCCGGACACCGGCCAGTTTGCACCCCACCACTGACAGTCACTCCCGCATCGGCGTCGTCGCAGGTCACAGCGGCATGGCTGGGGACAGGGCACCGGTCGAGCCCACCGCGGGAGCCGTGGGACGGCCGGACCGCGGCACCCATGGAAGGACCGGGGCGCGGCACCCATGGGAGGGGCCGGGGCCCGGAACCCGGCATGAGCGTCAGCGTGCCCTCCGCCGTATGGGAGGGCGGTCCGGCAGGTTCGTGCGCGCACAGGGAGGATGCCGTCGATGGCGTTCCGTGGTCCGAAGGTGCGGCTGTGGCGGTGGCGCCGCAATCCGCTCAAACGCCGCTCCGACACGGTGGAGGGCTGGATCGTGCTCGGCACCTGGGTGCTCGGCGTTCTCGCCGGAGTGCTCGCCGGATGGACGGCGGCCCGGGGCGCGGAACACGCCGCGGCCCTGGAAACCCTCGCGCGGACGCCCACCGTCGCGAAGGTGACCGAGCGGGCGCCCGGCTCGCCCGCCGAGTCCGGCGAGGACCCCGGCAGCACACTCCGGGTGTGGGGAAAGGTGCGCTGGAGCGCCCCGGACGGCACCGCGCGCACCGGCTGGGCCCGGGTATGGCCCGGCAGCGCCGTCGGCACCGAGGTCGCCGTGTGGACCGACTCCCACGGACGGCTCGTGACCGGACCGGCCACGCCGGCCCAGGCCCGTACGCGGGCCGTGATGGCCGGCGGCCTGGTGGGACTGAGCACCGCCGCCGTCCCCTTCGCCACCGGCCACTTCCTGCGCGCCCGCCTGGAACGCCGCCGCCTGGACCAGTGGGACGCCGAGTGGGCCCGCTTCGGCCCACTGTGGAGCCGCAAGACCTGGTGAACGACTCCGGCCCGGAGGTCGGCCCCTTCGGCCCGGAGGTCGGCGCCGCCGAGCGGGGATCTTGCCGCGCCGCGGGACGCCGCCGGACGGGGCCCCGCCGCGCCGGAGCGCCGGCCCGGCCCCGGGCAGACCCCTAATCCGGAAGCGACCGTTCCAGGACGGCATCGAGGTCCGCGCTGTCCGGCAGCGTGCCGAAGGAGTGGCCCCAGTCGCCGCCCAGCCGGGTCGCGCAGAAGGCGTCGGCGACGGCGGGCGGGGCGTGCCGGACGAGCAGGGAGGCCTGCAGGGCCAGGGCCAAGAGCTCGACCAGGCGGCGGGCGCCGACCGGGGACGCCTCGCCCAGACCGGTCCTGAGCCGGGTCACGGCCGCGTCCAGGCGGGCGTCGGCGCCCCGGGCCAGGGCGAGTTCGGCGAACAGCGCGTCCGCCGCGCCGGGCTCCCGGCTGAGCGCCCGCAGCACGTCCAGGGCGTTGACGTTCCCCGAGCCCTCCCAGATCGACAGCAGCGGCGCCTCCCGGTAGTGCCGGGGCATCCCCGAGTCCTCGACGTAGCCGTTGCCGCCCAGGCACTCCAGGGCCTCCGCCGTGAAGGCGGGCCCCCGCTTGGTGACCCAGAACTTGCCGACGGCGGTCGCGATCCTGCGGAACGCCGCCTCGCCTTCCCCGCCGCCCGCGCGCACCGTCCGGTCGGCCGCACCGGCCAGCCGCAGCGCGAGCGTGGTCGCGGCCTCGGACTCCAGCGCCAGGTCGGCCAGTACGTTGCGCATGAGCGGCTGGTCGATGAGCAGCGCGCCGAAGGCCCCGCGGTGGCGCACGTGGTGGCCCGCCTCGACGAGCGTCTTGCGCATGAGCGCCGCCGACATCATCACGCAGTCCAGGCGCGTGCAGTTGACCATCTCGATGATGGTCTTGACGCCCCGCCCCTCGGGCCCCACCATCCAGGCCACCGTCCCGTCGAACTCCGGCTCGGAGGAGGCGTTGGACCGGTTGCCCAGCTTGTCCTTGAGTCGCTGGATGCGGAAGGTGTTGCGGCTGCCGTCGGGCAGGACGCGCGGCACCAGGAAGCACGACAGACCGCCCGGAGCCTGGGCGAGCACCAGGAAGACGTCACACATGGGCGCCGAGGTGAACCACTTGTGCCCGCGCAGGGTGTACACCCCGGGCTCCGCGGTCGGCGTGGCCGTCGTGGTGTTCGTCCGTACGTCCGAGCCGCCCTGCTTCTCGGTCATCCCCATGCCCGCCAGCAGGCCCTGCTTCTCGGCCGGCACCCGCAGCCCGGGCTCGTACACCCGGCTGGTCAGCAGCGGTTCGTACACGGCGGCCAGCTCCGGCTGGGCGCGCAGGGCGGGTACGGCGGCGTACGTCATCGACGTCGGACAGCCGTGTCCGGCGTCCGTGTGCCCCCACACCAGGCCAGCGGCGGTGCGGGCCACGTGCGCGCCGGGCCGGTCGTCCGCCCACGGCGCGCCGGCCAGGCCCTCGGTGACCGCCGTCCGCATCAGGTGGTGCCAGGCGGGGTGGAAGTCGACCTCGTCGATCCGGTTGCCGTAACGGTCGTGGGTGCGCAGTTCGGGCTCGTGCCGGTTGGCCTGCTCGGCCCACTCCTGCGCCTCGGCGCTCCCGGCCAGGGCTCCGAGCCGCCGCAGGTCCTGCTCGGCCCAGCCCGCGCCCTCCCTGCGCAGGCCCTCCAGCAGGGCCGCGTCGTCGGAGGCGTCGTAGGGTGCCAGAGGAGGGGCCTGGTTGGTGACGGCGTGCGTGGCGTCCTGCCCGTGCGACCGGGGCCGCGGTCCGAGCGGCGCCTCTCCTCCCCGCCCTGGCTGCTGCTCCTGCGGTGCCCGTCGGGCCTGTCGTTCCTGCTGTGCGTGCGCGAGTGTCGAGGCCATGCGTCCATGTTGCCCTCATGCTGCGGTCGCAGCAATAGTGCAACATGCTCGACGTCCGTACAGTACGTGACCATGAACGCCTCCCAGGGGACTGCAGGGGCGGGGCTGCGGCCGCTGTCCGCGCGGTCGGTCGTCCTGAGCCTGCTGCTGGGCACGCATCCGCCCGAGCTGCCGGTGAAGGACCTCGTACGGGCGGTCGAACCCTTCGGGATCGGCGGATCCACCCTGCGGGCGGCCCTGAGCCGGATGGTGGCCGCCGGAGACCTGCGACGCTCCGACACCGTCCACGGCCTCAGCGACCGGCTGCTGGAGCGCCAGCGGCGCCAGGACGCGGCCGTGCACCCCGAGACGTGTCCCTGGGACGGGGAGTGGGAGATGGTCGTCGTGACGGCGACCGGGCGCGAGCCCGCCGAACGTGCCGAGCTGCGCGCCCGGTTGACGGCTCTCCGGCTCGCGGAACTCCGCGAGGGCGTCTGGCTGCGCCCCGCCAACCTGCGCCGCCCCCGGCCGGACGGGGCGTCCCCGGCGGTCCGGCGTTTCAGCGCCCGGCCGGAGGAGCCCGCCGCCGACCTGGCCGCGCGCCTGTGGCCGCTCGACGACTGGGCGGCGACCGCCCGGACACTGCTCGCCCTGGTCGCGCGCACGGAACGGCCGGCCGACCGCTTCACCGCCCTCGCGGCCGTCGTACGGCACCTGCTGGCCGACCCCGTGCTGCCCGCGCCCCTGCTGCCGGCGGACTGGCCGGGTCCGGCGCTGCGCGCCACGTACACCGACCGCCGGCGGGAGTTGACCGAGGAGGTGCTCGGGCACACGAGGCGGTGAGCGGACGGCGGCGGTCGCGCGCGGCGCCCTCGGGCACGCCGCGCGCGACCGCGCTCACCGCGTCGGGAGGCCGAGTGCGGCCAGGCCCGCGGTCAGATCTTCCCGGTGCCCGCGCCCGCGGTCACCGAGGAGGCCACACCGGAGGCGGCCTCGGCCGTGTAGCTGTACGGCGGGCTGGTGAAGGTGCCCGTCTGCGACACCTCGGTCGCGGCCCCGCCGAGGTCGTTGCCCCGCAGGTTGGCGTAACCGTCCTGCTTGCTGTCCCGGTTGGTGGTGACGGCGACCGACGTGCTGCGGAAGACGTTGTTCTCCACCAGCATCTGGGCCCCCATGCGTGAGTGCACGGCGGTCTCGGCGCCCACGACGTAGTTGTCGTAGAAGTGCCCCGTGCCGAAACGCAGGCTCGGGATGCGGGAGTTGACGTTGTTGAACCAGTTGTGGTGGTACGTCACCCGCAGATGTCCGGTGTCCTCGCTCGCGTTGCTGTCGCTGTGGCCGACCAGCGAGCCCTTGTAGTGGTCCTTGAAGGTGTTCCAGGACACCGTGACGTAGTCGGAGGCGTGCGAGACGTCGAGCAGGCCGTCGTAGTAGTCCTTGCCGTGGTCGCGGTCGGAGGACAGGGAGTTGTGGTCGATCCAGACCTTGGTCGAGCCCTGGACGGTGATCGCGTCCGTCCCGACGGCCTTGCTGATCTGGAGATTGCGCACGACGACGTTTCCGACGTTCTTCAGCCGCAGCCCGCCGCCGGTGAACCCGGACGACGAACCGACGCCCAGCACCGTGGTGTTGGAGCCGACATCGATCTGACCGCTCAGCGAGATCAGGCCGTTCACCTTCACCACCTTGGCCGTGTTGCCGGTGACGGCCGACTTGAAGGCGCTGAGCGTCGAGACGGTCACCGCCGAGGCGCTGCCGCCGCCGGTGGTGCCGGAGCCGAAACCGACCGGTGAGCTCTCGGCGGCCCCGGCCTGCTGCGGCAGGGCGAGCACCGCGAGGGCGGCGGCCGCGGCGACGGCCGCCGCCAGTGCCGGCCTGGGGGCGTGGGGGTGTGAGGAGCGAGGGCGTGATGAGCGAGTACGCATGCGGAAGCTGTCCCTTCGAAAGGACCGGTGGGGGCGTATACGAGATCGTGCGAGGCCGTACGAGGTCGTATACGTGAATGGCGCACATCATCTGGAACGACTCGCGGGGGCAGTGGGGCGGTGTGGGCCTGACGAAGCGCCCATCGGTCACACTGCTGAACGGACCGTAGAGTGCAAGCGCTTTCTAGTCAACGGCTCGCGCAGGTCACATCCGGCCACTGTCGGGTGGATGGTGGAAGGTGTCGGCGGCTAGCTGTGGGAGCGCTTCCATGGCGGCCATGTCCATGCCACCATGCAGCAGCGGTGGCCCGCCGCGGGCAGTCCCGCGCGCCTCGGGCCGCCGCCCGCACCCCGTCCGATCGCAGCCCCCGCACATCCCACGGAGGACGCAAGTGACACCGCCCGGAAGAACCCGCCGCGCCAGAACCCGCCACGCCGACCTGATCAGCGTGTGCGTTCTGGTGCTGGCCCTAGTCGTCACCGTCTCGGCCGTCACCGCCCTGGTACGCCGGCCGGACCGTGTGACCGCCGGCGTCGGCGCCGCCGACCGGCCGCCGGCCGCGGCCCCGGCCGCACGGCACTGGGTGAACACCTGGACGGCGATGCCGCAGCTCACCGAACCCGACAACCTGCCGCCGGCCCCCTACACCGGTGACCACGCCGTCCTCGTCGACACCACCGTGCGGCAGACGCTGCGCGTCTCCACCGGCGGTGACCGCGTCCGGCTGCGCTTCTCCAACGCCTTCGGTGACACTCCGCTGCCCCTGACCGCCGTGACGGTGGCGCTGCCGCGCGGCGGCGCGGCCGGCGTCAGCGCCGTCGAGCCGCGTACGACCCGGGAGGTGACGTTCTCGGGGCGGGCGTCGACGACCGTGCCCGTCGGGGCCCAGGTCGTCTCCGACCCGCTGGACCTCGACCTGCGCGCCGCGTCCAACCTCACCGTGACGGCGTACCTGGCCAAGGGCCAGTCCTCCCTCGCCCTCACCTCGCACCCGGGCTCGCGCACGACGTCGTACTTCGTCCACGGCGACCACACCCGGGACGCGGACCTGCCCGGGGCGACCCCGGCCGACCACTGGTACCTGATCAGTGGTGTCGAGGTGGAGGCCAAGACCTCGACCGAGGCCGTGGCGATACTCGGGGACTCGCTCACCGACGGGCGCGGCTCCACCACCAACGCCAACGACCGCTGGCCCGACCAGCTCTACGACCGGCTCCGCTCCAGCCCCGCCACGGCGAACATCGCCGTTCTGAACCAGGCCGCCGGGGGCAACCGCGTCCTGAACGACGGCCTCGGCCCCAACGCCCTCGCCCGCCTCGACCGCGACGTCCTCGCGAGCAGCGGCGTCGCCTGGCTGATCGTCTTCGAAGGTGTCAACGACATCGGCACCGCCGACGCCACCCCGGCGGCCCAGCGCCAGGTCACCGAGGACCTGATCGCCGCCTACCGGCAGATCGTGGTGCGCGCCCACGCCCAGGGCATCCGCGTCTACGGCGCCACCCTGCTGCCGTTCGGCGGCAACGACCCCTACGACGACCCGGCGGGCCTGCGGGAGAAGTCCCGCCAGGCGGTCAACGCCTGGATCCGGGCGAGCGGGCACTTCGACGCGCTGATCGACTTCGACCGCGCGGTCCGCGACCCCGCGCAGCCGAGCCGGCTGCGGCCCGACCTCCACGCCGGTGACTGGCTGCACCTCAACCCGCAGGGCTACGGGATGCTCGCCGACACGGTGCCCGCGGGACTGTTCCGCCACTGACGGCGCGGCATCGGGTTGCGGGCGCCGGCCTTCGGGGTCGGCGCCCGTCGGCCGGCCGGCCGGGTGCTCGGTGCGACGGGTGCGCCGGTACGGGCGGACTCCGTGCCGGCGCCGTTCACGGCGGCATGTCCCGCCACTGCTTCCGACGCGGTGGCGGGACATGCCGCCGTCGGCCTGTCGGCGTCGGCCTTTCGGGCGGGACGTCCGTGGGCCGTTCGGCTGGGTTGTCCGGTGGGGCGGGTGCACCCCCGGCCGCAGGGGCGAGGTCGTCGTGCCGGTGCCGTCCGCCGGAGTGGTTCCGCCGGTTCCGGTACGGGGGCGAGCCGCCGGCGGCCGGCGCTGCGCCGGTGCCGTGGGTGGGCTGCCGGCCGGTGTTCCCGGCGCCGACGCGGCCCGTGGCGGACGGCGGAGCCCGGTGGCGCGGACGCGGGCGGTGGCGTTCTCTGAGAGAGCCGGGGTGACCAGGACGGTGGTGGGCACCCGTGGGCACGAGGAGTCGATCTCACCCCCAGGCGAGGAGAGTCATGGCTGAGCAGAAGTCGTCGTCCGCCCTTGCGGCACCCCTGCACGGTGCGGCCTCGGTGCTGCGGAGGGTGCCCGGCGCCGAGGCGGTGGGCCGGGCCGCGCAGGGGGCGCTGGACAAGCTCGGCGCCGTCTCGCCGCGCGGACGGCGGCTCGCGGTGTACACGGGAGCCGGAGTGCTCGGTGCCGCCGGGGTGGTGGAGTGGCCGGTGGCGCTCACCGGCGCGGCCGTGGCCTGGCTCACCCAGCCCCGCCCTGAACGGGCCGCCGGCGGCGAGGAGCGGGCGCGGACACCGGAACCGCCACCGTCCGCCGCAGCCCGCAAGCCCGCGAGGAAGCGCGACACGGCTGCCCGGGAGACCGCGCAGGACGCCGGCACCGGCCCCGAGGAGCAGGCGTCCGAGCCGGATGCGGACACCGGGCCTGACGGACCGGCGAAAACCAGGATGTCCGCGGCGGGCGGACCTGAGAAAACCAGGACGTCCGCGGCGAGCGGACCTGAGAAGACCAGGACGTCCGCGGCCGGCCGGGGCAAGTCCTCGAAGGGGCAGTCTGCGGCCACCGGACTCCTCGGCCCGACGGCGCGACCCGACCGCACCTCCCTCTGAGGACGCGCCATGAAGCTCGGACTGCTGACTGCGCCGTCGGCCGCTGCCCGCCTGGTCACCCGGGCGGCCGCGCCGGCGGTCGGGGCCGCCGCGGGAGTGGTGGCCGGAACGGCACGGGCCGGCGTACGCGGTGCGGACGCCGCCGTGCGCGTCGCACGTGTCGCCTGCAACGCCCTGCCCGGCACGGACCACCACTGGCGCTCCGGCACCCGGGTGCACCTGTCACTGCGCTCCCTGGATCCGGAAAAGGTGCTCCGCGCGGGCGGGAAGAGCCACCTGGCCCGGCGCATCGCCGCGAACCTGGCCGAGCGGCCCGACGTGCTCTTCGCGTGCTGGGACGAGGGCCTCGGGCGGCTGGTCGTCGCCGTGACGGAGGAGGAGGCCACCGACCAGGTCGCGGACCAGGCGGCGGGCCTCGCTGCCCGGCACGGGCTCGTCCTGGACGGTGACGACCCGGAAGAGATCACCCACCCGGGGGACCCGGCCGGGGTGCGCGCGGCCGCGGCCACGCTCGCCGCCGACGTGGTGGGCATCGGCGTCGCCCTGACCTCCTATGTATTGCGCCTGCCGCCCTCGCCGCGCATGGTGACCGCCGCGGTGACGCTGTTGCGGGAGAACCCCGGCTTTCGCGCCGGACTGAGCGCCCGGCTGGGCAGGTCCCGCATGGACCTCCTGCTCGCCTGCGCGAACGCGGCCGCCCACGGCACCGGCCAGACCCCCACCTCGCTGCTCCTGGACGGCGCGCTGCGCACCTGTCAACTGGCCGACACGGTGGCCCGCACGGCCGCCTTCGACGCGCTCCACGACCAACTGTGCGCACCCGACCGCGTCAGCGTCGCCGCGGACGACACCCCGCGCCCGCCGTTGCGCGTCACACCCGCCCAGGAGTACGCCAACCACGCCTCCGCCGGCAGTGTGCTGGGAGCGGCGCTGACCATGCTGGTCAAGCGCAACGGGGCCGAGGCCGCCGAGGCGGTGCTCGCCGGTTCGCCCAAGGCCGCGCGCTACGGACCCGCCGTCTTCCACGCCGTGCTCGGCACCCTGTTCGCCCGGAGCGGCGTGCTGGTCCGGGCCCCGGAGCGGCTGCGGCAACTGGAGATGGCCGGCACCGTGGTCCTGCACGCGAGCGCGCTGCGCACCGAGGAGGGGGAGGCGGACCCGTGGGCCGAACCGGTCCTGGACGCGGCACGCCGGGCCGGACTGCGGGTGGTGCTGGTGGACGATCCCGCCCTGGAGGACCTCGTCGGCCTCGCCGACCAGGTCGTGGACGCCCGACGGCCCCTGGACGACGTGGTGTACGGGCTGCGCGGCGAGGAGGGCGCGGTGCTCACCGTCGCCCGGATGAGCTCCGCCGACGACCACGACGTCCTGGCCGGGCTGCGCGGCAGCGACCTCGCCCTCGCCCTCGTGGACGGCGACGCCGCCGTCGTCTGGGGCGCGGACATCCTCGCCCTGCACGGACTGTCCGACGTGTGGCGGGTGCTGACGGCCGTCCCGGCGGCCCGGACGATCGGCCACCGGGCACAGACCCTGGCCCGGTCCGGCGCCGCGCTGTCCGGGCTGCTCGTGGCCATCGGCGAGTCCAAGGGCGGCCGCGGCCGCCGTGCCCTCCTGCCCGGGCTGCGGCACGCGCCGGTCGACGCCGCCGCGGCCGCCGCCCTGCTGTCCGGGACGCGTGCCGCGCTCGCCGTGGCCGCGGCGCACGCCCCGCACCCGCGGCCGCGGGTGCACTGGCACGAACTCGACGCGAAGGAGGCCCAGGAGCGGCTCGACCACGAGGCGCCCCGCCGGCGCACTCCGTACGAGTGGGTCTCCGCCCAGGTCCGCAGGGCGGCCGTCGGGATCGCCCGGCACCCCGTCCTCGCCCCGGTCCGCTGGACGTACGAGCTGGGGCAGGCCGTGCGCGGCGAACTGCGCGACCCCCTCACCCCGGTCCTGGCGGTCGGCTCGGCGGCCTCGGCGATCCTCGGCTCGGTGGTGGACGCCCTCCTCGTGGTCGGCGCCCTCGATCTGAACGCCCTGGTCGGCGGATTCCAGCGACTGCGCGCCGAGCGTGCCCTGTCCGGCCTGATCGCCGAGCAGAAGCGGAAGGCGCGCATCGCGCCCCCGGACTCGCAGGCCCCGGCCGGAGCCACCGTCACGGTCGACGCCGGGAAGCTCAAACCGGGTGACGTGATCGAGCTCAAGGGCGACGAGGTGGTGCCCGCCGATGCCCGGCTGCTGTGGGAGGACGGTCTCGAGGTCGACGAGTCGGCGCTGACCGGCGAGTCGCTTCCGGTGGAGAAGCAGACCGACCCGACCCCGCACGCCGCGGTCGCGGACCGCAGCTGCATGGTCTTCGAGGGCACCACTGTGGTGGCCGGGCAGGCCCGTGCCGTCGTGGTCGACACCGGCGACCGGACCGAGGCCGCCCGCGCCGTGCACCTCGCCGCCCGCACGTCTCCGTCCGCGGGCGTACAGGCAAGGCTCCAGGAACTCACCCGCAAGGCGCTGCCGCTGACGCTGGCGGGCGGCGCCGCGCTGACCGGTATCGCGCTGCTGCGCGGCACCTCCGTGCGCGAGGCGGTCAGCGGCGGCGTGGCCGTCGCCGTGGCCGCCGTCCCGGAGGGCCTGCCCCTGGTGGCCACCGTGGCGCAGCTGGCGGCGGCCCGGCGCCTGAGCCGCGACGGCGTCCTGGTCCGCACCCCGCGCACGCTGGAGGCGCTGGGCCGGATGGACACCCTCTGCTTCGACAAGACCGGCACCCTCACCGAGAACCGGCTGCGCGTGGTGCGGGCGTCCGACGCCGACGGCGAGGTCCACGTGGTGGGCGACGAGGCCTCCGCGCGGACCCTGCGGGCCGCGGCGCGGGCCTGTCCGCGTCCCAACGGCAGCTCGGACCGGCCCGTGCACGCCACCGACGAGGCCGTCCTCGACGCGGCCGGTCCCGACCCGGACTGGGCCGAGCTGGAGGACCTCGGCTTCGAGGCCGCCCGCGGATACGCGGCCGCCGTCGGCCGGGTGGCGGACGGACCGCGGATGCTCGTGGTCAAGGGCGCACCCGAGACGGTGCTGCCCGCCTGCTCCGGCCTCCCGGCCCACGCCATCGAGACCTCGCACGCCCTGGCCGGCGACGGACTGCGGGTGCTGGCGGTGGCGCGGCGGCGGCTCGACGAGCAGGAAAGCGAGGAGGACGCACTCGACCGGATGCTTCACGGACTCGAGTTCATCGGGCTGCTGGCGCTGTCGGACGTGCCGCGCGACACGTCCATGGCGCTCGTGAGCGGGCTGTACGAAGAGGGCGTACGGCCGGTCATGCTCACCGGCGACCACCCGCAGACCGCCCGGGCCATCGCCACCGAACTGGGCTGGCCCAAGGACACCACCGTGGTCACCGGGGATGAACTCGCCGCCGCGGACCGGTCGGCCCGAGCCCGGATGCTGCGCGACGCCGACGTCGTCGCCCGGGTCGCGCCCGAGCAGAAGCTCCAGGTCGTCGAGGCGCTGCGGGACGCCGGCCGGGTGGTCGGCATGGTCGGCGACGGTGCCAACGACGCCGCGGCGATCCGCGCCGCCGACATCGGCGTGGGCATCAACGCCCGTGGTTCCGCGGCGGCACGCAACGCCGCCGACATCGTCCTCACCGACGACGACCTGACGGTCCTGATCGACGCCATCGGCGAGGGCCGCGCCCTGTGGCACAGCGTCGCCGACGCCATCGCCATCCTGATCGGCGGCAACGCGGGCGAGATCGGCTTCGGCCTGTTCGGCACGCTGCTGTCGGGCACCGCGCCGCTGTCCACCCGGCAGATGCTCATGGTGAACCTGTTCACGGACCTGTTTCCGGCGATGGCCGTGGCGGTGACGCCGAAGGAGGACCCCGAACAGGCGCGGTCGGCGACGCCGGAGGACGCGGCGGGCTCCGTCCTGGGCGAGGGGCTGATCCGGCAGATCCGCCACCGTGCCCTGACCACCTGTCTGGGCGCGGTCACGGCCTGGATGGTCGGCCGCTGGACACCCGGCACCGCCCGCCGCTCCAGCACGATGGCCCTGTGCGGCGTCGTCGGTACCCAGTTGGCCCAGACCCTGCTCGACCGCCGCGACAGCACGCTGGTCCGGGTGACGTCCCTGGGCTCCGCCCTCACCCTCGCCGCCCTGATCCAGACCCCCGGCGTGAGCCGGATCCTGGGCTGCACCCCGCTCGGCCCGGTGGCCTGGGCCGGCGTCGCCGCGGCGATCACCCTGGCCCTGGCCGGCCAGCGGGTCCTGCCCCGCCTGGAGGAGACCGTCGTACGGCTGCTGCCGGAGAGCGGTCCCTGGGTCGCCCGAGAGCCGACGGCCGGGGGATGACGGCCGGCGCCCCGGTCCCGCCATGGTCTGGCGGGACCGGGGCTTGGGCCTGCTCACGGAGCCAGGCGGGCACGTATCGGGGCAGAGGGAAGGGGGACCCCGCCGCCTTACCCGGTGCGCTCTCCGCCCGCAGGACAGGAGGCAGGTTTCCCGGGACTAGGAGACCGCGGTGCCGGCCGCCGCTCGCAGGGAATCCCAGTCCGGCAGCTTGACCACGCCGCGTCCGAGGGAGGCGCCGAGTTCCGCCTCGGCCCGCTCGATGGCCTGCCATCCCGCCCACCGCACGGGCTCGACGCCCTCGGCCCGCAGCACCGGGAGGCTGTCGTCCGGCACCCGCCTGCCCACGAGCCCGGGCGCGTCCTGGAGCAACGAGGACACCGTCTCCTTCGCGCACGGCCGGTTGGTGCCGATGACACCCGTGGGCCCGCGCTTGATCCAGCCGGCCACGTACTCGCCGGGCGCGACGGCACCCTCGCGCAGTACGCGCCCCTCCCGGTGCGGCACCGTGCCGGTGCCCGCGTCGAACGGCAGCCCGTCCAGCGGCACTCCGCGGTAGCCCACCGACCGCAGCACCAGCTGGGCCGCGACGTCCTCGTACCGTCCCGTCCCGACGACACCGCCGTGCCCGTCCGGCGCGGTGCGCTCCAGCCGCACCGCGCCCACACGGCCGCTGTCGGCGATCAGTTCGACGGGGCGCAGGAAGAAGCGCAGCCGGATCCGGCGGGAGGCGCCCTTCGGCGGTGTGGCGGCCCAGCCGCGCAGCACCTCGACGTTGCGGCGCTGGGCGGCGGGCAGCGCCGAGGGGTCGGCGCAGTCCGGGTCCAGCGCCAGCTCCTCCGGGTCGACGACGACGTCGGTGTCCGGCAGGGCGCCCAGCTCGCGCAGCTCCTTGGTCGTGAAGCGGGCCTGCGACGGGCCGCGCCGGCCCACCATGTGGATCTCGGTCACCCGGCTCGCGGCGAGCGCGGTGAGTGCCCCCTCGGGCATGTCGGTGGGGCTCAGTTCGGACGTGCCGCGCGCCAGGATGCGCGTGACGTCCACGGCGACGTTGCCCACGCCGACGACGACCGCCGACCGCGCGCCCCGCACGAAACCGCTGTCCACGGAGTCGGGGTGGGCGCTGTACCAGGAGACGAACTCGGTCGCCGACCAGCTGCCCGGCAGGTCCTCGCCCGGGATGTGCAGACGGCGGTCGGTGGCGGCGCCCACGCAGTACACCACCGCGTGGTACAGCTCCCGCAGCCGCGCGGCGGGCAGTCCGCCGGGGCCGCCGACCTGGACACCGCCCAGGAACCGGACCCGCTCGTGCTCCAGGACCGTGCGCAGGTTGTTCTGCAAGGACTTGATCTTCTCGTGGTCCGGCGCCACGCCGTAACGCACGAGCCCGTACGGGCACGGCAGCCGGTCGAGGACGTCGACGTGTACCGAGGGGTCCTGCTGGACCAGGCCCTGAGCGGTGTAGCACCCGCTCGGCCCCGAGCCGACGACGGCGACACGCAGCACGGCGGAACCCCTTACCCCGATGGATCACTGGTGGATCGCAGGAGATCGCTGATGGCTCCAGCATGGCACCAAGCGGCCCGCCGGGGGAGGGAGGCGGCACGGGATGGCGCGCGTGTCGTGGTCGGGACCCGTACGACGGCCGCCGGACTACCGCTTTGGCGGGGGCACCGGGCTCCGGTCGGTCGCGAAGAAGCGGGACAGGTCGGTGTCGCAGGACCCGCCGGGCGGCTGCGCCTCCGGCGGCGCTCCCATGTCCCAGTCGAGCCGGTAGCGCTCGAACAGTTCGGCCCGCAGCACCGGCACCGGCATCGGCGCCCCGGGCACCAGCGCGGCGTAGACGGCGCCCATCAGCAGGGCGCGCAGCATCGGGTAGTCGGCGTCGACGTCCTGTGAACCGCGCCGGGCCACCGTGTCCCGCAGCAGCTCGGAGAGGCGCTGCTGCTCCGGACACTGCACGAAGCCCTCCTCGAGCAGGATCCCCGCCATGTGCTGGCGCATGAGCACCGGCCGGTCCCGGGCGAGCCCCAGGATCGCGTCGACGGCCCGCGCCAGCCGCTCCCGGCCGTCCTCGGTGTGCGGCTCGCGCTCCAGCGCCTCCTGGAGCGTGCGGTGCATCAGCCGGTGCACCGCGGACTGCACCAGCTGGCGCTTGCCGGGGAAGTAGTAGGAGACCAGGCCGCGCGCCGACCCCGCCCGGTCGGTGATGGCGCCGAGCGTCGTCGCGTCGTAGCCGTGCTCGCCGACCAGCTCGACCGCCGCCTGGAGGAGCCGCTCCCGGGAACGCCGCCGCAACTCTTCGTTGACCGAGGCGCTGCGCGGGGACATGCGGTGACTCCTGCGTTGACTGGCTGCCAGCCAACTATACTCGGCACGAGCGGACCGGCCCCGGAAGGGGTCCGTCGCGCTGCCGTCCGTCTCGGGCGAAACGGGGGATCGTCCGAGACGGACGGGGTTTTCCGCGCCGGGCGCCCTCCAGGAGCTCTCGCCGAGTGGCCCCGGCTCCCGGGCCAGTCGTATGGGCCGCGCCCGCCCCGGTCACCCCGGTCCGCGGCGGCTCAGTCCGTCGGGCCGAGCAGGTCGAGGACGGGCAGCAGCGCGTCCGGCCGCTGGGTGACCGGCAGGGGGTCGACGAAGTGCACGCCGCAGCCCAGGGCGCTCGCGCCGCCGTCCGCGGGACGGCTGTCACCGACCATCAGCACGTCCTTCGGGTCGGCGTCGAGCGCCGCGCAGGCGAGAGCGAACAGGCGCGGGTCCGGCTTCTGGACGCCGTGCTCGTACGACAGGGCGTAGGTGTCCACGTACGCGTCCAGGCCGTGGGCGCGGAACACCGGGCGCAGGTCCCAGCCGATGTTGCTCACCACGCCCACGCCGACCCCGCGCTCGCGCAGTGTGCGCAGGACCTCGCGCGCGTCCGGGTAGGGGGCCCAGGCCGCCGGCGTCATGTGCCGGTCGTAGAGCGCGTCGTGCAACGCCGGGTCGGGCAGGGGCACTTGGCGGGACAGGGCGGTGAAGGCGGCCCGGTGCAGCGTGGTGCTGAGGTCCCGGCTCTCCCACAGCCGGGCCGCCTCGTCGGACATGCGCACCGGCGGAGCCCCGCCAGGCAGTGCCCCGGCTTCCTCCAGCGCGCGCGCCGTCCGAGCCAACTCCCGCTCGTCAAGGGAGAGTTCCGCTTCGTCGAGGACGGCTCTCAGCCAGGAATCGCACGATTCGATACGGAAGAGGGTTCCGGAGAAGTCGAAGAGCACGGCAGCCATGAGCTGATGATGGCCCAGCCCCGGGCGCCGCGGCCAGCGGACCCGAACAGACCCTAGCTCAGGGCTCTCAGAGCAGGTGTCACCGTCACCAGGACCGGTAGGACCGGGACGAGGGAGGCGACCGCGGTCAGGCGCAGTCTGCGGGCGGCCGGGAGGCGGTTCGGGGGAGTGAGGAGGCGGTGCACGCGCTGCGGGACGTGTGCCTGCGCGGCGGGGCAGGGGCCGAACACGCCCCGGTGCTCGTTGAGTCCGACCAGCGCGAGGGCGGTCGTCAGGCGTCCGAAGCGACGTGAGGCCATGTCGTCGGCGGCGAGTTCGACCAGGCGGTGCATCTCGTCGCGGAACGCGGCGAACACCGGCACCTGCGGAAAGCCGCCGGCGAGCGCGGCGGAGCAGTGCAGCAGCCAGTCGTGCCGGGCCCGCGCGTGACCCTGCTCGTGCGCGACGACGGCGTCCAGCTGCCGCCCCTTCAGGCGGCGCAACGCGGCCGTGGTGATGACCAGCCGGGGCGACGGGCCGGGCAGCCACCAGGCGTCCGGGCGCTCGCCCTCCAGCACCACGAGCCGGTCGGTGCCGGGCTCCTCACCGGGCAGCAGCGGGGCGCGGACGAGGAGTTCGGCGCGTCGCAGCCTGCGGCGCGCCCGGGCCCGTACCACCTCGCGGAGCAGCATGGCCGCGCTCCACGCACCGCCGCAGGCGAGCGCCACCGCGGTCGTCGGCGCCCAGTCGTCGGCCGTGCCGAGCGCGTAGGCCTCCACCACCGAACGCGGAGCCGGGGCGAACACATGGCCGCGCACCGCCTGCCAGGCGGCGGCCGCGCTGAGCGTCATCGACAGCGCGCAGCACAGCAGGACCGCGGCGACCACGCACTGCCACATCCACAGGGCGAGCACCGGTTCACGGTCCGGCCAGTCGGCCCGGGCGAGCAGCCGAGGGGCGGTGACGGCGGTCAGGGCACCGAGCAGCAGCAGGACCGCGGGGACCATCATGGGAGCCACTTTATGAGCGGCCGACAGCCCGGGGGCACGGCTCCGCGGCGAAGTGACGCAGACCACTGCGGCGTGGCGCAGGCCCTGCCGCCCCCGCGGGTCACAGGGCCGCTCCCACAGTCCTGGCGGGTCACTGGGCCGGTCTCGCCGCCCCGGGCCGATCACTGGCCCGATCGCGCCGTCCTGTCCGTCGCACGGTCACCGGTCACATGGTGAGCAGCATCGCCACCATCGCGATCCCCATCGACAGCCGGCACGCCCGCGCCAGTTCCGGCCGGTCGCCCCACCTCGTGCCGCCGGGCGCGCCGACGGCGGCCACCGCCCCGGTGGGGACCAGCCGGACGCCGGACAGCAGGACGTAACCGGCGAAGTACAGCAGCAGCGCGCCGGTGAGCAGCGGCACTCCCGCCCCGCCGTGGTGGTGGGCTCCGGGTGAGACGGCCATCACCACGGACATGTAGACCATGGCCGTCTCGCCCACCAGGTGGTGCAGATGGTGCGGGCTCGTCCGCGCCGACCACAGCGAGTGCAGCGCGGTCGCGCCGAAGACGGCCGCGTAGGCCGACCAGGCCCACGCGGGTGGTGTGAACACCGCCGCCGGGACGGCCATGGCGGCCATGCCGAAGCCCATGAGCGCCTCACCCCCCGCGGTGCGGCGCTGCTCCTCGACCGCGCTGCGCATCCGCAGCAGGCAGTACGCCCCGGTCGCCGCGCACAGCGCGACGAGCAGCCAACCGAACGAAGCTGATCCGTGCACCCCCGACCTCCCCGCTCGACGGGTCGCGGCCGCCGCCGGGCGGCCGGTCGGTCAAGCGATGCCCACGGCGCGCGGTGCGCACACGAGCGCAAGGAGGTATACGGGGCGCGTTCGGCGAAGCACGGCACGTCACGTGCGGGGGAGTGACGAGTCCCCCGGGATGCTTTACAAGTAAAACACCTGCTAAGGTTATGGGTATGAGCAGTGTGCCCCCCACCCCCCTGAGCCGGGTCGCCCGGCGTCTTCCGCTCACCGGCGTGCTGCGGCTCGGCCGCCCGTCCGACATCTGGTTCAAGCCCGCCCTGAGCGTCGTCGTCTCGGTCGCCCTGCCCAACTTCACCCTGCTCGTCCTCGGCCGGCTCGACCTCGCCATGTACACGATGGCGGGCTCGCTGTGCGCCCTGTACGCGCACAACCGCCCCTACGCCGCCCGGGCCCGCGCCCTGGCCTGGGTGGTCCTCGGCATGATCGGCGGCCTCGCCGTCGCCCTGGTCACCGCCTCGCTCACCACCGCCCCGGTCGTCCTGGTCACCGTGGGCGCCCTGATGGCCGCGGTGCAGAAGGCGCTGTGCGACGCCACCCGCATCGGACCGCCCGGCAACGTCGTCCTCACCTTCATCAGCTCCGCGTCCCTCTTCGCCCCGCAGACCCTCGGCCAGGTCCCGGCCCATCTGGCGCTGGCCCTCGCCGCGGCGGCCTGGGCCTGGCTGGTCGGCATGGCGCCCGGGCTGCTGCGCCCGCACGGCCCGGAGCGCCGTGCCACCGCGCAGGCGCTCAACGCGGCCGCCGCCCACGCCGCCACCTCAGGCACCGGCGACGGCCACGCCCGGACCCGCGCCGCTGCGGCCGCCGCCGTCCAGGCCGCCTGGCAGGCGCTGCTGTCCACCGGCGCCCGCACCGCGCCCCGGCGCGCCCTGGAGCGGCTCGTCGTACGCGCCGAGGTCGCGCTCGCCGCCCCGGCGGACGCGGACCCCGAACGGCTGCGCACGTGGGCCCGCGAACTGTGCGGGACCGGGCCGATCCCCGAGGCCGGCCAGACGGCGGCGGACGCCGACGAACTGCTCGGCGTGGACGCCGAGACCTCCGCCCCGCACCGGCCCTGGTGGAGCCGGCTCGGCCCGCTCACCCCGATCGTGGTGCGCACCGCGCTGGGCTGCGCCCTCGCCGGCTACGCCTCCCTGGCGCTCGGTATCGGCCGCCCCTACTGGGCCCTGGTCACCGCCGCCTCCCTGTACCAGGCCAACCTGACCCTGACCTGGAAGCGGGGCATCCAGCGTGTGGTCGGCAACCTCGTCGGCGTCCTCGTCTTCGCCGCCGTCGCCCCGCTCGCGCACGCCAGTGGCCTGGCCCTCGTCCTGCTCTGCCTGGCCTTCAACTTCGGCGCCGAGGCGCTGATGGGCCGCAACTACTGGCTCGGCAGCATCTGCGTGACCCCGCTCGCGCTGCTCGTCATCGAGTTCGCCGGGTACCACGAGGCGGGTGAGCTGATCACCGAGCGGGCCGTGGACACCGTCGTCGGCGCGCTGGTCGGCTTCGTGGCCGCCGTCGCCGTCACCAACCGCCGCGCGGGTGACCGCATCGAGCACGCCCTGGCCGCCGTCGACCGGGCCCGCGAAGGGGCCGCCCGCCTGCTCGCCGAGGACCGGCCCGCGCCCGCCGCCCTGGAGTCCGCCCGCCGGAGCCTGGCCGCCGCGCTGGCCGACCTGCGCGCCACCGCCGACGCCGCGTCCGGCGAGTGGTGGCAGCGCGCCCTGCCCCAGGAGCGGGTCGTGCTCACCGAGCAGTCCGCACACCGTACGCTCGCCGCGACGATACGACGCCAGGGCCTGCACGTCCCGGCGAGCACGGGCGAGACGACGGAGGACGTACGGCCATGACGGCGAGGAACGGACGGCCGGCCCACGGGGAGACGGCGACCGGGGACGAGGCGCACGAGCGGGCCCGGTCCACGAGGACCGGGCCGGGCGACGACACCGTCGCCGGCGTGGTCCGCCAGTGGCGGGCCGTCCACCCCGACCTGGACACCGCGCCGATGGAGATCATCGGCCGGATCAACCGCTGCGCCGCCCTCCTTCAGCAGGCCGAGGACGCGCCTCTGCGCCGGGCGGGTCTCAGCAGGCCCGAGTTCGACCTGCTCGGGGCGCTGCGGCGGACCGGGGACGAGCTCACCCCGAGCGAACTGACCCGCGAGACGTTCTCCTCGGGGGCCGCCGTCACCAAACGTCTGAAGCAGCTGACCGAACGCGGTCTGGTGGAGCGCCGCGGCGACACCCGCGACCGCAGGGTCGCCCACGTCCGCCTCACGGACGCCGGACGCGACCTCGTCGACGGCATCCTGCCGGAACAGCTCGCCTACGAACGGGCCGTCCTGTCCGGTCTGGCCGGACAGGAGCGGGACGGCCTGGCCGCACTCCTGGGCGAGCTGCTCGGCCGGCTGGAGGGGCGCCCTGGCGCCCTGCGCCTCTGATCCGAACTCTCCCGGGGACCGGAAACCGGGGGCCGGGGGGACCTCAGCTTTCCTGTACGGACCGGTAGAGGCCGAAGGCCGCGCCCTGGGGGTCCCGCAGGACCGCGATACGGAGGCCGTCCGGGAGCGAGGTGGGCTCCAGCAGGGCCTTGGCACCGGCCCGTACCGCGATGTCGGTGGTGGCGTCGACGTCCTCGGCCGCGAAGTAGGGCAGCCAGTGCGGCGGCACATCGGCCGGGAAGCGGTCGTGCATCGCCGTCACCCCGCCGAAGTCCTCGCCGTGCAGACCCCACTGCGTGTACCACTCCGATGCGTTGACGCTCCAGCCGAACACGCTCGTGTAGAAGTCCCTGGCCCGCCGGGGATTGCGGGTGACGAGTTCCACCCAGCCGAGCGAGCCGGGACGGTTGAACACCCCGGCACCGGAGAACTCCCGCGCCTGCCACATCTGGAAGGCGGCGCCCGACGGGTCCAGGGCGATGGTGAAGCGGCCCTCGTCGTAGATGTCCCGCGGGCCGTGGATCACCGTCCCGCCGGCCTCCACCACCTTGTTCGCCGCGGCGTCCGCGTCGGCGACGGCGAACGAGACGTTCCACGCGACCGGCTGCGACCTCTGGTACAGGGGCGTGATCGCGGCGACCGGCGCGTCCCCCAGATGAGCGAGGCTGTAGCCACCCGAGGCCAGCCGGGGGTCGCGGCGCATGCGCCAGCCGAAGACCTCCGTGTAGAACCGCGTGGACGCCTCCAGGTCGCTGGTGCCCAGTTCCGCCCAGCAGGGTCCGCCGACCACCGGTTTGTCGAACTCCATGGCATCCTCCGGGAAGCTCGTTCCCACCCACCAGCACGCTAGCCCCGGCCGCCGGAGCGGGCCAGTGGGAACGTTCCCGGACCACCGGTGCCCGAGCCCGGCTCAGATCCCCGCCCGGAACCGCAGCGGATGGTCCGCAGGCACCTCGACGAGCACGATGGGCGTGCCGTCCGGATCGGCGATCCACATCTCGATCAGGCCCCACGGCTCGCGCACCGGCTCACGCGTGATCTCGACGCCCTTGGCCCGCAGTTCCTCGCCGGCCGCCGCCACGTCCTCGACCTGGAGCCACAGCCGCAAGGAAGAAAACGGCGGGTCGACAGAGCGCCCGGAGAGCTCCAGGAAACCGCCACCGAGGAAGTAGACGGTGCCGCGCTCGGGCCCCGTGCCGAACTCGCGGTGGACGGCGAGGCCCAGCTGCTCGCCGTAGAAGACACGGGAGCGCTCGGGGTCCGTGGGCCGGACCAGTGTCCGGCTGCTGAGTACGTGCACCATGCACCCCGACCCTAGTGGCAGGATGTCGCTGGCCCCGTCCGACAGCGCCCGAACCGAAAGGCACGCCCGATGAAGACCGCCGCCAGCGGACTGACCTTCCGTGACGCCCTCGACACCGATGTCGACACGCTGGTGCACCTGATCGAGTCGGCGTACCGCGGGGACTCCAGCCGGGCCGGCTGGACCACCGAGGCGGACATCCTCCAGGGGCAGCGCACCGACCCCGAGGGCGTGCTGGAGGTGATCAAGTCGACCGGCAGCCGACTGCTGACGGTCGAGCGGGACGGCAGCGTGGTCGCCTGCTGCCAGCTCGAGCACAAGGGGGACCACGCCTACTTCGGCATGTTCGCCGTGAGCCCCACGTTGCAGGGCGCCGGCCTGGGCAGGACGGTCATCGCCGAGGCCGAGCGCCAGGCCCGGGAGGAGTGGGGCGTCAAGGAGATGCACATGACCGTGATCTCCGTACGCGAGGACCTGATCGCCTGGTACGAGCGCCGCGGCTACCGCCGTACGGGAAGGACGACCCCCTTCCCGTACGGCGACGAGCGCTTCGGCATTCCGCAGCGCGACGACCTGGAGTTCGAGCTGCTGGTCAAGGAACTCGCCTAGGCGGAGCTCCGTGCAGGGGGTCAGGCGGTGAAGCGGCCGGTGAGCTTGATCTCCGGGTAGTCGGTGGTCGCGCCGTCCAGCTCCAGGGCGCGGACCAGGCGCAGATGGTCCAGGGTGTTGACGACCCAGCCGATGATCCTCAGGTCCGCCTTCCGCGCGTGCTCGACGATCTCGAGGGTGAGCCGGCGGATGTTGAGGCAGACGGTCTCGGCGCCTGCCGCGGTGGCGCGGGCGACGACCCCGGAGTCGTAGCGGCTGGCCACGAGCGCGGTGCGCACCCCCGGTACCAGCCGGGCGATCTCGGTGATCGCCTCGTCGTGGAACGAGGACACCTCCACGCGGGAGACCAGGTCCCGCTCGTGCAGGACCTCGGCCAGTGCGCGGGCCGCGGCCACGTCCTTGATCTCGGCCTGGAGCGGGGCCCGCACCGCGTCGAGGACCTCCTCGAAGACCGGGATCCGCTCACCGTGGCCGGCGTCCAGGGAACGCAGCTCGGCGAGTGTTTTGTCGGCGATCGCGCCGCTGCCGTCGGTGGTGCGATCCACCTCGTCGTCGTGCATGACGACGAGCGCGCCGTCCTTGCTCAGGTGCAGATCGAGTTCGATGACGTCCAGGCCGGCCTGCTGGGCGGCGACGAAGGAACGGAGGGTGTTCTCGGGCTCGACACCCATGACTCCGCGGTGACCGATGGTAAGGAAGTTCAAAGTTCAACTCGCTTCCGTCGACGGCGGCTCGGCGCGGCGCGGAGCGGACGGACCTCGTCGTCCGCGCGGTAGTGACGCAGCCTAATGGCCCCCACGCGGGTTGAACCCCCGCGTACACGGTGCAGTGGGGTGACGGCTCGCGGGAACGGGGGCGCATCCGCCGCGGCTCTCGCTCCGGCGTGGGCATGTGGGCGACGTGGCGTCGATCACCCGAACGGCCGATCGGATCTGCCCCTGTCCGGGTGTACAGCAGGAAAATAGGCGGTGACCATGGCTACACGCAGAATTTTTTCCCGGGGGCGCCCTTGCTGGGAGAAACCCTGTATGTATACGGTCGTCCTACGCGAGGTTCTCCCGTGGAGGATGAGACATGACGGAAATTCTTGTGCAGCTGGGTGCGGAGGGAAAGGTTCCTTCGGTGGCCAGGGTGGTTGACCATCCGGCGTGGCCCGTGCTCAAGGATGCCGTGGAGCGAATCCGGCCCTGGCAGTCGAAGGACGGCTCGATCGACTTCGCGGCCGAGGGCGCCCCGGGCCGTGCCGACGCCGACGCCGCCGTGCGCCTCGTGATCGACGCCGTCGAGGAACTCTCCCCGCTGCTGCCGCACGACGCCGCCTACCACGAGGCGCTCGTGGGGGACCTGCGCCGCTGGGCCGAGGGCGGCTTCGAGGTGCCGGACTTCCTGGACTCGCTGCTGGCCTTCCAGCCCGCCGCGCACCGCGTGGACGGCCTCCAGCACCTGGTCGTCTTCCCCATGTACACGCAGAACGGCAACCCGGACCGCAACCTGGAGGCGGTCGCGCTGCGCATGGTCTGGCCCCAGTGGCTGGCCGAACTGGAGCGCACCCGCTACGACAACCCGCTGTTCTGCGGCATCACCTTCGAGGACTTCACGGGCGGCTACGACACCAACTCCGCCGTGCTCTTCCCGGAGACGATCGCCGTGCGCGAGGCGCCGGAACGGTTCTCCTGGGGCGGTATCTTCTGCGACCGCGAGGCCGCCCGCTTCCGCCGCGTCACCGCCGCCGCCGTCGACCTCCTGGGCCTCGACCTGCCCGAGGACATCGCCGCCATGGTCCACGACCAGAAGCGCTGCGAGGAGGCCTTCGTGCTGTGGGACATGGTCCACGACCGCACCCACAGCCACGGCGACCTGCCGTTCGACCCGTTCATGATCAAGCAGCGCCAGCCGTTCTGGATGTACGGCCTGGAGGAGCTGCGCTGCGACCTCACCGCCTTCAAGGAGGCCGTGAAGCTCCAGGCCGACGGCGTCGCGCAGGCCCGTGACGTGCAGTACGCGGTGCTGTTCGACCGCATGTTCCGCTTCCCGGTCACCGGCGAGCGCGTGCGCAACTACGACGGCCTCGGTGGTCAGCTGCTCTTCGCCTACCTGCACAAGCACGACGTGGTGCGCTGGACCGACAACAAGCTGACCATCGACTGGGAGCGCGCCCCGCAGGTCACCAACCAGCTCTGCGCCGAGATCGAGAAGCTGTACCGCGACGGCATCGACCGCCCCAAGCTGGTCCACTGGCTCGCCGGCTACGACCTGGTCTCCACCTACCTCGCTCCGCACCCGGGCTCCAAGTGGGCCAAGGGCCCCGACGCCCTGGACCTGACCCAGCCCCCGCGCAAACTCGTGGATGACGTGCTTCCGGACGAGTTTCCGCTCAGCATGTTCTACGAGGCCTTGTCCAAGAAGCTGAAGAACGTGATCGCCGGAACCAGGGGCATCACCGCGGACAGCGCCGAGCGGGTCGCCGCGTGAGCGGCCGCGCAACCGGGAACACTGCACAGGAGGCGAGGAACATGGTGGGGAACGGGGCTCTCAGCGGTGCGGTGATCGCGGTGGCCGGCGCGGGCGGCCCGGCCGGCCAGGCGGCGCTGCGCAGGCTCGCCGAGGCGGGAGCGACCGTCGTTGGCGCGGACAACGACCCGGAGCGGCTCTCGCAGGCCGTGGACGCCGCCCGGTACGCCTCCGGCGGCGCCAGCGTCACCGGGGACACGGTCGACCTGCTCGACCTCCAGTCCACCCGCGACTGGGCCGCCCACATCGAGAAGGACTTCGGCCGGATCGACGGCCTGGTCCACCTCGTGGGCGGCTGGCGCGGCAGCGAGACCTTCACCAAGACCAGCCTGGACGACTGGGACTTCCTGGAGCTGCTGCTCATCCGCACCGTGCAGCACACCTCGCTGGCCTTCCACGAGGCGCTGCAGCGCAGCGAGCGCGGCCGGTACGTCCTGATCAGCGCGGCCGGCGCCAGCAAGCCCACCGCGGGCAACGCGGCCTACTCCGCCGCCAAGGCCGCCGCCGAGGCGTGGACGCTGGCCATGGCCGACTACTTCCGCAAGGCAGGAAAGGCCGAGGGCGCCGAAGGGCCGACGTCCGCGGCTGGGATCCTGGTGGTGAAGGCGTTGGTGCACGACGCGATGCGCGCCGACCGCCCCAACGCGAAGTTCGCGGGCTTCACCGACGTCAAGGACCTGGCCGACGCCATCGTCGACGTGTGGAGCAAGCCCGCCGCGGAAGTGAACGGAAACCGTCTGTGGCTCACCGAGAAGCCGTGAACCCTCCCAGGACCGACGCGCGTCGTCACCACGACCCCGAGGTCCGCGGGTTCGCCAGCGACAACTACGCCGGAGTCCACCCGGAGGTGCTCGCCGCCCTGGCCCTGGCCAACGGCGGGCACCAGGTCGCGTACGGCGAGGACGACTACACCGGGAACCTCCAGCGGATCGTCCGCAGCCACTTCGGCGCCACCGCCGAGGCGTTCCCGGTGTTCAACGGAACCGGCGCGAACGTCGTGGCACTCCAGGCGGTCACCGACCGCTGGGGCGCGGTGATCTGCGCGGAGAGCGCGCACATCAACGTCGACGAGGGAGGCGCCCCCGAGCGCATGGGCGGCCTGAAGCTGCTCACCGTGCCCACGCCCGACGGCAAGCTCACCCCCGAGCTGATCGACCGTCAGGCGTACGGCTGGGAGGACGAGCACCGGGCGATGCCGCAGGCCGTCTCGATCACCCAGAGCACCGAACTCGGCACCCTCTACACGCCCGAGGAGATCCGCGCCATCTGCGAGCACGCGCACGCGCGGGGCATGAAGGTGCACCTGGACGGCTCCCGGATCGCCAACGCGGCCGCCTCCCTGAACGTGCCGATGCGGACGTTCACCAACGCGGTCGGCGTCGACATCCTCTCCCTGGGCGGGACCAAGAACGGCGCGATGTTCGGCGAGGCGGTCGTCGTCCTCAACCAGGACGCTGTCCGCCGGATGAAGCACATCCGCAAGATGAGCATGCAGCTCGCCTCCAAGATGCGTTTCGTGTCGGTGCAGTTGGAGGCGCTGCTCGCCCAGGACCTGTGGCTGCGCAACGCCCGGCACGCCAACGGGATGGCGCAGCGGCTCGCGGAGGGCGTGCGTGCCGTGCACGGCGTGGAGATCCTCTACCCGGTGCAGGCCAACGGCGTCTTCGCCAAGCTCCCGCACGAGGTGAGCGAGCGTCTCCAGAAGCGGTTCCGCTTCTACTTCTGGGACGAGGCGGAGGGCGTCGTGCGCTGGATGTGCGCCTTCGACACCACCGAGGACGACGTGGACGCGTTCGTGGCGGCCCTGAAGGAGGAGATGGCGCGCCAGGACTGATCACCCTCTGATCACCCTTGACCCCGTCGGGTCGCCCGCCCCCGGGTGGGCGCGGACCCGATCGGCGAGTTGGCGGTAAACGATCGTTGAGAGCGGTGAGGGGCGTCGGTAAGGTGCCATGCACGCACCGCTCTGATCAACTGCCCGCCCTCGGAGGACAGGAGGCCCCCTGGTGGAGCCCGTCCCCCTCTGGCAGCGGCAGTTGAGCGCCTCACCGCGCACCGCTCCAAGAGCGGGTGCGAGGTGGTGAACCGTCGGCGGGCACCGTCCCCGGCGTGGAACCCGACGGGGAAGAGCACCGATGAGTAGCGCGTCCAGGGCGATGCGAAGGCTCAGCGCCCAACTCGTCGGAAACCTTCGGCCACCGGCCGAGAACGAGGACGTCACCGTCGCCATGGGCCAGGTCCTCAGCCAGGTGCGCGGCCGACCGGTCCGGCTGCACAAAGCGGTGTTCCCGCCGGCTTCTACGCCTGCGGGCTCACCCTTCTTCTGGTCTGCGCTGTGAAGATCCCCGCCCTGCTCCGCAGGCGGCACCACACGTTGTTGCGCGCGGCCTGGGCCCGTCTCCTGTTGATCTTCAACTGGCGGACGGCTCCCCCGGAGCAGACCCGGCGGTTCTCATGCCTGTGCGTGACCCATGGCTCGCAGGACCGCCGTGTACGACGCCCTCCTCACGCTGACCCCGTACTGCGATCCCGCCGTCCGCGCGGCTGCCTACGAGGCAGCGCTTCGCAACGGCGACGACACGTCCCGCGCGGCGGCCACCGCCGACGCGGCCGTGATCCTCGTCGCGCGCGACCGGCAGCGCGCCGACCCCGAACCACCCCAGGCCATGACGCGCACACCGGCAGGGCGCGCGCAGGGCCTGGTTCCTGTGTCCCGGGCCGTCACCTCGCCCGTACTGCCGGACCTCCTGAATCGACTTCGTGCCCCGAGGAAGGCAGCCCGCCATGAGTGAAGCCCCGCGCCACCGTCCCGTCCGCGCAGTCGTCATCGGGGGCAGCATGGCCGGCATGCTCGCCGCGGCAGCCGTCAGGGACCACGTCGACGCCGTCGAGATCGTCGAGGCCCACGAACTGCCCGAAGGACCCGAGCCGCGCACCGGTGTTCCCCAGGCCGTGCACATCCACATGCTGCAGACCGGCGGCGCCGAGGCGATCGAGGATCTCCTGCCCGGCAGCATCGACCGTCTGCTGGCCGCGGGAGCCCACCGCATCCCCGTCACCTCGAACATGGTCATCTGCTCTCCCGAGGGCTGGTACCGCCGCTGGCAGCACGCCACCCACTACCTGATCAGCGCGAGCCGGGACCTGCTCGACTTCGTCGTCCGCCAACAGGTCCTCGAAGACCCCCGGGTCGGCGTGCGCACGCGTACCAGGGCGGTCGGGCTGCTCGGTGACCGCCGTACCGTGACGGGCGTGCGGGTCCGCACCGCCGACGGGGCGGAGGACGAGATCCGTGCCGACCTGGTCGTCGATGCCTCCGGCCGGGCCACCCGCACGCCCCAGTGGCTCGCCGGACTCGGCGTCACCGGCCTCGCGCAGGACGACATCGACTCCGGTCTGGTCTACGCCAGCCGGATCTACCGTGCTCCCGTCGCCACCGACGACTGGCCCATGGTCGGTGTGCAGGCCGACCCGCGGCTGCCCCGGCCCGGCAAGGCGGGCGGCATGCTGCCGATCGAGGGCAACCGCTGGCACGTCAGCCTGATGGGTGCCCCCGGCGGGCATCCCACCCGTGACGCGGACGCCTTCGAACCCTTCGCCCGCACCCTGCGCCACCCCCTCCTGGCCGACCTCCTGGCCCACGCCGAACCGCTCACCGACGTCAGCGTCAGCCACAGCACCGCCAACCGGCGCTACCACTACGAACGGCTCACCCGCCGGCCGGAGGGCCTGGTGGTACTGGGAGACTCGGCCGCGGTCTTCAACCCCGTGTACGCGCAGGGCATATCAGTGGCGGCGCAAGGCGCCCTCGCCCTGCGCGAGCTGCTCTCGGGCGGCCTCACCACGGGGCTCGCCCGCCGCGCCCAGCGCGCCATCGCCCGCCCCATCGACCACGCGTGGGCTCTCGCCACCGGACAGGACATCCACTTCGCCACCACGAAGGGCAAGAGCCCGACCCTCGCCGACCGCCTCCTGCACCGTTACGTCAGCCGCCTGTCCCGCACCGCGACAGGTTCCTTCCGCGCCGCGACGGCGCTGACCGACGTCCTCGCCCTGCAGGCCGCGCCCACCACACTCGTCAAACCCAGCGTGTTGCTGTCAGCCCTCCTCGGCCCCCTCCGTCCGCCACTCGACGGCCCCCAGCTCACTCCGGCCCAGCGTGAACTTCTGAACAGCCCGAACAAGCCGGCGAGAGATTCCGACTATGCATAGGTATGCATTAAAGGGCAAAGTCATTGACCGGTGAGCGGTTGCGTTCCTATGCTCTGCGGGTATGGAGCTGATCCAGCACACCTCCGACCTCTCCGCCTATCTGGCCGCCGACGAGGCGATCGACCATCAGCATCCGGTGGTCCGTGAGACCGCTGCCCGCCTTGCGCAGGGGGCGGCGGACTCGTATGACTATGCGCGTGTCGCGTACGAGTTCGTGCGTGACGCCATCCCGCACTCGCAGGATGCGGGCGACCCGCGCGTCACCTGGCGCGCCTCCGACGTCCTCCGCCTGCGCACCGGCATCTGCTACGCCAAGGCCCATGCCGTGGCGGCGCTGCTGCGGGCCGAGGGCATCCCGACGGCGCTGTGCTACCAGCGGCTGACGCGGGACGAGGGCGGTGGGCACGTGGTGCACGGACTGGTCGCGGTCCGGTTCAACGGAGCCTGGCACCGGCAGGACCCGCGCGGCAACAAGCCGGGTGTCGACGCCCGGTTCTCCCTGACCGGCGAGCGCCTGGCCTTCGTACCCGACCTGAAGTCCAACGAGCTGGACTGCCCAGTGCTGTACGCTGAACCACACCCGGCCGTGCTGGCCGCCCTCACGGCCGCTCCGGACCGGCCGCGGCTGTGGAAGACGCTCCCTGCCGCACTCTGACCGCGAGGCGGGAGAACATGGCACTGACACTCACTGTGTCCGACGAGGTGCGCGCACTCGCGCCCGGCTTCACCCACGTGGCCGTCGAGGCCCACGGGCTGGTGGGCGGACCGAGCACCGAGGCCTCCTCGGCGCTCCTCGACGACGCCGCACGCCGTCTGGCGGCACGCCTCGACGGGCGCGCCCCGCACGAGGACCCGCACATGGCCGCCTGGCGCGAGACGTACACGGCGTTCGGCTCCAAGCCCTCCCGCACCCGCAACTCGGCCGAGGCGCTGGCCCGGCGGGCGCTGACCGACGCGGGCCTGCCCCGCATCAACCTGCTCGTCGACCTCTACAACGCCATCAGCGTGGCCCACCTCGTCCCCGTCGGCGGCGAGGACCTCGACCGGATCCAGGGCGGCATGCGCCTGGTGCGCGCCGGCGGCGATGAGGACTTCGTGACCGTCGCGGGCGGCGAGGAGACCGTCGAGCACCCGGACGCGGGCGAGGTGGTGTGGTGCGACGGGGCCGGCGTGACCTGCCGCCGCTGGAACTGGCGCCAGGGCCCGCGCACCCGCCTCACGGAGCAGACCACGTCGGGCATCTTCCTGCTGGAGAGCCTGCTCCCGATGCCGGTGGCCGACGTGCAGGCAGCGGCGGCCGAACTCGCCGAACTGCTGGAGAAGTTCAGCCCGGGCGCCGAGGTCACCGTACGGCCGCCCGCGTCCTAGTGCCGCGACAGGCAACGTTTGCCCCGTCGCGACGCCCGGCACTCCCCCAAGCTCTTCGAGCAGGGGGGACCCCCAGAGCACGCACCGGACGCCGCTCCTTGACGGGCGCACGTTGCCCGCCGCGGCACTAGGAGCAGGCCTGTCCGTCATCTTCCCGGTCTGCTGTGCGACGCCGGGACCCGGCGGGCCGACCGCGCGGCTGCGCCGGGGTCAGTGCGCAACAGGCCCAGCGGGAAATCGGTCCGGGGTCAGTGCGCCCCGGCCGTGCGGAGTTGGTCCGGGGTCGGGGCCGTGCCGCCGAGGTGGGCGGGCATCCACCAGGTGTCGTCGGCGGACCGGGGGCGGACCGGGTAGGCGCGCTGGGCGGCCTCCAGGAGTTCCTGGACGCGCTCGCGCAGCTTGCGGGTGAGGGCGCCCGCGTACTGCTCGCGGGAGGCCTCCACGGCCTCGCCCACCCGGATCGTGATCGGGATGTGGCTGCGCCTGAAGTTGCGCGGGTGGCCCTTGGTCCACAGCCGCTGCGTGCCCCAGACGGCCATCGGCACCAGGGGGACGCCCGCATCCTGGGCCAGGCGGACCGCGCCCGACTTGAAGCTCTTCAGCGTGAACGACTGCGAGATCGTGGCCTCCGGGAACACCCCGACCACCTCGCCGGACTTCAGTGAGTCCAGCGCCCGCGCGTACGCCGCCTCGCCGTTGGCGCGGTCCACCGGGATGTGCTTCATGCCGCGCATCAGCGGCCCGGAGATCCGGTGCCGGAAGACCGACTCCTTCGCCATGAAACGCACCAGGCGCTTCTGCGGGAGCGCCGCGAGCCCGTTGAAGACGAAGTCCAGATAGCTGATGTGATTGCTCACCAGCACGGCGCCGCCCGTGCGCGGAATGTTCTCCGACCCCTGGCAGTCGATCTTGAGGTCCCACGCCTTGAACATCGTACGGGCGAGACCGATGACGGGGCGGTAGACGAGCTCTGCCATGAGCGGGACGGACCCTTCTGTCTGCCAGGGAAGGGGATCCCGGCGGAAGTTACGCTGCCGTAGGTCTACGGCCTGTCGCAGATCGTGCCCCAAGAACGGCCCGGGAGCCAGCCCACGTGCCCGTCCACGGCGAGATCCTCGTCACGTCACCCCTGAGATTCCGCCCGACGGCCCAGCGGGGGTGTATGTGTCCAGGGGTGCCGGCCTTGGCGGCCGCCCGGGGAAGCGTTCCGGCCGCCGGGAATCTCCGCGCCCGCGCGGACGCTGACACGGAAGGCGTGTTCGTGAAAGCGCGGCGGCGGAACAGCGGAACAGCGGAACAGCGGAACAGCGGGACAGCGGGAAAGGGGAGAACGGGCGTGCGGGGATGTGACGAGGGCAGGCGGCTCGGGGCGGCCGAACTCGGTGAGGGCCTCGGCGCGCGTGCCACACTGGTGCAGTTCTCCAGTGCCTTCTGCGCTCCCTGCCGGGCGACCCGGCGGATCCTCGACGAGGTGGCCGGCATGGTCCCCGGGGTGGCGCACGTCGAGGTCGACGCCGAGGCCCGGCTCGACCTCGTGCGCGAACTCGGGATCCTCAGGACGCCGACCGTGCTCGTCCTCGACGCGGACGGCCGGGTGGTGCGGCGGGCCGCCGGACAACCGCGCAAGGCGGACGTCATCGCGGCCCTGGGGGAGGCGGTGTGAGGCCCCCGTCCGTGACGGTGGGGCAGTTCCCGCATCCCGGGACGTACTTGACTGTGCACGCCAACTATCGTGAGCCTGACCGCATGCCCTCGGAACTCCTTCTTCTCGGGCGGCCCCGCGTCGACCCAGCCCACCACACGAGCGTGCGCCGTCCGGGCTGTTGAGCAGCCGCGGATTCCGCTCGTCCGACCAGCAGAAGGACGACTCCATGACGGCCACGTCCGGCCTGGGTGCCTTCGGCACCGTCCAGTCCGCCTCCCCCCAGCTGCTGCGCTCCGTCTTCCGGCGGCATGCGGCGGGCGTCGCGGTGATCACCGCTCGGGGCGAGACCGGTCCGGTCGGCTTCACCGCCACCTCCCTCACCTCCGTCTCCGCCGAGCCCCCACTGCTCTCCTTCGGCATCGATACCGGCGGCTCCAGTTGGCCGGCCGTCGCCGCGACCGACCATGTCGGCGTCCACATACTCGGTGAGCACCAGGAGGACCTGGCCGCCACCTTCGCGCGCAGCGGTGCCGACCGGTTCGGAGCGCCGACGGCGTGGCGCGAGGGCCCCGAGGGGGTGCCCGTCCTCGACGGGGTGCTCGCCTGGCTGGTGTGCCGGGTCGTCACTCGGGTGCCGGCCGGGGACCATCGCATCGTGCTGGCCGAGGTCGTCCTGGGCGACCCCGCGGGCGCCGGCCGCCCACTCCTCTATCACCAGGGCCGCTTCGGCGCGCTGCGTGATTGATCACCCCGCCCCTCTCCTGCGAAGCCGTTCGGTTCCGGTTACGCTGCGTTGCGAAGGTCACAGTTCAAAGCGCTTGCTCAGTGGGCATGAACTGGGTGTACTGACGAGTAATATTCCGCTCGGAGCGCGCGGTCGCCCTGACCGGGATCGGCCGCTTCAGGCGCCTATGCTGCCTCCAGGAAGGCAGCCCAGAGAAGACGATGCAGTAGGAGAGCCGGCGTGAGCTTGAGGATCGTTGTCACTGTGAAGTACGTGCCCGACGCCACTGGCGACCGGCACTTCGCCGATGACCTGACCGTCGACCGTGACGACGTGGACGGTCTGCTCTCCGAGCTGGACGAGTACGCGGTCGAGCAGGCGCTGCGGATTGTGGAGGAGTACGACGGGGACGGCGACGCCGAGGTCACCGTTTTGACGGTGGGTCCGGAGGACGCCAAGGACGCGCTGCGCAAGGCGCTGTCCATGGGTGCCGACAAGGCGATCCACGTGGAGGACGAGGACCTGCACGGCACCGACGCGATCGGCACCTCGCTGGTGCTGGCCAAGGCGATCGAGAAGGCCGGCTACGACCTGGTGATCTCCGGTATGGCCTCCACCGACGGCTCCATGGGTGTGGTTCCGGCGCTGCTGGCCGAGCGCCTGGGCGTCCCGCAGGTGACGCTGCTGTCCGAGGTGTCGGTCGAGGACGGCACGGTGAAGGGTCGCCGGGACGGCGACGCGGCCTCCGAGCAGCTCGAGGCGTCCCTGCCCGCGGTCGTGTCGGTCACCGACCAGTCGGGCGAGGCCCGTTACCCGTCCTTCAAGGGCATCATGGCGGCCAAGAAGAAGCCGGTTCAGTCCTGGGACCTGTCCGACCTGGACATCGACGAGGACGAGGTCGGTCTGGAGAACGCCTGGACGGCCGTCGACTCCGCCGCGGAGCGTCCGGCCCGCACCGCGGGCACGATCGTCAAGGACGAGGGCGAGGGCGGCAAGCAGCTCGCCGAGTTCCTCGCGAGCCAGAAGTTCATCTGAGCCCGCAATCCGCCGACCGCCCCCCTTCGCAAGCAGGAGAGAAGAAGTCCCATGGCTGAAGTCCTCGTCTACGTCGACCACGCAGGCGGTGCCGTCCGCAAGCCGACCCTGGAGCTGCTGACCCTGGCCCGCCGCATCGGCGAGCCGGTCGCCGTCGCCCTCGGCGCCGGTGCCGCGGACACCGCCGCGACGCTCGCCGAGCACGGCGCGGTGAAGGTCCTCACCCACGACGCGCCCGAGTACGCCGACTACCTGGTCGTGCCGAAGGTGGACGCCCTGCAGGCCGCGGTCGGGGCCGTCTCCCCTGGCGCGGTGCTGGTGCCGTCCTCCACCGAGGGCAAGGAGATCGCCGCCCGTCTGGCGCTGCGCATCGGTTCGGGCATCATCACCGACGCCGTCGACCTGGAGGCCGGCGACGAGGGTCCGGTGGCCACCCAGTCGGTGTTCGCCGCCTCGTACAGCACCAAGTCCCGTGTCTCCAAGGGCACTCCGGTCATCACGGTCAAGCCGAACTCGGCCGCCGTGGAGGCCGCCCCGGCCGCCGGTGCCATCGAGGCGCTGGACGTCACGTTCTCCGACCAGGCGACCGGCACGAAGGTCACCGGCCGGACGCCGCGCGAGTCGACGGGCCGTCCGGAGCTGACCGAGGCCGCGATCGTGGTCTCCGGCGGCCGTGGCGTCAACGGCGCGGAGAACTTCGCGGTCATCGAGGCGCTCGCCGACTCCCTGGGCGCGGCCGTCGGCGCCTCGCGCGCCGCCGTCGACGCCGGCTGGTACCCGCACACCAGCCAGGTCGGCCAGACCGGCAAGTCCGTATCCCCGCAGCTGTACATCGCCAACGGCATCTCCGGCGCGATCCAGCACCGGGCCGGCATGCAGACCTCGAAGACCATCGTCGCGGTCAACAAGGACCCCGAGGCCCCGATCTTCGACCTGGTCGACTACGGCGTGGTCGGCGACCTGTTCCAGGTCGTCCCGCAGCTCACCGAGGAGATCAAGTCCCGCAAGGGCTGATCCTCCGGCATCGACCGAGGCCCCCGTGCCCCGCCCTCTCCGGGTGGGACGCGGGGGCCTCGGCTCGTCCTGGCGGCCCACCCTCCCGAGCGCACCCTCCCGGGCTTCGACAGGTGATCCCCGCCTCCCGCGCGCCAGGATGAAGGCGTGGGCGGTCGCGGAAAGACGGTGTTGACCCACGGGAAGATCCACGGATAACTTCGTTCTGCGGATTATTGATTCCATGAAGCGGAAAGCAGGAGGGTGTGGAATGGGTCAGGGCCAGCAGGAGAACGTGGCGACGAGCCTCGCGGGCGCCGTCAGCGAGGAGATCAGCGCCTCCCTCGCGCCGGTCGACGCCGAACTGGAGCGTCGCTACCCGGGCGACCCCGGCACCCGCCAGCCCGTGCACACCGTCTATGTTCCGGGCGACGTCTTCGACGCCGGCACCGTCCGCTCCTGGGGCGACCAGGCGCTCGCCGCACTCGACGAACACGCCCCGGACGCGGCCTCCTTCGCCGCCGTCCTCGGCCTGAGCGACGACCTGGCCGCTCCCGTGTACGACCGCGTCCGCGCCAAGCTGGAGCGGGAGCCGATCGAGGACCTGCGGATCGACTTCGAGGACGGCTACGGCCCCCGCCCCGACGCGGAGGAGGACGAGGCGGCCGCCCGCGCGGCCGGACTGGTCGCCGAGGCGTACCGGAACGGGACGGCCGCACCGTACATGGGCATCCGTATGAAGTGCCTGGAGGCGGCGGTCCGCGACCGGGGCATCCGCACCCTCGACATCTTCCTCACCGGCCTGATGGAGGCGGGCGGCCTGCCCGAAGGGCTGGTCCTGACCCTGCCGAAGGTGACCTACCCCGAGCAGGTCACCGCCATGGCCCGGCTGCTCGAGGCCTTCGAGAAGGCCCATGGGCTGGCGCCGGGGCGGCTCGGCTTCGAGGTCCAGATCGAGACCAGTCAGTCCATCCTCGCCGCCGACGGCACCGCCGCCGTCGCCCGGATGATCCAGGCCGCCGAGGGCCGCGCGACCGGACTGCACTACGGCACCTTCGACTACAGCGCCTGCCTCGGTGTCTCCGCCGCCTACCAGGCCAGCGACCATCCGGCCGCCGACTACGCCAAGGCCGTGATGCAGGTCGCCGCGGCGGGCACGGGCGTACGCGTCTCGGACGGCTCCACCAACGTCCTGCCGGTCGGCCCGACCGAGAAGGTGCACGACGCCTGGCGGCTGCACTTCGGCCTCACCCGCCGTGCCCTGGCCCGCGCCTACTACCAGGGCTGGGACATGCACCCCGGCCACATCCCGACGCGGTACGCGGCGGTGTTCGCCTTCTACCGCGAGGGCTTCGAACAGGCGGCCGCCCGGCTGGCCCGCTACGTCAGCCGGGCCGGCGGCGACGTCATGGACGAGCCCGCCACCGCCAAGGCGCTCAGCGGCTACCTGCTGCGCGGTCTGGACTGCGGCGCCCTCGACTCCGCCGAGGTCACCCGGCTCAGCGGCCTGACCCGCGCCGACCTGGAGTCCTTCGCCGCCCCACGCCGCGGCGACCTCACCGCGTCGGCGCAGTAGCCGCACGGCCCACCGCCAGGAGCGTGACCAGGGACCTCTGGCCCCGAGGTCACGCTCCTGCGCGCTGCGGATCACGTTCCCGCGGCCGGCGGTGGTTCAGCCCGACGGGGGCAGTTCGCCCGAGCCGCGGGTGATCAGCCGGGTCGGGATCTCGATGCGTTCCGGGGCGAGGAGGGTGCCGTCCAGCTGGCGGAAGAGGCGCTCCGCGGCGGTCCGGCCGAGGGTTGCCGCGTCCTGGGCGACGACGGTGACGCCCGGCTCGAGCAGATCGGCCAGTTCGATGTCGTCGAAGCCTACGAAGGCGACCCGGCGCGCGTGCTCGGCCAGCACACGGATCACGGTGACGGTCACGCGGTTGTTGCCCGCGAAGACCGCGGTGACCGGGTCGGGCCCGGACAGCATCGTCTCGGTGGCCCGGCGCACCCGCTCCGGGTCGGTGACGCCCAGCGACATCCAGGAGTCCTCGACCGGTATGCCCGCGTTCTCCATCGCCGCCCGGTAGCCGCGCAGACGCTCGGCGGCCGTGTGGATGCGGGGCATGTCGCCGATGAACCCGATCCGGCGGTGGCCGTGGGCGATCAGGTGGGCTACGCCGTCGCGGGCGCCGCCGAAGTTGTCCGACAGCACGACGTCGGCCTCGATGTTCCCGGCCGGGCGGTCGACGAACACGGTTGCGACACCCGCCTTGATCTCCGGCTCCAGATACCGGTGGTCGTCACCGGCCGGGATCACGACCAGTCCGTCCACCCGCCGTGCGCACAGCGCCAGCGCCAGCTCCTGCTCGCGCTCCGGGTCCTCCGCGCTGGAGCCGTTGATCAGCAGGGCCCCGTGCGCGCGGGCGACCTCCTCCACCGCGCGGCTCAGCGGCCCGTAGAACGGGTCGGCGAGGTCTTCCAGGACCAGCCCGACACTCGCCGTACGGCCCTTGCGCAGCACCCGCGCGCTGTCGTTGCGGCGGAAGCCCAGGGCCGCGATGGCGTCCTGGACGCGCCGCTCCGTGTCCGGGGTGACCCCGGGCTCGCCGTTGACCACGCGGGAGACGGTCTTCAAGCCGACGCCCGCGCGGGCCGCCACGTCCTTCATGGTCGGACGGCTGCCGTAGCGGTTCCCCAGGGCGCGGTGGGGGCGGTCTGCGGGGCGGTCTGCTCGACGGGCGGTCTCGGGCACGGTGCGGCGTCCTGTCCTGTCGTCCACGGAGAAGTGACGCGTCCACGGGGATGCGCGGGTCCATGGGTTCGTATGAGGATGTGGCGTCGAGCATAGAACCTGGACAACGTTGTCATACGCACGAGAGACTGTCCATCGCACACTCCGGGCCGCGCCCCCCTCGGCAGGACCGGAACTGCGCCCACCTCTTGGTTTTCTCATGGTTGACGGGGAGATCTGACTCTGATGCACACCGACCTCGTGGCCGCGCTGGACATCGGCGGCACCAAGATCGCCGGAGCGCTGGTGGACGGCCGCGGCGGCATCCTGGTACGCGCGCAGCGCGCGACGCCCGCGCAGGAGGACGGGGACACCGTGATGCGCGCCGTGGGGGAGGTGCTCGGCGAGCTGGGCGCGTCGCCGCTGTGGGCGCGTGCCACGGCCCTGGGCATCGGCAGCGCGGGCCCGGTGGACGCCTCCGCGGGCACGGTCAGCCCCGTCAACGTGCCCGGCTGGCGCGGCTATCCGTTGGTCGAGCGAGCCAGTGCCGCGGCCGGCGGCCTGCCCGTGGAGCTGATCGGCGACGGCGTGGCCATCACGGCGGCCGAGCACTGGCAGGGCGCCGCCCGGGGGCACGACAACGCGCTGTGCATGGTCGTCTCCACCGGTGTCGGCGGAGGCCTGGTCCTCGACGGGCGGCTGCGTCCCGGCCCGACCGGCAACTCCGGTCACATCGGCCACATCAGCGTCGACCTCGACGGCGACCCGTGCCCGTGCGGCTCGCGCGGCTGCGTGGAGCGCATCGCGAGCGGCCCGAACATCGCCCGCCGGGCCCTGGACCAGGGCTGGCGCCCGGGCCCCGACGGCGACACCTCGGCCGCCGCGGTGGCCGCCGCCGCCCGCGCCGGGGACCCGGTCGCCGTGGCCTCCTTCGCCCGCGCCGCCCGCGCCCTGGCCGCGGGCATCGCCGCCACCGCGACCCTGGTCGAGATCGACATCGCGGTGATCGGCGGCGGAGTGGCCAAGGCGGGGGACGTGCTCCTCGCCCCGCTCCGCCGTGCCCTGGCCGACTACGCCACCCTCTCCTTCGTACGGGCTCTGACGGTCGCCCCGGCCCAGATGGGCACCGACGCCGGCCTGGTCGGAGCGGCGGCCGCAGCGCTCGCGGCCCGAACGGACGTGACGGCGGCCGGGGTCTGACAGGGCGGCCGCGGTCCATGATGTGGGCCGTGCACGTCAAAAGACGGAGGGGGACTGGTGGTGGCGCAGCAGAGTACGGCCGCCGGGGGCGGAAACGCCCTGGCTCTGTTCCTGATGGTGTGGGGAGTCATGGCCGTCGTGTTCGGCGGCGGACTGGCCTTCGACAATCGCGGGGTGGCACGGCAGACGTTCCGGTTGAACGGCCGGCCGTGGCAGCCGAAATCGCCACGCGACATCAAGATCGTCCGAATGTTCGGTGGAGCCTTCGCCCTGATCGGCGCCGGGGTGCTCGTCCAGGGCGCGCTGATGCTCGAACCGAGTTCCGGGGTGGAGTGGCAGAAGCTCCCGCACATCGGCCTGCCGACCTGCGTCGTGACGACATCCCTGGTCGTGATCGGCGTGATCCTGCAGTGGAGGACGAACCCGAGCCCGCTGCGGACGGCCTGGTCGGCCGGGGTCGTCCAGCGCGTCGCGTTGGTGGCGGCCGCTGTCTCACCGCCGCTGTTCGTCGTGTGCTGGTGGGCGCTGGGGCCGGGCCCGCTCAGTGTGGTGCCGGGGCTGGTGGCCGTCGCCGCCTCGCTGGTGCTCTTCCTGGGGCGGAAGCGGCCGGACGTGCACGATGACCCGCTGGGTGATCTGGGCCCCCTCTGAGAGTCGGACGCACGATGACCCGCTGGGCGATGTGGGCCCGTTCCGAGAGCCGGACGGGTGCGAGGAGGCGTTCCCGGCGCGGGCTTGTCCGGGGCACGCCTCCTCGGTCGGCTCAGCACATCCCCGACTCAGCCCATCCCCGGCTCAGCACATCAGGCGGGCGTCCGCCCAGTCCGCGTGGTCGGAGTCGATGCCGTCGCCGCCGTCCGTGACGACGAGGCGGACCACCTGCGCTCCGGTCACGTCGGCCGACAGCGGCTGCGCGCCCGACGCGTTGGTGAGGACCCCGGTGGCGGCGACCTTCCTGCCGTCGGCCCAGACCTCGAACGCGACCGTGCCCTTGCCGTCCTTCTCGTCGTCGACACCGACGTCCGCGGTGACCGCCCGGCAGGCGCCGCCGGTGTAGAACTCGACGGCGCTCTCCGCGTGGACGCCGAGCCCCTTGGCGTACACCACCCCGCCGAGGGTGATCGGATGACCGTCACCGGCGCCGCTCTCGCCGTTGCTGGTGTCGCGCTCCACCGGGCCGTAACCGTTGGCGGCCGACATCCAGGGAAGGTCGCTGAGGTACGACGTCCCGGCGGGCGGCCGCACCACCACACTGGCGGCGACGGTCAGGTCGCTGTCGGCGCGGGTGCCGCCGGGGGAGCGGTAGCCCGCCTCGAGTGTCAGGTCGTACCGCCCCGTCGGTGTTCCGGCCGGTGCGATGACCGTCCAGCGGGTGCGCAGCGCCTTGCCCGTCGGTACGGACGGGGCCCGGGACGCGGACTCGGCCCGTACCGTCCAGCCCTTGGGGCCGGTCAGGGACACGGACACCTGCGTGGCCGGCGTACGGCCCAGGTCGGTGACGGTCGTGGTCAGCGTCACCGGCTTGCTCGCCTCCAGCAACGGGACCCCGTCCAGGCCGAGTTCGACGGCGGGCGGGTTCGCGGCCCAGTGGCGGTCGGCGAAGACCCGGACCAGGACGGTGCCGTGGGCCGGAACGGTCGCCGAGATCGCGCCCGCGGTGTTGGAGGACCGGTGCCGCCACAGGTCGCGCAGCGTGTAGGCGGCGGCGTCGGGCAGGCCCACGGCCCGCGCGGTGGTGGCGATGCGCTGCGGGCTGCCGGTCTCGTTGAACAGCGCGACGGCGCGGCTGCCGTCCTCCATCTCCTTGGCCACGACCCAGCGCCCGCCCTCGGAGGAGACGACGGCGCCCTGCCTGCCCAGCGGGTCCTGGTCGACGGCGACGACCTCCTTGTTGCCCAGGATGTCGAGGGTCGCCTCGGAGGCCTCGCGCAGGTCCGAGCCGATGAGGAGCGGCGCGGCCATCACGGACCACATCGAGAAGTGGGTGCGGTACTCGGTGTCCGTCATGCCGCCGTTGCCGACCTCCAGCATGTCGGGGTCGTTCCAGTGGCCAGGACCGGCGTACGGGGCGAGCGGCAGGTTCTGCTTCAGGATCGACAGCATCGAGCCCCAGTTGTCGCTGATGTCGTCGGTGGTGCGCCACAGGTGCCCGATGTCGGAGGCCCATTCCCAGGGTTTGTTCTGGCCCCATTCGCAGATGCTGTAGACGATGGGCCGGCCGGTCGCCTCCAGCGCGTCCCGCATGGTGGTGTACCGGAGCCTGGCGTCCACGCCCTGGTTGTTGCAGTTGTCGTACTTGAGGTAGTCCACGCCCCAGTCGGCGAACTGCTGGGCGTCGCTGTACTCGTGGCCGAGCGCGCCGGGGAATCCGGCGCTGTTGCAGGTCTTGGTGCCGGCGCTGGTGTAGATGCCCAGCTTGAGCCCCTTGGAATGCACGTAGTCCGCGACGGCCGCGATGCCGTTCGGGAACCGGGCCGGGTCGGGTACGAGCTTGCCGTTCGCGTCGCGGGCGGGCAGGGCCCAGCAGTCGTCGAGGTTGACGTACTGGTACCCGGCGTCCTTCAGGCCCTCGGCGACGAAGAGGTCGGCGATGCCCTTGACCATGGCCTCGTCGAACTCGGCCCGGCAGTTCGTGGAGTTCCAGTTGTTGAAGCCCATCGGAGGGGTGAGGGCGAGCCCGTCGGCCCGGGTGGGCGTGACGGAGTCCGGTGCGGGAGCCGCGGCGGCGGGCGCGGCGGGGATGGCGACGGCGGGCGCGGCGACGGCGGGGACGGCGAGTCCCGCGGTGCACAGCAGTCCTGCGACCAGAGTCCCGACCACGGTGTGACGGGCGGTGCGCGTGTACGGGTGACGCATAGGAACGCTCCTCCGAACTCGCGAAAGATGGGATGACCTCATGTTCGCGTCATCGGTGCGCGGTTATGGTAGGACGTGTCCAACTCTGTTGGAAGAGAAGTGGTAACGGTTGTTCGATATCCCGTCAGATCCCTTGACTGCTCCCCGAGTTGGCGATGAGATCCCCTTCTCGCGTTCGGTTGTGTTGGGTCGCACCCCGAGGAGGGGGACATGGCGCAGTCATCGTTCAACCGGCTCGTCCCGCCGACCGGTGCGGCAGGACATCCCGTCTCCCGGCGCAATGTCCTGCGCGGCGCGGCCGTCGGAGCGGGCGCGGTCACCCTTCCCGCCCTGCTGTCCGCCTGCGGCTCAGGACCCGGCGGAGGCAAGGACGAGGTCACCGTCGGGTCGAACGCCTCGGACGCGGTGCCGAAGAAGGCGTTCGCGGCGGCCTTCGACGCGTACCGGAAGCAGTCCGGCAAGAAGGTCAAGGTCAACACCAAGGACCACAACGACTTCCAGGAGAACATCAACCGCTATCTCCAGGGCCGTCCCGACGACGTCTTCATGTGGTTCGCGGGGTACCGGATGCAGTACTTCGCGGAGAAGGGGCTGCTGACCGACATCAGCGACGTGTGGTCGTCCTACTCCGGGTTCTCCGACGCCCTGAAGGCGCAGTCGACGCACGGCGGCAAGCAGTTCTTCGTGCCGTACTACTACTACCCGTGGGCGGTCTTCCACCGGAAGAGCCTGTTCCAGCAGAAGGGCTACCAACAGCCCGGGACCTGGGACGAGTTCATCGCGCTGGCCAAGCAGATGTCCAAGGACGGCACGCCGGTCGCCTTCAGCGACAAGGACGGCTGGCCCGCCATGGGCACCTTCGACTACATCAACCTGCGCCTGAACGGGTACGACTTCCACAAGTCCCTGATGGCGGGCGAGCAGGCGTGGACCGACAACCGGGTGAAGAAGGTCTTCGACACCTGGCGCGAACTGATGCCGTACTACCAGAAGGGCGCCCTCGGCCGGACCTGGGAGGAGGCCGGGCAGAGCCTTCAGCAGCGCAAGACGGGCATGGCCGTTTTCGGCATGCCGCACCCCGGCAGCCAGTTCCCGGAGAACGAGCGCGAGGACATCGACTTCTTCGCGTTCCCCGAGATCGACCCGCAGTACGGCCAGGACGCCGTGGAGGCGCCCATCGACGGCTTCCTCGTCGCGAAGAAGTCCAAGAACGTCGCCGCCGCCAAGGACCTGCTCAAGTGGCTCGGCACAGCGAAGGCCGAGGACGTCTACCTGCGGTACGACCCGAACAACGTGGCCGTCAACTCCGGTGCCGACACCTCCGCCTACAGCGCCCTGCAGAAGAAGTCCGCCGAACTCGTCTCCGGCGCGAAGCAGATCTCGCAGTTCCTGGACCGCGACACCCGCCCCGACTTCGCCTCCACCGTGATGATCCAGGCGATCCAGGACTTCATCGGCAATCCGAAGGACGTCGACGGGCTGTGCAACAGCATCGAACGGCAGAAGAAGACCATTTTCTCGCAGCCCGTCGGCTGATCACTGGGGGACCTCTTCCGTGGCGCTCACCTCCCCGCGGCGCGCCGGACGGCCACGGCTGCGCCGGTTCACCCGCCGCGACCTCGCCGTCCTCGGCGTGCTGCTCGGCATACCGGTGCTGCTCGACGTCGCCATCGTCTGGGGGCCGACGCTGGCCTCCGTCGGACTGTCCTTCACCTCCTGGGACGGCATCGGGGACATCCACTGGGCCGGCGGCGAGAACTACCGGAACCTCGCGGAGAACTACCCGCCGTTCTGGCCCGCGGTCCGCCACAACGTCCTGTGGCTGCTCTTCCTGGGACTGATCGCGACACCGTTCGGGCTGTTCCTGGCCGTCCTCATCGACCGGGGGGTCCGCTTCAGCCGCTTCTACCAGTCCGTGCTCTACCTGCCGGTGGTGCTCTCGCTGGCCATCGTCGGCTTCATGGCCCAACTGCTGCTGGGCACCGACCAGGGCGCGATCAACACCCTCCTCGGCAACCGCACCGACCCCATCGACTGGCTCGGCGACTCCCACCTCAACATCTGGATGATGATGATCGCGGCGAGCTGGCGGCACGTCGGCTACGTCATGATCCTCTATCTGGCCGGCCTGAAGTCCGTCGACCCGGCGCTGAAGGAGGCGGCGGCGATCGACGGGGCGAACGAACGCCAGACGTTCTTCCGCGTGGTCCTGCCGACCCTGCGCCCGGTGAACGTCGTCGTCGGCGTCATCACCGTCATCGAGGCGCTGCGCGCCTTCGACATCGTCTACGCGGTCAACAAGGGCCGCAACGGCCTGGAACTGCTGTCGGTGCTGATCACCGACAACATCATCGGCGAGGCGAGCCGCATCGGCTTCGGCTCCGCCATCGCCGTGGTCCTGCTCACCGTGTCCCTGGGGGGCATCGTGACGTTCCTGGTCCAAGAGCTGCGAGGTGCGCGCGACCGATGACGGCAGACATCCGCGGCACCGTGCCCGTACACCGCGCGGCGCCGGCACCCGCACCGCCCGCGGCACCCCGGCGGCGGGGCCGCTGGGGCGTGCAGATCTTCCTGTCGGCGGTGTCGCTGGTGTTCGTCGCGCCGCTGCTGCTCGCCGTCTACGCCTCACTGCGCCCCTATCAGGACACGGCGCAGCACGGCTACTTCTCCTGGCCCAGGCATCTGTCCTTCGGGTACTACCGCCAGGCCTACACCGAGTCCGGCATGGGCAGGTACTTCGCCAACACGCTGATCATCGCGGTGCCCGCGGTGATCGTCACGCTGTTCCTGGCGGCGTTCGTGGCGTTCGCGGTCTCGCGCCTGAAACTGCGCGGCGGCCTCGTCCTGCTGGTGTTCTTCACGGCGGGCAACCTGCTCCCGCAGCAGGTGATCGTCACACCGCTCTACGTCCTGTTCAACAGGATCCCGTTGCCGTGGTGGATGTCCGACTCGCTGACCCTGTACGACTCCTACTGGGCCGTCATCATCGTCAACATCGGCTTCCAGCTGGGCTTCTGCGTCTTCGTCCTGGCCAACTTCATGCGCACGCTGCCCCAGGAGATTTTGGAGGCGGCGATCGTCGACGGCGCAGGCGTGTGGACGCAGTTCTGGCGCATCACCCTGCCGCTGTGCCGCCCGGCCCTCGCGGCCCTGGCGACGCTGGAGTTCACCTGGGTCTACAACGACTTCCTGTGGGCCCTGATCTTCATCTCCGACCCCGACAAGCTCCCGATCACCTCCTCCCTGAACAACCTGCGCGGGCAGTTCTTCACGGACTACAACCTGCTGGCGGCCGGATCGGTCCTGGTGGCCCTTCCGACGATCCTGGTCTTCCTGCTCCTGCAACGCCACTTCATCGCGGGCCTGACGCTGGGGTCGACGAAGGGGTGAGTGCTCGGTGGGTGCTCCCCCCGGGTGCACGAGCGTGACCTCGGAGCGGTCGGCGCAGTTGAACCGAGCATGAAGAAGCGCAGCATGCTCGCCCTCGCCTCCCTGGCCACCGGATTCGTCGTCGCCGCCGTCAGCCCGTCGCACGCCGTCGACCACGACGGGCTCGGCGATCGGAACGTGAAGGACATCGTGGGCACCGTCGACCAGGTCGTCGGTCAGGAAGGCCACGCCGCGGACGACGACACGTCCGGGCACCACCACGGCTGACACCCGTCGGCCGAGCACGGCGCCGGCGCCGTCCTGTGAAGTACTGGTACTGATGGGCCCACAAGCGAACGCCCCCGACTGGGAGTCATGGTCGGGGGCGTGTGACGTTCGGGGGGTTGGTCCTCTCGCCGTGGTTCGTTGTTACTGCCCTTCGTCGGGCGGTTTGGCTCGGTCGTCGATGACTACGCGGACGGGTTCGGCCTCGAGCATCTGATCCGGATTGTCGATGATCTCCTCCACGGTTTCAGTGAGGCGCTTGTGGAGGTGTCCTGCGATGGCCCGGGTGACGAGGCTGGGATCGGTGCGGCTCACCTCGTCGAGGCGGGTGAGGGCGGCCACGATGCTCGGCCCGGAGACGCGCACGTTCACGGTGTCGGCCGCGTCCTTCACGTCGCCGGGGATGTGGAAGTGCGGATCGCTACTCGCGTGCTTGACGAGGAACGCCCACGTGTCACGGTGGGCCCGGAGGTTGGCGTAGGAGATGCCTGCGGCTGCGCGTAGTGTGACGAGATTTGGGGGCTCTTCGATTGCCGCGGCCGGCTGGCGTGGTTCGGGTTGAGGATGTTCGGTCGCTGATGGTTCGACTGGCCTGTGGGCGGTGCGGAGTTGCCCTTCGAGTCGGCTGATGGAGCCGCGGAGGGCCACCAGTTCGTTGCCGATCTGGGCCAGTGGTTTGGTGACTGTTTCGTTGGTGATGGCGGCGGTGGTGTCCTGTCGGATCTGGTCGATGGTGTGCTGCTGATCAGTGACCTGCTGTTTGAGTGCGGCCAGGACTTCTGTGATTCTGCTGAGTTGTGCGTTGATTGTGCGGCGTTGCTCCCTGTCGTCTCGGCCGAATGACACGTTTCCCCCTTGAGTCGGTTTCGACCTTGATCAGGGTGGGGGTAAGGCGACTTGTCGACAAGAGCGCGGATTCGGACAGCAGGCGCCGCCGGCCGGAGATGATCCGGCCGGTGGCTCCGTCACGCCCCTAGTACTCCAGCAGGATTTTGCTGTCTGGCCTGGGGTTTCGCTGGGCGGCTGGAGTGTAGCGGGCCGCGGAGTGGTCAGGGGTGGCCTTCGGCAGGCCGCCCCTCGATCGTGCGACAGTGCCGCAGGTAGCGACAGGGTGCGGGGCAGCCTTCTCACGTGATCACCGCGCGTGTTGCCGAGCAGTGGGACCTGGAACTGGACGACCTCTTCGTGACCATCGGCCATCGCTTCGGCCGGGTGGAACTACGCCGCCGCATGCGTGACTACGTACGCGGTCTGCTCGCCCCGGTGGCCCGAAAGAACAGCTGGCAACTGGCCGAGCAGGCAGGTCACGCTACCCCTGACGGTCTGCAGCACTTGCTCGCCGGAGCGAAGTGGAACCCCGACGATATCCGCGACGACCTGCAGGAATACGTCGCCGACAAGCTCGGCGAGACCGATGGGGTCCTCATCATCGACGACACCGGGTTCATCAAGAAGGGCATCACCTCCGCCGGGGTTCAGCGCCAATACTCCGGAACTGCCGGCCGCACCGAGAACTGCCAGATCGGCGTCTTCGCCGCCTACGCCACCACCCGAGGCCGGGCCCTGGTCGACCGCGAGCTCTACCTGCCCAAGACCTGGACCGAGGACCGCGAACGCTGCCGCGCGGCCAAAGTCCCTGACGAGCGAGTATTCGCCACCAAGGGCGAGTTGGCCCGGCGCATCGTGCTGCGGTCCCTCGCCTCGCCGCTGCCCATCGCCTGGGTCACCGCGGACGCCGCCTACGGTCAGGAGGGCCGCTTCCGGCGACTGCTGGAACAGTCGGGCGTCGGCTACGTGCTGGCCGTGCCCAAGTCCCAGTTCACCGTGGGCTGTCCCCGCATCGACGGGCTGTTCTCGCAGGCCCCGGCCGAAGCATGGGAGAAGCTCTCGTGCGGTGACGGTGCGAAGGGGCCGCGTGTTTATTACTGGGCAGCAGTGCGGCTGCCAGCGGTTGCCGAGTTCGACTACCAGGGCGAGGTCCCCCACCGGATGCGGTGGGCGCTGGCCCGGCGCAGCATCAGCAAGCCCGATGAGATCGCCTACTACCTCGCTTACGCTCCTTTGGAGACCACCGTTCGGGAGTTGGTGCGGATCGCCGGGACGCGCTGGGCGATCGAGGAGTGTTTCCAGGCCGCGAAGAACGAGTGTGGCCTGGACCAGTACGAGGTCCGTCGCTACGTGGGCTGGTACCGGCACATCACTCTGGCCATGCTCGCGCACGCCTTCCTGGCCGCCACGGCGCACCAGGTCCGGGAAAAGGGGGCGGCACCGGTGAGGCAGCCGGGGCAATCGAGTTCACAGTGGCGGAGATTCGGCGACTCCTGGCAGCTTGTCGTCCCCAACCGCCGCACCTTCGTGGCCGTCGAGGACGACACCACGCGCTGAGCTGGTCGAACTGGCGCCGACGACGCCAAGCGGTCGCCCGCCGCTGTCACTACCTGCGACGCTGTCGCACGATCGAGGGGCGGCCTGCCGAAGGCCACCCCTGACCACTCCGCGGCCCGCTACA
>NZ_JBQRUW010000017.1:0-149840 GCF_052663305.1 Streptomyces cyslabdanicus
TGACGTTTTCTCAGCGGTGGTCATTTCCAGATTCTGTTGAGGGTGAGGGCGGCGCGGGCGATGTCGCCGATCCGGCTGGGGCTGAGGGTGATGTACTGCAGGGTGCGCCAGCGCTGCTTGAGTTCGGCTGCGGCACGTTCACCGAGAGCTCGGACGCCTCTGATCAGGCTGTTCGTGGTGCGCGTATCGGCGTCCAGGGCCCGTTCGGACCGGCCCTTCGGGCGGCGGACGGGGACGAGGATGCCGATGCCGGCGCCGATGTAGCCCTTGTCGGCCAGGGTGGGCAGGCCGTCGGCCGCCGCCTTGTACAGCGCGGGGAGCGCGTGGATGCGGGCGGCGGTGATATCGGGGGTGGAGCCGGGCTCCACCTCGGAGACCCACAACGGGGCGCCGTCCGGGGCGGACAGGAACTGTACGTTCCCGCCGAATGCCCTGTGCTTCTGGCTGAACCACAGGTCGTTGCCGTTGTCGCGGACGCCGGCGAGGCGGTCCGTTTCGATGAGCGTGCCGTCGAGGATCACGTGGGTCATGCCCTCTTGTTGGCAGCGGTCCAGGACCTCGTGCAGGTCGGGGGCCTGGGCGGCGAGGACGTCGATGCCTTCGTGCAGGTAGCGGTAGCCGGTGGCCTGGGAGATGCCAGCGTCGCGGGCCAGGCAGTGGACGCAGCCGCGTTCGCGGAACCAGCGCAGGACCAGCACGGCCTGGCGGAACGAGCCGAGCGCGCGGCTGCCGCGCGGGGTGCCGATTCGGCGGCGGTGGGCAGCGAGCAGACGCGAGAGGTGGTCCACGACGTGGCGCGGGACATCGAGCGTGGCAACATAGGTGACCAACGTGAAGCCTCTGGTGGTTACGGACATGATCTTGTGGTGAGACCTGTCCTACCAGGGGCTTTACGTCTGTCCACGGCCGGGCCCAGCTCGTCCGGCCTGCTCACGTATCGAGTGGTTCATGACGCTTCGCGTAGATCATTTCGCTGAGAAAACGTCATTGGCTCGAAGAGCTCGGGTGTCGACATCTCGAACAGGAACTGGGTCAGCAGGTCTTCATGTCCCGGCTCGATGTCGACGTCCTCGCGCATGTGCAGTTCCTCGGTCCACGCAGTCAGGTCGCCGGGAAGTGCTTCCCCGTCGAGCACCTTGCGCAGAGCGGCCTGGGCACCCGCGCGGTCCAGCACCACTACGGGAAACTCACCCTCCGGGATCATGCGGGCCGCTGCGACCAGGTCCTCAATCCGGCCCTTCCACCAGACTAGGTCGAGCAGGACCTGTCGGCTGTGTGATGCCATCGCGGACACCCTTCCTTTCCGAGTCATGCCGCCCGCGCCGAGCGTTCGACGAGGTGGCCGCGTTCGAAGCGGGCTCCGGAGCGGACGAGGGCGACGAGGTGGGGCGCATTCACGGCCCGCCACCGTTGCTGGGCGGACTCGACGAGTTTGAAGAACATGGTCAGGGCCGCGGTGCGGGAGCCGGCGCCGCGGGTGACCTTGGTCCGCAGCCGGACGGTGGAGCGTACCCAGCATGTACGTCTACCAGTTCACTCAGTCGCGCCCGATGGCCATCGTGGCGCGGCGGCTGGCCTACCTGCCCTCCTGCGCGCTCGTCGTCCTGACGCTCCGGCATCGGATCTGGCCTCGGGCTTTCGCGCGCCCAGCAGACTGGAGGTCTTGATGACGTAGGTGATCTTCGGTCGTAGGCTCGCTGTCGCCTGCCGGTGGAGGTCCGGTCCGGGTAGCTGCCAGGAGGCCCGGTAGCAGACTGGCGGTGTCGGGGGGAAACACCCGGCGTCGAAGCCCAGTGTCGAACGCCCTGCAAGGGGGAGCAAAGCAGCGGTCCGTAGCATCACGCGAAGCCTGCGGCATCGTTAGAGGCCCGCCTCTCGGGGCGGGGACAGGGAGTGCCGAGCCCCCGAAATCAGGGCGAAGGCCATGGAAGCGGCGAAGGCCCTGGCGATGCAGCCGTGATGCCTGCTCCGCGACGCGCAGTCGTGCTGCGGCTAAGTGGTGTTGTGTCAATTAGTTCTGACTGACCCTGGCCGCCGGCCTGTCGATATCGTGAAGCTAATTCACAGGCGGACCGGGCTGAGTTTGTGGCACTGCAAGTCCCTCATCAGTGAACTGCCGACGAGCATCCTCGAGAACGTGCCGGAAGAAGTCGCCACCGCCATGGTGGCCGAATTCCGCGAAGCCGGCGCCAGCGCTCATACCGAAGCGAATCCTTAGGGTTTCGGCACCCTGACTGCCACAAGATCCCCGACAGAGTCGAATTGCGGGACCGTCCACAGTACACAACCGGATCGTGATCGAACCTGGTGACGGCCCGAGAGGACTGTTGCCCAAGCTACCGGCATCGCTTGCCTGTGGCTGCCAGTGCGTCAGTGCAGCTTTTGCTGCTCCAGCCATCGGAAGACATCGGACCTCTTGTACTGGACCTTCGCATTTCTGCCCCGACCAAGCTTGTAGCCCTTGAGTCCCAGCTTTCGGACTTCTCTGTATACCCAGCTCTCGGACATGTTGATCATGGCTGCGAGCTCGGAAGTGTCCATGAGTATGGGCTCCACAGTGGAGCTGCTGCCCCCAGCGGAATGTGGCCGAGGGGTCTTCTCGGAGCGGTTTCGTCCCGTGTGCATCGGCATCTCTTCTCCGTTCGGTGAGGTACTCATCGGGGCCCGAGGGCTATTCGTCAAGGCGGACGACCGGCTTGATCGGGATAGGAGAATGATGCGGAGTATCGCCGGTTTGGCTAACCGGCGAACTCCGGCTATGTTTCGCGCCGCCTCGTGATGTGGCACCTCCGACGTGGGGTGTTCGGGGGCCTGTCAGACTCGGCTGTGAGCCCCTGGGGGCCTTCACTCCGAACCGTGATGGATGGGCTCGGTGTGACCCTCGTGAGGGTGCTTCTTGCCTGACAGGGAGTCAGGAAAGTCAGCAATGGGTCAGCGTGAGTCCTGCTAGAGGCTCAAAAATTCGGCAAAACATACAGGTGGTTGAATTCTTCAACAATCGACGGCTGGTTCGGGAATGCAAACGTCCCTTGTGTAAAGCCGTTCCGGGTTTCCTTGTGCTGCCTGGCCCCTAGTGTGTGGCTCTACCAGGCCCGCCGTGTCTGCCGGCCGTAGAGGATGCGGGGCGGTTCGGGTGGTGGGGGCGTGCCCGGTTTGAGGGGCCAGGCGAGGATCATGCCGACGATGAAGCCGACCACGTGGGCCAGGTACGCCACGCTGCCCGCCTCGGCGACGGCCTGGCCGGAGGAGTAGAACGCCTGGAGCACGAACCAGGAGCCCAGCACCACCCAGGCCGGCAGCCGCAGCGGCAGGAAGAGGAGGAAGGGGACGAGGATCCAGACCCGTGCCCTCGGGTAGAGCAGCAGGTAGGCGCCGAGGACGCCGGCGATGGCTCCCGAGGCGCCGATCAGGGGAGTGGTGGAGGTGGGATTCGTGAGAGCAAATCCGTATGCGGCCGCGTACCCGCAGACCAGGTAGAACAGCAGGTACCGCACATGGCCCATGCGGTCCTCGATGTTGTTGCCGAAGATGAGCAGGAACAGCATGTTGCCCAGCAGGTGCAGCCAGCTGCCGTGCACGAACATCGCCGTGAGGACCGACAGCACGGGCGACTTGTCGTAGGTGGGCGGCCCCACCACGCAGCCCGGGCCGTGCACGCCCACCCCGACGGCGCCCGTCGGGACCAGCGACGGCAACTGGTGGTGGATCAGCTCTCTGGGCACCAGCGCGAACTGCTCCGTGAAGGCCTGCAGATGGCACAGCTGCGCCAGCGTGCCGCTGCCCGTGACGGATCCGGCGATGCCGGGCGTGAGCAGGAACACGACGACGTTCGCGGCGATCAGCGCGTAGGTCACCCACGGGGTGTGCCGCGTCGGGTTCACATCATGGACGGGAATGACCACGGAGAAGTACTGCCCGCGATGCGCTCGCCGAATCGGTGAACGCCGCCGTCCGCGTGTACGTACGTCCACTCGAGCACCCGCGGCCCGGGGAAGGCGGGCCGCGGGGACGACGTGCGGAGCAGGCGCCGCGACGGCGTCGGCGGCGCGGGGTCAGGGCGTGCTGTCGCGGACCTTCGCCGCGGCCTTACGGGCCGCCACGAGCACCGGATCCCACACCGGGGAGAACGGCGGCGCGTAGCCCAGGTCCAGGGCCGTCATCTGCTCCACCGTCAGACCGGCCGTGAGGGCGACCGCGGCGACGTCGACCCGCTTCCCCGCGCCCTCACGGCCGACGATCTGCACGCCCAGCAGGCGGCCGGTACGGTGTTCGGCGATCATCTTGACGGTCATCGGGGCGGCGCCCGGGTAGTAGCCGGCACGGCTGGTCGACTCGACGGTGACCGTCTCGAACCTCAGGCCCGCCCGGCGGGCGTCCTTCTCGCGCAGCCCGGTGCGCGCGATCTCCAGGTCGCACACCTTGCTCACCGCGGCGCCGACCACGCCCGGGAAGGTGGCGTAGCCGCCGCCCGCGTTGGTGCCGATGATCTGGCCGTGCTTGTTGGCGTGGGTGCCCAGCGGGACGTGGCGCTCCTGTCCGGAGACCAGGTCCAGGACCTCCACGCAGTCGCCGCCGGCCCAGATGTTCTCGTGGCCGCGCACCCGCATCGCCCGGTCGGTGAGCAGGCCGCCGTGCGCGCCGAGCGGGAGTCCGGCCGCCCGCGCGAGCGCGGTCTCCGGGTGCACCCCGATGCCCAGCACGACCACGTCCGCCGGGTACTCGGCGTCCGCGGTGACCACCGCCCTGACCCGCCCGTCATCACCGGTGAGCACCGCGGTCACCTCGGCGTCGCCGACCATGGTGATGCCCAGGCCCGACATGGCCCGGTGCACCAGGCGGCCCATGTCGGGGTCGAGCGTGGACATCGGCTCCCGGCCGCGGTCGACGACCGTCACCTCGTAGCCGCGCCTGATGAGCGCCTCGGCCATCTCCACCCCGATGTACCCCGCGCCGATCACCACCGCCCGGCGGCCACGCGCGCGTGCGAGGCTGTCCAGCAGGGCCTGGCCGTCGTCGAGGGTCTGCACCCCGTGCACGCCGGGCGCGTCGGCGCCGGGCATGTCGGGCCGGACCGGGCGGGCCCCCGTCGCGATCACGAGTTTGTCGTACGACGTCCAGGTCTCCGCGCCGGAGTCGACCTCCCGCGCGCGCACGCGCCCGGCGGCCACGTCGATCTCCGTCACCTCGGTGCGCATCCGCAGGTCGATGCCCCGCGCGCGGTGCTCCTCCGGCGTGCGCGCGATCAGCAGGTCCCGCTCGTCGACGTCGCCGCCCACCCAGTAGGGGATGCCGCACGCCGAGAACGAGGTGAAGTGGCCGCGTTCGAACGCCACGATCTCCAGCTCGTCCGGCCCGCGCAGCCGGCGTGCCTGCGACGCCGCGGACATTCCCGCGGCGTCGCCGCCGACCACGACAAGGCGTTCCTTCGTACCCAGGCCACCCCGTGCTGCCTCACCCCGTGTCGCGCTCACGTCCATGCGCACACGCTACGGGCGGAATACGGGGAGAATCGCGGTCTCAGTCCCGGGAGTCCGCCTCGCCGTCGGGTTCCGCGGCCGGGGGCATGGGCTCCCCGGCCGGGGGCGCCGGCGCCCGCCGGGAGCCGGGCAGCGCGCCCAGCGCGGTCATGGCGGGCGTGTCGTCGGCGGGCCGCCGCGGCAGCCGGGGCCGTACGACCCGCAGCCACAGCGCCGCGACGAGAGCCGCCGCCACGGCGAACGGAAGCAGCGCCCCGACGGCCAGGGCGATCCAGCGGAGCACGGTGACGAACACGTGCCAGCCGCCCGCCAGCGCGTCCACGAACCCGGGCCGGTCCTCCTCGGGAGCGGGCGCCTTGGGCGGCGTCCGGGACAGCGACAGGGTGATGGTCGCCAGGCTCGTGCGGTCCTTCAGCGACGCCTGCTGGGCCAGCAGTGCCTCCAGATCGGACTCGCGGCGGCTCAGCTCGCCCTCCAGGCTGACCACGTCGCTCAGCTGGGTCGCCTGGTCCATCAGCTCGCGCACCCGCGCCACACTCGCGCGCTGCGACGTGATGCGGCTGTCCACGTCGACGACCTGGTCGGTGACGTCCTGCGCCTTCGCCGTGCGCTCGATCAGTTTGCCGGTGCCCTGCAGGTCGCCGAGGACCTCGTCGTACTTCTCGGCGGGCACGCGCAGCACCACACGGGTGCGCTCGTGGCCCTCCGCGTCGAGGCTGGTGTTCTCGTCGCCGACGTAGCCCCCGGCGTTCTCGGTGGTGGTGCGGGCGGTGTCGAGGGCCTTCGACACGTCCTTGACCTCCACGGTGAGCGAGGCGGTGCGGATGATGTGGCTCACGGCGGCCCGGGGCGGCGCGGTGGTCCTCGCCTCGGAGGCCCGGTCGCCGCCGCTGCCCGGCGCGTCCCTCTGGTTCTCGCTGCCGGCCGCGTTTCCCCGGCTCTCGCTGCCGGCCGCGTCCGCGGCGGACTTGGCCGCGGAGCCGCCGCTGTCGCCCGCGCCGCACCCGGTGAGCGACAGGGCGGCGGCGAGCAGCAGCCCGGCGGCGAGCAGCAGCCCGGCCAGCGCGGAAGCGGGCGGGACGGAACGTCGTGTGCGCATGTGGCATACCCCCGAGGGTCCTCGTGACCACTGACGCTTCTTCGACTCCCGGGCCGCACGAGACGTTGGCCGCGAACGGTTCCGATGCGGTCACGTTCACGACTCGGGCCGGACACCGGGGCGCGGCGGGAGTGCCGGAGCGGTCTGAGAGAGTGGCCATATGAGCGCAACGGGTAAGGGCACGGGCCATGTCGTCGTCATCGGGGCCGGGATCGCGGGGCTCGCCGCCGCACACCGGTTGTTGCAGCGCGGGGCACGGGTGACCGTGCTGGAGGCGGCGGAACGGGTCGGCGGCAAGCTGCTGCCGGGCGAGATCGCGGGCGTCCGCGTCGACCTGGGTGCCGAGTCGATGCTGGCCCGCCGGCCCGAGGCCGTGACCCTCGCGCGCGAGACGGGGCTCGCCGACCACCTCCAGCCGCCCGCCACGGCGAGCGCCTCGATCTGGACCCGCGGTGCCCTGCGCCCCATGCCGAAGGGTCACGTCATGGGTGTCCCCGGCGCCGCCTCCGCGCTGGCCGGCGTGCTGTCCGAGGAGGGCCTCGCCCGCATCGGGCGCGACGCCGAGCTGCCCCGCACGGAGGTCGGCGACGACGTGGCGGTCGGCGAGTACGTGGCGGCCCGGCTGGGCCGCGAGGTCGTCGACCGCCTGGTCGAGCCCCTGCTCGGCGGGGTCTACGCCGGTGACGCCTACCGCATCTCGATGCGCTCGGCCGTCCCCCAGCTCTTCCGGGCCGCGCAGACCCACGACTCGCTGCTCGAAGGGGTCCGCGAGATCCAGGCCGCGGTGGCCGCCGCGCAGCAGACCGGGCCGGTGTTCATGGGCATCGAGGGCGGTGTGGGCCGGCTGCCGCTCGCGGTCGCGGAGTCGGTGCGGGCCCGCGGCGGCGAGATCCTGACCGGCACACCGGTGACGGAGCTGCGCAGGCAGGACCGTACGTCCTGGCGGGTGGCCGCCGGTGACCGCGTACTGCACGCCGACGCGGTGGTCCTCGCCGTGCCCGCGCCTGTCGCCGCCGGGCTGCTGCGCGCCGAGTCCCCGGAGGCCGCCGCCGAGCTGCGGGCCGTCGAGTACGCCTCGATGGCCCTGATCAGCCTGGCCTACCGCCGCGCCGACGCCACCCTGCCCGAGGGCAGCGGCTTCCTGGTGCCCCCCGTCGACGGCCGCACCATCAAGGCGTCCACGTTCGCCTCCCACAAGTGGGGCTGGATCGCCGAGGAGGACCCGGACGTGCTGGTGGTGCGCACCTCCGTGGGGCGGTACGGCGAGACGGAGATCCTCCAGCGCGAGGACGCCGACCTCGTCGAGGTCTCCCGGCACGACCTGCGCGAGGCGACCGGCCTGGACGCCGAGCCTCTTCAGACCCGCGTCACCCGCTGGACCGACGGCCTGCCGCAGTACCCCGTCGGCCACCACGCGCGCGTGGCCCGCATCCGCGAGCACGTCGGCAAGCTGCCCTCTCTGGCGGTGTGCGGCGCGGTGTACGACGGGGTGGGCATCCCGGCGTGCGTCGCGAGCGCGTACGCGGCCGTGGACCAGCTGGAGGGCGACCTGCGGGCCGTGCGGGAGCTCACCGCGGACCCGGTGCAGAGTCTGCACGGGGGAGCGGGAGAATAGCATCATGAGTGACGACGCCCCTACCACCGAGTCCGGCAGGATCCCGAACAAGGGCAAGCTGGCCAAGGACCTCAACGAGGTCATCCGCTACACGCTGTGGTCCGTCTTCAAGCTGAAGGACCTGCTTCCCGAGGACCGCACCGGCTACGCGGACGAGGTCCAGGAACTGTTCGACCAGCTCGCCGCCAAGGACGTGACCATCCGCGGCACGTACGACCTCTCGGGCCTGCGTGCCGACGCCGACCTCATGATCTGGTGGCACGCCGAGACCAGCGACCAGCTCCAGGACGCGTACAACCTCTTCCGCCGCACGAAGCTCGGCCGCGCGCTGGAGCCGGTGTGGTCGAACATGGCGCTGCACCGCCCCGCCGAGTTCAACCGCTCGCACATCCCGGCGTTCCTCGCCGACGAGACGCCGCGCGACTACGTCAGCGTCTACCCGTTCGTGCGCTCCTACGACTGGTACCTGCTGCCCGACGAGGACCGCCGCCGCATGCTCGCCGACCACGGCAAGATGGCCCGCGGCTTCCCGGACGTGCGGGCCAACACGGTCGCGTCCTTCTCCCTCGGCGACTACGAGTGGATCCTCGCCTTCGAGGCCGACGAGCTGCACCGCATCGTCGACCTCATGCGCCACCTGCGCGGCTCCGAGGCGCGCCGGCACGTGCGCGAGGAGATCCCGTTCTTCACCGGGCGTCGCAAGGACATCGCCGAGCTGGTGGCGGGTCTGGCCTGATCAGCGGTGGCCGCGGGCCGGCCGGTCGCGCCCTTCAGGGCCTCGCGCAGTCGGTGTGCGCGCAGCCTCTGGAAGGCCGGGCCGGCCGGCCCGCGGCTTTGCGCGCGGGGCGCACGTCCAGGGGGCGCTCACCCAGGGCGCGAGGCTGACGCCGCGGTGGGCTACCGGTCCCGGAAGGCCCGGCGACGGGGGCGCCGGCCACGCGAGGAGCGGTCGGACGGGGAGTGGTCGGGCGAGGGCTGGTCGCGCGAGGGCCGGTCCCGGTGGGCGAAGGCCGCGCGCAGGTTCGGCTCGCCGACGGCGCTGATGCCGCGGACGGCCACGGACGCCAGGTACGTGCGCTCGTCACCGGTGCCGTTCACGCGCCGGGTCAGCGCGCCGAGCAGGCGCTGTCCGGCGGGGGAGGCCCAGCGCGAGTACGGATGGACCTCGAAGCGGGCGATGGCCAGGCAGCTCAGGGTGAGAGTGAGCGGCAGCGCGAACCAGAGGGCGATCAGCTCGCGGGGCATCCCGGTCGGGCCGGGCAGCAGCAGCGCGGTCGTACCCAGGGCGAGGACGGCCAGCGTGGCCGCCCGCACCCGGCGGACCCCGGCCGCGATCGTGGACCCGTCCCCGTCCGGCACGGCGAGACCGGCGCTGACGAGCCGGTCGGCGAGGCCGCGCACCGCGTCCGCGGTGGCCGCGGCCGTGCGCACCGGCGCGATCCGTGACTGTCCCTCCGGGCCGATCGCCCCTATGACGGAGCGCTCCATCTCGTCCCGCCCGCGCGGATCGACGACCGTCGCCCAGCCGGTGTGCGCGAGCAGCAGCCGGCGCTGGCGTGCCATGGAGACCAGGGTCAGATCGGCGACCCGTGCGGGTCCGCCCGACAGGAACGCCGCCTCGTAGAGCGTCAGATCGCGCTCCTGGCCCGCGTCCACGTCGACTGCCGCGGCGCGTACCGAGGCCAGGCACAGCCGAGTGCACGCCGTGCCCGCGAAGGCCCAGGCCAGAAGCAGGAGAAGGACCCAGAACATGACGCGTTTCTATGCCAGAGGCCTGGGAAAGGCCATGCCTTGTCCGTCATCCGGACAGAGTGTTGCCGGTATGTGACGTTCCGTTTGTTTCCCGCGGTCACGGCGTCAGGGCCGGTTCTCAGCGGCGCAGTAGGACCCTCTGCGCCGCGCGGGCCACCCGTGCCGCCGGGCGGCGCGACCGCGGCGCCGGTCCCGAGCGGTCAAGCCACCACTCCCGCACCTCCCGCCGGACCGCCGCGTCCCGGGGCCGATCGGCGAGCAGCAGGGACTCCGCGAACTCCAGCGCGTCCTGCCGGTATCCCCCGGTCATCGGGTGCCTCTGCGCGTACGCGAGGAAAGCGGTCCGGTACTCCTCCCCGAGCAGCACGGGCAGTTCGGGCGCCACCTTGGCCACGACGTCCGCCCGCTTCGCGGTCAGCGACCGTGCCTGCACGCCGATGCGCACCCGGTCGAACCCCTCCGGCACGGGCGTCCCGGCGACGAGCGCCGACAGCAGCGCGGTCTGCGCGAGGGCGACCCGCTGCCGCGCGGACTCCATGCCGCCCGTCCGCCGGTCCGGTCCGTGCGCACCGCGGTCGCCGGTGTCGGATGCGGCGGCGGGACCGGCGCCGCGTGCCGGTGCGGGTGTGGGGGCGGAGTCGGCCGCCCGCCGGGCCGCCACCCGCGAGGCCGCCGTACGCCCCGACTCCACCGCGGTCCCGATGGCCGTCAACTCCCGCTCCAGTTCGTCCGGTGCGGGGAAGTTCTCGTCGCGCTCCAGCAGGACCCCCGGCGGGGCGACGCGTGAGGCGAGGTCGGTCAGGATGTCGAGGACCGGGCGCGGCACCGGGTGGGCGTGGCTGTCGTGCCAGACGCCGTCACGTGCGAAGCCGCCCGCCACATGGACGTACGCGAGGGCCTCGACGGGGAGTTCGGCCAGCGCCCGGGCCGGATCCTCGCCCCGGTTGATGTGGTTGGTGTGCAGATTGGCCACGTCGATCAGCAGCCGCACCCCCGTGCGGTCGGCCAGCTCGTAGAGGAACTGGCCCTCCGTCAGCTCTTCGTCCGGCCAGGCCAGCAGCGCGGCGATGTTCTCCACGGCGAGCGGCACGGGCAGGGCCTCCTGCGCGATACGGACGTTCTCGCACAGCACGTCGAGGGCGTCGCGGGTGCGCGGCACGGGCAGCAGGTGCCCGGCCTCCAGCCGCGGGGAGGCGGTCAGCGCGCCGCCCCCACGGACGAACGCGATGTGCTCGGTCACCAGCGGCGAGCCGAGCGCCCGCGCCCGCTCGGCGAGGGCGGTCAGCCGGTCCTCGTCCGGCGGCTCGGCCCCGCCGAGGCCGAGCGAGACCCCGTGCGGCACCACGGTCACCCCGCGGCGGCGCAGGCGCAGCAGCGACTCGGGGAGATGGGCGGGGCACACGTTCTCGGCGACGACCTCGACCCAGTCGACGCCCGGCATCTCCTCCACGGCGTCCGCGATCTCCGGCCGCCACCCGATCCCCGTCCCGAGCCGCTCCATCGTGCCCCCGCCCCCTCTTGCCTCCACCGGTGAACGTGACGGGGGTATGGCCCGGCCGCCGGGCCCCGAACCCCGCCGCCCGCACCTTCAGAGCAACATTTGAGCTAGGGCCTGTCGTCAAACTCCCGTCGTCCGCCCGGAGGGCGGGCCTTGCGGGGTCAGGTGCGTGTTCTGGGGGTCCCCCCTGCTCGAAGAGCTTGGGGGAGCGTGCATGGCGTCGCGGGGCAGGCGGGGGTTTGACGACAGGGCCTTGGGCCCGAACCAGGACCCGTCGGGCCCCAGGTTGAAGATCAAGCTAGATCCGGCCTCGGCGCAGGGCGGGGTGTTCGGCGACGACCGTGCAGGAGCCGGGGGCGATCTCCGTGAAGCCGGCGTCGCGTACCACCGGCAGTCCGCCGGAGGTGAGGTCCCGCCAGTGGGCGTGACCGGCGGTGCGGACGGCGAGCGGGAAGCCCGCGTCCCGCCAGGCCGTGCGCTGCTCCTCGTCCAGCTCCCACCAGGCGAGCTGGGCGCCGTGACCCGCCTGGGCCATCGCCTTGCCCGCGGACATGTCCAGCAGCGGGCTCATCCACAGCACCGGGACGGCCGGGTCCGGCGCGGCGGGCGGCTCCGGGTCGTCGAGTTCGGTGCCGGAGACCTGGAGCCTCGCCAGGTCCTTGGGCCAGCCGTCCAGCGGTACGGGCGGGAAGACCCGCACCTGCGCGGTCCCGCCGGTCACGGTGATGCCGGGCAGGGCCTCGGCCCGCCGCCACTCCGCGCCGCGCGCCCGCCGCACCACCTTGCGGATCCGGGCGTCCTGCCAGTCCCGTACGGCCCGCGCCCACTCCCCGTCACCGGACGAGCGCTCGTCGGCGAGCAGCACCAGGACGGCCCGGGCCGCGGTCTCCAGGGCGTCCGCACGGGCCGGGGGAGCGGCCCGCTCGATCCGCGCCACCAGCGGCAGCACGAACTGCCGCGCCTGGTCGCGTGCGCCGGGCTCGGACCGGAACGGGCTGTCCTGCGGGACGGTGGCCGTGGTGCTCTCGTCGGTGCTCACGGCCACCAGTCTGCCAGCCGGGCGATCGGCGACCGGACGCCTCCGACCAGCGGGCGACCCCCGCCCGCCGTCCCCCGACCCCCGACCGGTCCGTCAGGCGCGGTCGGTCGCGGCGCCGATCAGGTCGGAGACCTTGACCAGGCGGTAGCCCCTCTTGCGCAGCTCCGGCACGACCGCGCGCACCACGCGGTCGGTGGTGGGGGCGGCGCTGCGGGTGCAGTGCATGACCACGACCGAGCCCGGCCTGACCCCGTCCAGGACCTGCCGGACCACGGCGTCCGCGTCCGTCGCGAAGGCGTCCCCGCTGACCACGTCCCACTGCACCACGGTGACGCCGAGACCGCTCAGCGCCCGCAGGGACTGCCGGTCGTAGCAGCCGCCGGGGAAGCGGAAGTACGGCATCGGGTGCGGCACGCCCGCCTTGCGGAACGCCTCGTACGCGCCCTCCACGTCCGACCGCATCCGGTCGGCGGGCACCGTGGGCAGGCCGTAGCAGTTCGCGGTGAACGCGTAGTGGCTGTAGGAGTGGTTGGCGAGTTCGAAGAGGGGGTCGCTGCCGATGGAGCGGGCCTGGTCCGGGTACTGCTCGGCCCAGCGCCCCGTCATGAACACCGTGGCCGGCACCTTCAGGGCGCGCAGGGTGGCGATGAGCTGCGGGTTGTCGAAGTGCTCGCCCGCCGCCGCACGCGGTCCCTGGTCGGCGGTCATGTCGGCGTCGAAGGTGAGGGCGACCGTCTTCCCCTTCGTCCGGGGGCCGTGGCTGAAGACGGGGGTCAGCCCGCCGGGTCCCGGGGTGAGGGCCGGCGGCCGGGAGGGCGAGGGTTCGGCCGCAGGGGAGGGGGAGGCCGACGCGGACGGGGAGGGTGCCGTCAGCCCGGCGCGGGACGCCCCGGTGCCGCCGCAGGCGGCCAGGGCGGCGCCCAGCGCGCAGACAGCGGCGATGCGTCGTACACGTCGTACAAGTGGGATCACCGGACGAAGATATGTCTTCCCCGGCCTTCCCTGATCGCGGGAACGGCGGCACGGCCGTGCGATCACCCGCCCGGTGGCCGCGTGCTCTCCGTTCCCGGCTGTAGGGCCTGTGGTGCGGGCTAGTGCCGCGACAGGCACTAGGTCCTGGTGCGGGCCGCGCTGCCGTCGGTGTCGGGGGTGACCGCGTCGGCGCTGCTTCGGACGGGGGTGATCGGGGCCGCCTCGGTGACGGCGCCGCCGGGATCCACGGGGGCCCGCACACCCTCGGATGTCCGGTCGTCCTCGGATGTCCGCTCACCTTCGAGCAGCCGTTCGGGTGTGCTGGGGGCCGTCGGCGCCACCCTCCGGTCCAGGCTCCCGTGCGGCTCCGGCTCCCGCTGGGCCTTCTCCAGGAACCGCAGCAGCTCGACCGGGAAGGGCAGGACCAGGGTGGAGTTCTTCTCGGCGGCGACCGCCGTCACCGTCTGGAGCAGGCGCAGTTGCAGCGCCGCGGGCGTGTCCGCCATCTGCTGGGCGGCCTCGGCCAGCTTCTTGGACGCCTGGAACTCCGCGTCCGCGTTGATGATGCGGGCCCGCCGGTCCCGGTCGGCCTCCGCCTGCCGGGCCATGGACCGCTTCATCGTGTCCGGCAGCGAGACGTCCTTGATCTCCACGCGGTCGATCTGCACGCCCCACCCGACGGCCGGACTGTCGATCATCAGCTCAAGACCCTGGTTGAGCTTCTCGCGGTTGGACAGCAGGTCGTCCAGGTCGCTCTTGCCGATGATCGAGCGCAGGGACGTCTGCGCCATCTGCGAGACCGCGAACTTGTAGTCCTCCACCCGGATGAGCGCGCTGGCGGCGTCGATCACCTTGAAGTAGACGACCGCGTCCACGCGCACCGTCACGTTGTCCCGGGTGATGCCCTCCTGGGCCGGGATCGGCAGCGTGACGATTTGCATGTTGACCTTGTAGAGCCGGTCCACGAACGGGACGATCACGGCCAGCCCCGGCTCGCGCGGCTCACCGGTCTGCCGCCCGAGGCGGAAGACCACCCCGCGCTCGTACTGCTTGACCACCCGCATCGCCGCCGTGAGGTACACGAACCCCACGCAGCCCGCGGTGATCACCGCGGTCACCACTTCCTGCACCATGACGAGGACTCCTCGACCGGTCGCCGGTATACGTGCTACGCACTCGATTCAACGATATGCCCGCTCCGAGCGCACGGTCGAGCCGCCGGACGGCCCGCGCTCGCACCGCGTCGCCGCCGGCGCCCGCCTCCGCTCCGCGGTCAGTGCGTCTCGACGAGTCCCCTGGCGTCCCGGGCGAGGGCGGTGAGGCGGGATATCGCGCGGAAGTACTTCTTGCGGTAGCCGCCGTTCAGCATCTCCTCGCTGAACAGCCGGTCGAAGGGCAGCCCGGAGGCCAGCACGGGCACCTCGCGGTCGTAGAGCCGGTCCGCGAGCACCACGAGCCGCAGTGCCGTCGACTGGTCCGGCACCGGGCGCACGTCGGTGAGGCACACGGCCGCCAGATCGTCGGTCAGGGCGCCGTAACGGCTGGGGTGCACCTTGGCCAGGTGCTCCAGCAGATGCGGGAAGTCGTCGAGCGAGGCGTTCCCGGTGGCGTACGCCGCCTTCGTCACCTGCTCGTCGGAGTACGGCGCCGGCGCCTCGGGCAGGCCGCGGTGGCGGTAGTCCTCGCCGTCGATGCGCAGCGTCCGGAAGTGCGCGGACAGGCCCTGGATCTCACGCAGGAAGTCCACGGCGGCGAAGCGGTCCTCGCCGAGCTTGCCCGGCAGCGTGTTGGAGGTGGCGGCGAGCGCGACGCCCGCGTCGACCAGCCTGCCGAGCAGGCTGGACACGAGCACGGTGTCGCCCGGGTCGTCCAGTTCGAACTCGTCGATGCACAGCAGGCGGTGGCCGGAGAGGGTCTCGACGGTCTGCTGGAAGCCGAGGGCGCCCACGAGGTTGGTCAGCTCGACGAAGGTGCCGAACGCCTTGAGCGCGGGCTCGGCCGGGGCGGCGTGCCACACGGAGGCCAGCAGGTGGGTCTTGCCGACGCCGTAACCACCGTCGAGGTAGACACCCCGGGGCCCGGCACCCGCGGCCTTGCCCTTCGCCTTGCCCTTCGCCTTGTCCTTCGCCCTGCCCTTGTCCTTGCTCCTGCCGAAGCCGAACAGGCCGCGCCGGCCCGAGCCGGTCGCGTGCGCCCCGCCGAGTCCGGCGGCGAAGTCGTCCAGGACCTCGACGGCCTCGGTCTGGCTGGGCTGCTTCGGGTCCGGGATGTACGTCGCGAAGCGCACCGCGTCGAAGCGCGGCGGCGGCACCATCTCGGCGACCAGCCGGTCAGCGGGGACGTGCGGCTCGCGCGTGCACAGGGACAGCGGGGCCGCGGCGGTCAGGGAGCTGAGCCCGGAGGCGGCTGGGGAGGACGACACGGTTCCCCATGGTAAGCGGCATGGAACACTGCACGTCATGCGACGCCTGTTCCCTGTGACCGACGAAACAGCAGCCCATCCCCCGGAAGGGACACACGAGGCCGGGGCGCACGGGGCCGGTGGTACGAGCGTGCCCGGCGCTCCGGTGGACCGGGAGTGGACCTTCGCCGAGCTGGCCGCCGCCTACGCCTACCCCGAGCCCCGGGCGGCGGGGGAGCCGTGGCTGCGCGCCAACATGGTCGCCACCCTGGACGGGGCCGCCCAGCACGAGGGCCGTTCGCAGCCCATCTCCAGCGCCGCCGACATGCGGATCTTCGGCACCCTGCGGGCGCTCGCCGACGTGGTGGTGGTCGGCGCGGAGACGGTACGCCAGGAGGGGTACCGCCCGGCCCGGGCCCGGGCGGAGTTCGCGGCGCTGCGGGAGGCGGCCGGGCAGGGGCCGGCACCGGCGATCGCGGTCGTCACGGCGAGCCTGGAGCTGGACTTCTCGCTGCCCCTGTTCACCTCGCCGCTGGTGCCCACGCTGATCCTCACGGGCGCGGCGGCCGCCCCGGAGCGGACGGCGGCGGCGGAGAAGGCGGGCGCCCGTGTGGTGGTCGCCGGAGACGGCGTCGGTGTGGACCCCGCCCGCGCCGTGAGGGCCCTGGCCGGGCTCGGCCACACCCGCCTGCTCACCGAGGGCGGCCCCCGCCTGCTCGGTCAGATGGTGGCGTCCGGCGCCCTGGACGAGATGTGCCTGACGGTCTCCCCGATGCTCACCGCGGGCGACGCCCAGCGCATCGCCGGCGGCCCCTCCGTCGCGGTCCCCCGGCGCTTCACGCTGGAGTCCCTGCTGGAGGACGACGGCTTCCTCTTCAGCAGGTACCGCCGCCCCTGACCGGAGCCCCACCACCCGCCTGCCGGGGCCCGCGCCCCGGGTGCGCGGAATCATGAGCGGAGTCACATGAGCGGAATCAATTGTTCCGGTCCGTGCGCGGTGGGTGAGCGAAATCCCGCGATACCCGTGCGGTCACGGGGCAGGATGGTTTCCGCAGGGGCTGCTTCGGCCCGTGGCGGAGACGGAGGGTCCAGGGACCCCCGGAGGAGAAAGGGCGCCTGGTGTTCACAAGCGTTTTGATGATCGAGAAGGCCCTGACGTCCGCCGACGTGGAGTTCGTCACCACCTTGCACGGCGAGGAGCCGGTCTTCTTCCACGTACTGCTCCAGCCGCGCGGCGACCAGGCGGACCGGTTGCTGCGGGCCATCGACGACATCGCGCTCGGCGAACTGGACGAGGCGGCGCGCGAGGGCGAGACGCCGGAGGGCGCGGACGCGCAGGGCGCCGGGGCGCAGGCCCTGGAGGTGTCCCTCATCGCGCTGCGCTCGGCGGGCAGCCGGGCCGAGGGCCGACTCGTCGAGGACCATCCGCTGGACTCCCTGAAGAGCCTGGTCGCCGAGGTCGGTGCCGACGAGGTGATCGTCCTGACCGACCCGCACTACGTGGAGGAGTTCTTCCACCGCGACTGGGCCTCCCGGGCCCGCCACAAGGTCGGTGTACCGGTCCTGAAGCTCTTCTCCCACAGCAAGGCATAGGCTGGGGCGGCGCCTCCGCACGGGGGCGCCGCATCGTCGTACCGCAGCCGCACCACCTGGGGAGAACAGCGCATGGCACCCGGCCTTCCTACCGCCATGGACCGACCGCACTTCATCGGCATCGGCGGCGCCGGAATGTCGGGCATCGCGAAGATCCTCGCGCAGCGCGGGGCCAAGGTGGCCGGCAGCGACGCCAAGGAGTCGGCGACCGTCGAGGCGCTGCGCGCGCTGGGCGCCACCGTGCACGTCGGGCACGCGGCCGAGCACCTCGCCGACGACGCCAGCTGCGTCGTCGTCTCCTCGGCGATCCGCGCGGACAACCCGGAGCTCGTCCGCGCGGCCGAGCTGGGCATCCCGGTCGTCCACCGCTCCGACGCGCTGGCCGCCCTGATGGCGGGCCTGCGTCCGATCGCGGTCGCCGGCACCCACGGCAAGACGACGACCACCTCGATGCTGGCCGTGTCCCTCGGCGAGCTGGGCCTGCGGCCGTCGTACGCCATCGGCGGCGACCTGGACGCCCCCGGCTCCAACGCGCTCCACGGCGACGGCGAGATCTTCGTCGCCGAGGCGGACGAGTCGGACCGCAGCTTCCACAAGTACGCGCCCGAGGTCGCCATCGTCCTCAACGTCGAACTCGACCACCACGCCAACTACGCCTCGATGGACGAGATCTACCAGTCCTTCGAGACCTTCGTGGACCGGATCGTGCCCGGCGGCACCCTGGTGGTCGCCGCCGACCACCCGGGCGCCCGGGAGCTGACCCGGCGCGTGGCCGGTGCGGTGCGGACGGTGACGTACGGCGAGGCCGAGGACGCCGACGTACGGATCCTGTCGGTCGTGCCGCAGGGCCTCAGGAGCGAGGTCACCGTCCTGCTGGACGGCACCGAGTTCACCTTCGCCGTCTCCGTGCCCGGCCGCCACTACGCGCACAACGCGGTCGCCGCGCTGGCCGCGGGCGCGGCCCTGGGCGTCCCGCCCGCCGAACTCGCCCCCGCGCTGGCCGCGTACACCGGTGTCAAGCGGCGCCTGCAACTCAAGGGCGAGGCCGGCGGCGTCCAGGTCGTCGACTCCTACGCACACCACCCGACCGAGATGACCGCCGACCTGGAGGCGATGCGCTCGGCCGCGGGCGACGGCCGGATCCTGGTCGTCTTCCAGCCCCACCTGTTCTCCCGCACCCAGGAGCTGGGCAAGGAGATGGGCCAGGCGCTGGCCCTCGCGGACGCCTCCGTCGTCCTGGACATCTACCCGGCCCGCGAGGACCCGCTCCCCGGCGTCACCAGCGAGCTGATCGTCGACGCCGCGCGGGCGGCGGACGCCGACGTGACGGCCGTCCACGACAAGGCCGAGGTGCCCGACGTGGTGGCGGGAATGGCGAAGGCCGGCGATCTCGTTCTCACCATGGGCGCGGGCGACGTCACCGACCTCGGACCGCGCATCCTGGACCGTCTGCCGAAGTGAGGGGCGCGAGACCCATGCCGTACGACGTCGAGAAGCCGGACGAGCAGTGGCGGGCCGAACTGAGCCCGGCCGAGTACACCGTGCTGCGCAAGGCCGGCACGGAGCCCGCCTTCGTCGGTGAGTACACCGACACGAAGACCAAGGGCGTCTACTCCTGCCGCGCCTGCGGCGCCGAACTGTTCACCTCCGGCACCAAGTTCGAGTCCCACTGCGGCTGGCCGTCCTTCTACGACCCGAAGGACACCGACGCCGTGGAACTTGTGGAGGACCGCTCCCACGGGATGGTGCGCACCGAGGTGCGGTGTGCTCGCTGCGGGTCGCACCTCGGGCACGTCTTCGAGGGCGAGGGGTACCCGACCCCGACCGACCAGCGGTACTGCATCAACTCGATCTCCCTGCGGCTGGCCCCCGACGAGGACTGAGGCGGCGGCGTCTTTCGGGGGGCGCCGGGAGACGCGAACTCCGTCCCGGAGTGCGGGCGGCGCACCCGTCACGGGGTCTCGTCGTCCCACTGGTCGAGCAGCAGGTCGCCCAGTTGCGCGTCGGCCTGTGCCGCTCCGCCGTGCAGGGGCTGTTCGGTCCAGATGACCTTGCCGTGGGGGGTGTACCTCGTCCCCCACCGCCGGGCCAGCTGGGCGACGAGGAACAGGCCGCGTCCGCCCTCGTCCGTCACGGCCGCCCGGCGCAGGTGCGGTGAGGTGCTGCTGCCGTCGGAGACCTCGCAGACGAGGGTGCGGTCGCGCAGCAGCCGCACCCGGATCGGCTCGCTGCCGTAGCGGATCGCGTTGGTGACCAGTTCGCTGAGCATCAGCTCGGTCTCGAAGCCCACCTCCTCCAGCCCCCACACCTCCAGCTGCCGGGCGCACGCCGCGCGCACCGGGGCGACGGACGAGGAGTCGCGGGGCACGTCCCACTCCACGACGTCCGCCGGGTCCAGCAGCCGGGTGCGGGCCACCAGCAGCGCGACGTCGTCGACGGGGCGCGGCGGCAGGACGGCGTCGATCACCGCCCGGCAGGTGTCCTCCGGACTCCGGTCGGGCCGGCCGGCCAGGGTGTCGCGCAGCAGGGAGAGGGCGGTGCCGACGTCCCGGCCGCCCCGGTCCTTCAGCAGCCCGTCGGTGTACAGGACCAGGAGCGACCCCTGCGCCAGGTCCAGCTCGGCGGTCTCGACGGGCAGGCCCGCCGCCAGGCCGAGGGGTGGGGAGGCGGGCAGCTCGGGGAAGTGGACCGTGCCGTCGGGAGGTACCAGCGCGGGCCCGGGGTGACCCGCCGTCGCCACGGTGCAGCGTCCGGCGACGGGGTCGTAGATCGCGTACAGGCAGGTGGCACCGGTGACCGCGTCGGCCTCGGCCCCGGGCTCGGGTGCCCGGTCCTGGTCGATCCGGCTGACCAGTTCGTCGAGGTGGGCCAGGATCTCGTCGGGCGGCAGGTCGAGGGCCGAGAAGTTGAGGACGGCGGTGCGCAGCCGGCCCATGGTGGCGGCGGCGTGCAGTCCGTGCCCGACGACGTCGCCGACGACGAGGGCCACGCGGGCGCCCGGCAGCGGGATCACGTCGAACCAGTCCCCGCTCACACCGGCCTGCGCGGGCAGGTAGCGGTGGGCCACCTCCAGCGCGTTCTGCTCGGGCCGCCCGCGCGGCAGCAGGCTCCGTTGCAGGGCCACGGCCACGCCGCGGGCGTGGGTGTAGCGGCGGGCGTTGTCGACGGACACGGCCGCCCGCGCGACCAGTTCCTCGGCGAGGGAGAGGTCGTCGTCATCGAAGGGGCCGCGCCGTTCGCTCCGCCAGAAGTCGGCCAGTCCCAGCATCACGCCCCGCGCCCGCATCGGCACGGCGAGGAGCGAGCTGATCCCGTGGCCGAGGATCCGTGTGGCCGTCTCCGGGCTCTGGACCCGCCATGCGTGGGCGTTGCCCAGATCGGCCTCCAGCACCGCGCGACCGCTCTCCAGCGCCGCCGCCATGGGGGTGCCGGGCAGCCAGACGACCCGCTCGCCCACGGGGAAGACCGGCGGGTCCGGGCCGTCGCCGAGGAGGGCGGCGCGGCGCAGGTCCGCCGTGTCCTTCGGCTCGTCGCCGCGCAGCACCGGCTCCAGCAGCTCGACGGTGACCAGGTCGGCGAACCGGGGGACGACGACCTCCGCAAGTTCCTCGGCGGTCCGTACGACGTCCAGGGTGGTGCCGACCCGCACACCGGCGTCGTACAGCAGCCTCAGCCGCTCCCGGGCCTCCTCGGCCCGGCCCGAGAGGGCGCGCAGTTCCGTGGTGTCCCGCAGTGTCGTCACGCTGCCGGCCGGTCCTCCCCGGCGGTCCGTGAGGCGGGTGTTGGCGACCAGCAGCCGGTCTCCGGCGAGGAGCACCTCGTCGTTGGCCACCCGGCCGGAGGACAGCAGCTCGGCCACCCGCGGCTCGAGGCCGAGCTCCGTGATCGGGCGTCCCTCCGCGTCCGCCGGCAGGTCCAGCAGCCGCCGCGCCTCGTCGTTGGCCAGGAGCAGCCGGCCCTCGCCCGACCGGACGAGGACGCCCTCGCGCACGCTGTGGAGGACGGCGTCGTGGTGCTCGTACATCCGCGTCAGCTCGACGTGGCCCAGGCCGTGGGTCTGCCGCCGCAGCCGCCTGCTCGCCCACACCGATCCGCAGGTGGCCAGGACGAGGGCTCCCCCGACACCCCCGAGCAGGAACGGCAGCTGGTGCCAGACCGTCGTGTTCACCGTCTCGAGCGTGATCGCGACGTCCACGACGCCGGCGACCGAGCCGTCCGGCCGGAAGACGGGGACGACCGAGTCGACCGCGGGGCCGCGGCTCGCGGTGATGACCTTCGTGAAGGGCCTGCCCTTCGCCGCCTGCCGGTACGGACCGATGACGTGTTTGCCGATCAGGGCGGGGTCGGGATGCGTGAGCCGGATGCCGTCCGGCCGGTACACGACGACGAAGGCCACTCCCGTCCGCTTCCTGGCCTCCTCGGCGCGTGGCTGGAGGATCGCCGTCGGATTGTGGCTGTCCAGGGCCGCCGCCGTCCCCGGGGCGCTGGCGAAGGCGTCGGCCACGGAGCGTGTGCGGTGCCGGGCGTCCGCCAGGCTGGTGCTCCGGGTCTGGAGCACCAGGACGACACCCGCGGCGACGATGAGCACCAGCAGGATCACCATCTGGAGGACGAACGCCTGCGCGGCGAAGCTGCGCGCGCCCGGCACCGGGCGCCGCCGCCTCGTGGGCCTGCGCGGAGATCCGGCCATATGCTCATTTTCCAGCACCGGCGGCCACGGCCAAGTCACCGGCGGCTACCGGGCCGGCTACCGTCCCGGGGGGTCGCGGGCGCTTTGCGGGGCACTCTCACAGTGGGACAATGTGGGACACAGGTGGCGTCAGCGGCGCCACCGGCACTCTTCGCTTTCCTTGGTGAGGCGGGTGGAAGACATGGACATAGCCTCCTACGCCGTGCTGGCCGTGGCACCCAATGTGTGGGCCACCTTCGGCGCCTTCATCGGTGGACTCGTCATCGTGATCGCCCTGGTGTGGGCCGTCGGCATGGGCATCGGGGTGATGCGCCGCGAGCCGGACCGGCCGACCGAGGCGGAGCAGCCGCACCTGCCGGTCACCGGCGCCGTCCACGAGATCAGGGAGATGCGGGAGCTGGACGAGCTCCACCCGGACGACGGGGAGCGGCTCATGCCGTATGAGCTGCACGCCACCGGAACCCGCCGCAGCCAGGACCAGCACCGACGGCGCTGGCACCCGGGCAGCAGCGGTTCCTTCGGCGGCGGCGGCCCCGGCCGGACCTGACCCGGCCATGGCCGCACCCGTCCAGGGGACGGGCCTCAAGGGGCCCGCCCCCGCGGCATGCCGGGGCGGGGGCGCCGGGGCGGGCCGGCGGCGCGGTGCGGCGCGGGGTGGCGCGGATCGCGTCGACCGGCCGGTGTCGCCGGCGCGATGCTGGGTAGGCGTGGCTGTCGAAAGGCGCCACGGGGCCTGGGACCGTCCGGTCGGGCGGGCCCGCGCGCCGGGGACTCACAGCTTGCGCACAGAGCGGTCAACGGGGGACGGGGGGTGTCGCGTGCGGACGTCGCACGGCACAAGGCGCTCGGACTCTCCTCGCAACGGCCCGCGCGACCGCGGCCGAGAGCGGACAGCTCCTGCCAGACCCGAAGGGTATTCGGCGTTTTGATACGGATAGATTCAGTCACCAAGCGGTATCCGGACGGCACCCTGGCGGTCGACCGGCTCTCCCTCGACATACCGGACCGCTCGATCACCGTCCTCGTCGGACCGTCGGGATGTGGCAAGACCACCACGCTGCGCATGATCAACCGGATGGTGGAGCCGACCGGGGGCACCATCCTCCTCGACGGCGTCGACATCCAGGAGCAGCCCGTCAACACCCTGCGCCGGTCGATGGGGTACGTCATCCAGAACGCGGGGCTCTTCCAGCACCGCACCATCGTCGACAACATCGCGACCGTGCCCCGCCTGCTCGGCTGGAGCAGACAGAAGGCCCGCGCGCGGGCGGCGGAGTTGATGGAGCGGGTCGGTCTCGACACCTCGCTCGCCAAGCGGTACCCGTACCAGCTCTCCGGCGGCCAGCAGCAACGCGTCGGTGTGGCGCGGGCGCTCGCCGCCGACCCGCCGGTGCTGCTGATGGACGAGCCGTTCTCCGCGGTCGACCCGGTGGTGCGCAAGGGCCTCCAGGACGAACTGCTCCGCATCCAGGAGGAGCTGGGCAAGACCATCGTCTTCGTCACGCACGACATCGACGAGGCCGTGAAGATCGGCACGATGGTCGCGGTCCTGCGCACCGGCGGCCGGCTCGCCCAGTACGCCCCGCCCGCCGAACTGCTCTCCGCTCCCGCGGACGACTTCGTCGAGGACTTCCTCGGCATCGACCGCGGCATCCGCCGGCTGTCCTTCTTCGCCTCCGGGGGACTGGAGCTGACGAAGACCCCGATCGTCCCCGCCGACTCCACCGCCGAGCAGATCGCCGCCCGCGTCACCCCCGAGATGCCCTACCTCCTCGTCACCGACCCGGACGGCAGGCCCCTCGGCTGGAGCGAGCCGGACGCCCTGGCCGACGGCCCCGTCGACGCCGCACGGCTCCTGTCCCACGGGCGGCCCTTCGCGTACGGCACCGACTCGCTGCGCGCCGCCCTCGACTGCGCCGTGCTCTCGCCGACCGGCTGGGCGGTCGCCGTGGACGGCACCGGACGCGCGGTCGGCGTCGTCTCCCAGCAGACCATCGGCGAAGCGATCCGCAGCGCCCACGCCGAGGGGGGCACCGGGCCGGAGGCCGGCGCGGGGGCCGCCGACGCCGGAGCAGAGACCGGCGCCGAGGCCGGTGTCGCCGGATGAACCGATTCTTCGACATTCCGAGCGACCTCCAGCACAGCTGGTTCGGCCTGATCGGACTGCACCTGCGCGAGGCCCTGCTGCCGGTCCTGGCCGGCCTCCTCGCCGCACTGCCCGTGGCCCAGCTGTGCGTGCGGTTCCGGTGGCTGTACCCGCCCGTGCTGGGCCTGACGACCGTGCTGTACGCGATCCCGTCGCTGGCGTTCTTCGTCGTCCTCATCGACTACACCGGCCAGACCGAGCTGACCGTCATGATCCCGCTCGCCGTCTACAGCCTCGTCGTGCTCGTCCCGGCGATCGTCGACGGCGTCCGCTCGGTGCCGCCGGAGACACTGGCCGCGGCCACCGCCATGGGTCTGGGACCCGTACGCCGGTATCTCCAGGTGCAGTTGCCGATCGCGGTGCCCGCGATCATCGCGGGGCTGCGGGTGGCCGCCGTCTCCAGCATCTCCCTCGTCAGCGTCGGGATGCTGATCGGCAACCAGGGCGCCCTCGGCAATCTGCTCCATGACGCGCAGATCTACGACCGGCCCGAACTCGCCTGGAACTCCGTCCTCACCACGGCGGCCCTCGCGGTCGTCGTCGACTCCCTGCTCGTCCTCGTACGCCTGCTGCTGACCCCCTGGATGCCGCGCGGCACCCGCCACCGCACCCCGTCGGACGCCGAGGCGCGGCCCGAGCCGGCCACGCCCGCACTGGAGGACGCAGCCCGGTGAACGTACTCCACTTCGTCAACGCCTTCTTCGGCGACGCCGCTCACTGGAAGGGCTACGACGGCATCCCCACCCGCCTCGTGGAACACGTCCAGTACTCCCTGACGGCCCTGGGCCTGGCCGCCCTCATCGGGCTGCCGGTCGGCCTGGTCACCGGGCACTACGGGCGCGGCGGCAACGCCCTCGCCCTGATCGCCACCGCCGGGCGGGCACTGCCCAGCTTCGGCCTGCTGGTGCTGATGGTGATCCTGCTCGGCTTCGGCAAGATCCCCGTGATGATCCCGCTGGTCGTCCTCGCCGTCCCGCCGATCCTGATCACGACCTACGAGGCGATGCGCTCCGTCGATCCCTCGCCGGTGGACGCCGCCCGCGGCATGGGCATGGCCGAGTCGCGCGTCCTGTTCCAGGTCGAGCTGCCCGTCGCGCTCCCGCTGATCCTCAGCGGACTGCGTTCGGCGGCCATCCAGATCGTCTCCACGGCCACCATCGCCGCGTACGTCACCCTCGGCGGCCTCGGCCGGTACATCGTGGACGGCCTCTACCAGCACGACTACGAGAAGGTCGCGGGCGGGGCCGCCCTGGTCGCCGTGCTGGCGCTGGCGACGCTCGCGGTGTTCTGGGCGGTCGCGCGACTGGCGGTCTCGCCCGGGGTGCGCCGTGGCGGCTGACCGCGGAAGACGGAGCGGCACCCCGGGTTCCGGCCGCCCCGGAGGTGCCCCGCCGTCACCGCCCGACACGCATCGAGGCCGATCGGTGACCCGGTCCCTCTTGACTGACGAAGAAGCGGCTGGATTGGATCAAACCGCGGCAATCGCACCCCGCGTGCCGCCGCCGCTGCCATGCACCCGACCAACCTCTCAGCCGGGAACGGGAATTGTGACTTCCAACACGAAGAGCACCACGTCCAGCAAGAGCCACCTCGGGGCGGCCGCCATCGCACTCGCAGCCGTCTCGGCGCTCCTCGCGGGGTGTTCGTCCGGCGGCAGCTCCGGCAAGGACCCGCTCGCGGAGGGCAGCGCGGGCGGCGACACGGTCGTCGTCGGCTCCAACAACTTCGCCGAGAGCATCCTGGTCGCCGACATCTACGGCGAGGCCCTGAAGGCCAAGGGCGTCAAGGTCGAGTACAAGCCCAACATCGGCAGCCGCGAGACCACCTACGGTCTGCTCAAGAACGGCTCGGTCACCGTGCTGCCCGAGTACAACGGGGCGCTGCTGGCCTACCTCGACCCCAAGGCCGCCCCGACGACGGTCGAGGCGACCACGGAGGCCATCACCGCCAAGCTGGACTCCGGGCTGACCCTGCTCGACCCCGCGCCCGCGCAGGACAAGGACTCCGTCACCGTCAACGCCGCGACGGCGAAGAAGTACGGGCTCACCGAGAAGTCCACGATCGCCGACCTCAAGGACGCCGCCAAGGACCTGGTCATCGGCGGCTCGCCGGAGTTCCAGACCCGGCACCAGGGCCTGAAGGGCCTGACGTCCGAGTACGGGCTGGAGTTCAAGTCCTTCAAGGCGCTGGACGCGGGCGGCCCGCTGACCCAGGCGGCGCTGAAGAAGAACACCGTGCAGGTCGCCGACGTGTTCACCACGGATCCGACCATCGCCAAGGAGAAGTTCGTCGTCCTCCAGGACCCGAAGAACCTCTTCGGCTTCGAGAACGTCCAGCCGCTGGTGTACAAGTCCGGCCTGGACCAGAAGGGCGTCGACGCGCTCAACGCGGTCTCCGCCAAGCTGGACACGGCCACCCTGCTGGACCTGGACACCCAGGTGCAGTCGCAGCACAAGGACCCGCTCGACGTGGCCAAGGCGTGGCTGAAGTCCGCGGGCCTCGGCTGATCCACCGCGGTGGACACGGGCCCGCGGGGCCGTGGCACCGCCCGCACGCCGGGTGCCGGACGGACGACCGTCCGGCACCCGGCGAGGCGCGGGCCCGAAGAAGCCGCCGGCTCAGAGGTCGAACTCGTGCGGCGGCAGCCCCAGGGCGAAGCAGGCCTCGCGGACCATGGCCTGCTCGGTCTTGTCGAAGTCGCCGTCCGCGCCGCCGATGACGATGCCGATCTGGACGACGGCACGGGCCTCGGCGGGCTTCTTCTTCGCCTTGGCGATCTCCTGCAACACGCTGACCTTGCCGAAGTCGAAGTCGGCGGTCAGCTTGCCCAGGTTGTCCTCGAAGCGGCGGCGCAGGTCGTCCGCGGGGAAGTTCTGCAGCACCTCGTTGCCGGCGATCAGCTGGGCGACACGCTGACGCTCCGAAGGGTCGACGGTGCCGTCGGCGGCGGCCACGAGGGCGCACATCGCCATGCTCGCGTCCCGGAAGGCACCGCTCTTCAGGTCGTTCTTCTTCGCCACGAGCTGGGTCTGCATCTGCGTCGCGGAGTCCTTGATGCGGTCCCACAGGGCCATGTGCTCTCCAAGTGTGGTGTCGGGTGGCCTGACACGTTCCGTGCTGCATCTACAGCAACGTAGAAACTGACGGGGCGACGGATAAGTTCCGGCGGACGGGTCCAGGCGGGCCCGGAGGGGTCCAGGCGGGTCCCGTCCGGGCCCGGCCGCCTAGACTGGTGCGGCCCGTACCGGCGTGCGGGCGTGCGCGAACAGGAGGAAGACGACCGTGGCGGCAGCCCGCAGTGGCTTCGAGGATCCGCCCGCCGACGTGCTCGCGGAGGCGGCCGCGGCCTTCGGGCTGCTCGCCTCGCCCGCCCGGCTGCACATCGTGTGGGCCCTGGCCCAGGGCGAGAGCGACGTCACCGGGCTCGCGGAGCGGGTCGGTGGAGCGCTGCCCGCCGTCAGCCAGCACCTGACCAAGCTGAAGCTCGCCGGTCTCGTCCGCTCCCGCCGCGAGGGGCGGCGGCAGGTCTACTTCGTCGACGACCCCGACGTGGTCGACGTCGTACGGCTCACGGTCGCCCGGCTCACCGACCGGGGCGCCGCCGTCGACGCCCCGGCGCGCCGCGTCCGTGGCCTCTGAACTGGCGGCGGCCCTCCCGGCCGCGCCCGACGGAACGCCCCTCCAGGTACTGCGACGGCTCGACAGCGGCCCGCGCGGGCTGACCGACGCCGAGGCGGAGGCCCGGCTGGCGGAGGTCGGCGAGAACACGGTTCCCGAGGTGCGCGGCCCGTCCTGGCCCCTGCTGTGGGCGCGCTCCCTGCGGGACCCGTTCACGTCCGTACTGCTCTGCCTGGGCCTGGTCTCCACGCTCGTTGCCTCCTGGGGGACCGCCGCGGTGATCCTCAGCCTGGTCGTGGTCAGCTGTGTGCTGCGCGCGACCGGCGAACACCGGGCCGACCGGTCCATGGCCGCCCTGCGCGAGCTGGTCGCCGGCACCGCCACGGTGCTGCGGCGGACGGCCGGCGGGCAACGGCCGCGCGCCCGGGAGGTCCCGGTCACCGAACTGGTGCCGGGCGACGTCCTCCGGCTCGGACCCGGCGACCTCGTACCGGCCGACGTGCGACTGCTGCGCGCCCGGGGACTGACCGTGCACCAGGCGGCGCTCACCGGCGAATCCGCCCCGGTCGCCAAGGCGGCCGTGGAGGAACCGGGGCTCGCGGAACACGGCCCGTTCGGACAGCCGCACCTGTGCTTCCAGGGCAGCAGCGTCGCCACCGGCACGGCCACCGCCGTGGTGGTGCGCACGGGGGCGCGGACCCGGTTCGCCGCCGTCCACGGCACCGCGGGCCGCGGGCGCGCGGAGCAGGCGGGCCCCAGCGCCTTCGACCGCTCCGTGCAGGGCATCTCCTGGGTGCTCATCCGGTTCATGCTGCTGACGCCGCCGCTGGTGCTGATGGCGAACGCGGCGCTGCGGGGGCGCGGCCTGGAGACCCTGCCGTTCGCCGTGGCGGTGGCCGTCGGGCTCACGCCCGAGATGCTGCCCGTGATCGTCACCCTCTGCCTGGCCCGCGGCACCCGGCAGCTCGCGGGGGCGCACGGCGTCATCGTCAAGCGGCTGCCCGCACTGCACGACCTGGGCGCCGTCGACGTGCTGTGCGTCGACAAGACAGGCACCCTCACCCAGGACCGGCCCGTCGTCGAACGGACCCTCGACGCGGACGGCCGCGACGACCCGGAGGTGCTGCACTGGGCCGCGGTCGGCGCCTGGTGGACCCTCCAGCTCGCCGAACTGCCCGCGCCGGACGCGCTCGACGAGGCACTCCTGGAGGCCGCCGGAGCGGTCGGCGAGGACCACGACGGGATCGCGGCCATCCCCTTCGACCCGGTACGCCGCCTGGCCACCGCCGTGGTGCGGGGCCGGTTCGGCAGGCACGTCCTCGTCGTCCGGGGCGCCGTGGAGGACGTACTGGAGCGCTGCGTCCTCGAGCCCGCCGAGCGCGAGCGGCTGCGGGGACTCGCCGCGCACGAGGCGGACACCGGGCTGCGGCTGCTGGCCCTGGCCACGGCCGAGCGCTCCGCCCGCACCGGCGACTACACCCCCGCCGACGAGCGGGACCTGACCTTCCGCGGCCTGATCGCCTTCCGCGACGCGCTCGCGCCGACCGCCGCCGAGGCCCTGCGCGGGCTCGCGGAGGCCGGTGTCACCGTGAAGATCCTCACCGGCGACCACCCCGGCACGGCCGCGCGCGTCTGCCGCGACCTGGGGCTCGACGTGGGGGAGGTGCACACCGCGGGCTCCGGACCCGGCCGGGACGGCGCCCTTGCCGCGGCCGCCACGCGTTCCACCGTCCTCGCCCGCTGCACGCCGGACGACAAGGCCCGGGTAGTCGCCGCGCTGCGGACCGCCGGCCACACCGTCGGCTTCCTCGGCGACGGCGCCAACGACGTGCCCGCGCTGCGGGCCGCCGATGTCGGCGTCGCCCCGCGGGCGGCCTGCGACATCGCCCGGGAGAGCGCCGACGTGGTGCTCGCCGACAAGGACCTCACGGCGATCGGCCACGCCGTGGTGGCCGGCCGGCGGGCCAGCGGCAACATCGCCTCCTACCTGCGCGTCACGCTCTCCTCCAACCTCGGCAACGTCATAGCGATGCTCGTCGCGGGCCTGCTGCTGCCCTTCCTGCCGATGCTCCCGGTGCAGGTGCTCGTCCAGAACCTCTGCTTCGACGCGGCCCAGTCGTCCTTCGCCCACGACCGTCCGGGAAGGGTGGTACTGCGCCGCCCGACCATGCTGCGGCCGCGTGCCTTCCTGCGGTTCATCACCGGGTTCGGCGCGCTCAACGCGGTCGCGGACTTCGCCACCTTCGCCGTCCTCGCCCTCGTCCTGTGGGGGCCCGACGCGCTGAACGACGAGGCCGTCTTCCACTCGGCCTGGTTCACCGAGAACCTGCTGACCCAGGCCCTGGTGATGGTGCTCCTGCGCACCGGCCGGAACGAGGGCGGCCGGCGGAGGCTGCTCGGACCCGTCGCCTGGGCCGCGGCCGTCCTCTCCCTCGTCGGGCTGCTGCTCCCGGCCAGCCCGCTGGGCCCGCTGCTGGGAATGACGGAGCTTCCCCTGTCCTACTACCTCCTGCTCGCCGCCGTCCTGGGACCGTACGGTCTCGCTCTCGCGGCGGCGGTCCGGCGGTACGAGCGGCCAGGCGCGGAAGCCGTCGAGCCCGGGTAGCTGCCCGCCCCGGATCGGTCGGCCCGCCCGCCACCGGCGGAAGGCGGTGTTCGGCGTGGGCCGTCCCGACCTGCGGGCGGCGGTACATGAGCGCGGGCACACGCGGGCCCCGATACAGCGCGCGCCGTCTGCTTCGGCCGGCGGCGGGAGTCGCCGGGGCGCCGACGGTGACGGCAGGGTGACGGCAGGGTGACGGCAGGGGGCCAAGGGGCCCTGGTGGACGCGTCGGAGCCGTGAGTTATCGTGTACGCGGAGTGAGAAAAAGACGGCACGCCTCGTTCGTTACGGCCCCGGGAGTGTTCGATCCATGCCGAGGCAGTTACGCGCCGAACAGACCCGCGCGACGATCATCAAGGCCGCCGCCGACCTGTTCGACCGGCACGGCTACGAACGGACCAGCCTGAGCGACATCGTCGCACACGCACGCGTCACCAAGGGCGCCCTGTACTTCCACTTCGCGGCCAAGGAGGATCTGGCCCACGCCATCCTGGAGTTGCAGTCCCGGGCCGCCCAGCAGGTGACCAGCCACGTGGACGAGCAGGGCCACTCGTCGCTGGAGGCCCTGATACGCATCACCTACGCGCTCACCCGCCTCACCGTGGAGGGCCCGGTCACCCGCGCCGGACTGCGACTGGCCGCCGGGGGAGTCGAACTGCGTCCGCCGCTGCGGCACCCGTTCACCGAGTGGCTGGAGATCGCCACCGGCAAACTCCTCGGCGCCGTCAAGGAGTACGAGATCCAGCAGGACGTCGACGTCCACGCCGTCGCGCACTCCCTCGTCTGCTTCTTCGTCGGCACCCGGGTCGCCGGCCGGCCCCTGGAACCCATGGCGCGGCTGCCCCGCAGGACGACCGAGATGTGGCACCTGCTGATCCGCGGCCTGGTGCCGGTGCACCGCCGCCCCCGCTACCTGAGCCTCGCCACCCGGCTGGAGCGGGAGATCGTCGTCGTCTGACAGGTCGGGAGCCGGCCGGCCGGCCGCACGGCGCGACACCTCGGTTCACGTGCGGATTCACGCGATGGAGTGATCGCGTTGGTGCGTACGGATGGTGCCGGAGCGTCGCGGGTAGGGCCCGGCCATGACGCAGCAGCCCTTCGAACTCCCGCACTTCTACATGCCGTATCCCGCGCGGCTCAACCCGCACGTCGACGAGGCCCGCGCCCACTCGACGCGGTGGGCGCGCGACATGGGCATGCTGGAGGGCTCCGGGATCTGGGAGCGGTCCGACCTCGACGCGCACGACTACGGACTGCTCTGCGCCTACACCCACCCCGACTGCGACGGACCCGCCCTGTCGCTCATCACCGACTGGTACGTGTGGGTCTTCTTCTTCGACGACCACTTCCTGGAGACCTTCAAGCGCAGCCAGGACCGCGCGGGCGGCAAGGCCTACCTGGACCGGCTGCCCCTGTTCATGCCCCTCGACCTCGAGACCTCCGTTCCCGAGCCGCGCAACCCGGTCGAGGCCGGTCTCGCCGACCTGTGGGCGCGTACGGTGCCGTCGATGTCGGCCGACTGGCGCCGCCGGTTCGCGGTGGCGACCGAGCACCTGCTCAACGAGTCCCTGTGGGAGCTGTCGAACATCAACGAGGGGCGGATCGCCAACCCCGTCGAGTACATCGAGATGCGCCGCAAGGTCGGCGGCGCGCCCTGGTCGGCGGGGCTGGTGGAGTACGCGACCGCCGAGGTGCCCGCGGCCGTCGCCGGGACCCGGCCGCTCCGGGTGCTGATGGAGACCTTCTCCGACGCCGTGCACCTGCGCAACGACCTGTTCTCCTACCAGCGGGAGGTCGAGGAGGAAGGGGAGCTGAGCAACGGCGTCCTGGTCCTGGAGACCTTCTTCGGGTGCACCACCCAGGAGGCCGCCGACTCCGTCAACGACGTCCTCACCTCCCGCCTGCACCAGTTCGAGCACACCGCGCTGACCGAAGTGCCCGCGCTGGCCCTGGAGAAGGGCCTCACCCCGGCCAGGACCGCGGCGGTGGCGGCGTACACCAAGGGTCTCCAGGACTGGCAGTCCGGCGGCCACGAGTGGCACCTGCGCTCCAGCCGGTACATGAACGAGGGGGCCCGGTCCACCGACCCGTGGCAGCGCCCGGCGGGCCCCGGCGCCTCGGCGGCCGACGTGGGCGCGCTGCTCGCGGCGGCCGGGGCGGTGGGGGCACCTCCCACGCCGTTCAGGCAGTGGGGGAGGCTGCGCGCGTACACGCACATGCCCTTCGAGAAGGTCGGTCCGGCCCGCATCCCCGACCTGCGCATGCCCTACCAGCTGGGGCTGAGCCCGCATCTGGACCGCTCGCGGGGACGGCTCGTCGACTGGTGCCACGGCATGGGCATCCTCGAGGAGGGCGTGTGGGACGAGGACAAGCTCGCCGCCTACGACCTGGCGCTGTGCTCGGCCGGCATCGATCCGGACGCCACGCCCGAGGCGCTCGACCTGAGCGCGCAGTGGCTCGCCTTCGGCACCTACGGCGACGACTACTACCCGCTGGTGTACGGCCACCGCCGCGACCTGGTCGCCGCGAAGGCGACCACGGCCCGCCTGTCCGCCTGCATGCCCGTGGCGGGGGAGGCGGCGCCTGTCCCGCTCAACGCCATGGAGCGGAGCCTGACCGACCTGTGGGCGCGCACCACCGCGGAGATGACCCCCGATCAGCGGAGCACCCTGAAGCGGGCGGTCGACTCGATGACCGAGAGCTGGGTGTGGGAGCTGTCCAACCAGCTCCAGAACCGCGTCCCCGACCCGGTCGACTACCTGGAGATGCGGCGTGCCACCTTCGGCTCCGACCTCACCCTGAGCCTGTGCCGGATGGGACGCGGCCCGGCGATCCCCGCCGAGGTCTACCGCAGCGGCCCGGTCCGCTCCATGGAGAACGCGGCCGTCGACTACGCCTGCCTGCTGAACGACGTCTTCTCGTACCAGAAGGAGATCGAGTACGAGGGCGAGATCCACAACGCGATCCTGGTCGTCCAGCACTTCTTCGGCATCGACTACCCGGCCGCGCTCAAGGTCGTCCAGGACCTGATGAACCAGCGCATGCGCCAGTTCGAGCATGTCGTGGCCCACGAGATCCCCGTCGTCTGCGACGACTTCGCACTGTCCGAGGAGGCGCGGGCGGCCATGCTCGGCTATGTCGCCGACCTCCAGAACTGGATGGCGGGCATCCTCAACTGGCACCGCAACGCCGACCGCTACAAAGCCGAGTGGCTGGGCCGCCGGGTCCACGCCTTCCTCCCGGACCGCCCGCCGGCCCCCGCCCTCCCCGTGGGCTGACCGACCACCGAACAGCGGCAGCCGGAGGCGGTCGATGGAACAGACAGCGTTGCGTCCCAAGCCGATGCCCGGACGGGAGCCCGGTGGCGGCGGACACGGCGGCCCGGTACGGCGCCCGCTCGCCCCGCGCCGCCGGGGCCGCCGGCTCGCGACCCTGGTGTGCGGGCTGCTCGCCGGGATCGTCCTGGTCCTGTCCGGGGTCGGCCTCGGGGCGGTGGGCGTCACGGTGATCGCCCGGGGCGGGCCCGTCGTCCCCGCCGAGCAGCAGCGGCAGGCGGTCACCCCGGGGCGCACGGATCCGGCACCCGCCTTTGCGTCCGTACCGGTGCGTCCGACGCTGGGCGTGGAGGTGGTGGACGGCGACGGGCCCGGAGCCCGGGTGGTCGGCGTCCACGTCCCCGGTCCCGGCTACACGGCGGGCCTGGTCCGCGGCGACGTGCTCCTCGCCTTCGGCGGAACGCGGGTCGACACGGCGGCGGACCTGGCTCGCGCGGTCGCCGGGGCCCGCCCGGGACAGGCGGTGGTCCTCACCGTCCGCCACGCCACGGGCGGCTACCAGCGACTGACCACCACCCCGGGAATCACCACATGACACCTCCCACCCCACCCTGGGGTCCACCGTGCCGTGCCGGGTGGGGCCGGTCGGGTGAGTGGGGGCAGGATCCGGAACCGGCTCGCGTTGCGTGGCGTGGCCGGGCAGGATGCTGCCCGTAGCCTTCCTCACCGTTTCAGCCGCATACGGAGGACCGGATGACCGGTAGCGCGCTCGCGCCCTTCACCGCCGACGACTACAGGGCCCGGCTGGAACGCGCCACCCGCGCGGCGGCCGACGCCGGACTCGCCGGACTGCTGGTGGCGCCGGGGCCGGACCTGGTGTGGCTGACCGGCTACGCGCCCTGCGCCGTCACCGAACGGCTCACGCTGCTCGTCCTCGCCGCCGGACGCGAACCCGTCGAGCCGGTCCTCGTGGTGCCCACCCTGGAGGCCCCCGACGCCGCCAAGGCGACCGGCGCGGCCGCCCTGTCCCTGCGCGACTGGACCGACGGCACCGACCCCTACGCCGTCACCGCGGCCCTCCTCGACGACCGCGGCAGGTTCGGCATCAGTGACAACACCTGGGCCATGCACCTGCTCGCCCTGCAACAGGCGCTGCCGGGAACCTCCTACGCGTCCCTCACCGAGGCCCTGCCCATGCTGCGCGCGGTGAAGGACGCGGCCGAGGTGGAACTGCTCGCGGCGGCGGGGGCGGCCGCCGACGCCGCGTTCGAGGAGATCCGCACGGTGCGGTTCTCCGGCCGCCGCGAATCCGAGGTCGCCGCCGACCTCGCCGGTCTGCTGCGGCGCTTCGGACACTCCCAGGTCGACTTCACCATCGTCGGCTCAGGCCCGAACGGCGCCAACCCGCACCACGAGGTGGGCGACCGCGTCATCGAACGCGGTGACATGGTCGTCCTCGACTTCGGCGGCCTGAAGGACGGCTACGGCTCCGACACCACCCGCACCGTGCACGTCGGCGAGCCGACCGACGAGGAGCGGCGGGTGCACGACATCGTCCGCGAGGCCCAGGAGGCCGGCTTCCGGGCGGTGCGCCCCGGCGTCCCCTGCCAGGAGGTCGACCGGGCCGCCCGCGCGGTCATCACCCGGGCCGGGTACGGCGAGTTCTTCATCCACCGCACCGGCCACGGCATCGGCGTCACCACGCACGAGCCGCCGTACATGATCGAGGGCGAGGAGCAGCCCCTCGTACCCGGCATGTGCTTCTCCGTGGAGCCCGGCATCTACCTGCCCGGCCGCTTCGGGGTGCGCATCGAGGACATCGTCACCGTGACCGACGACGGGGGCCGCCGCCTCAACGACACGACCCGCGAGATGGTCATAGTGGACTGACCCACCGGCAGTCCCCACCCCGCAACCGCAACGACACGGCGCGACGATGACCCAGGCACCGACACCCACCGCGGACACCGTCCGCAGACTGGTCCGCACCCTGCTCAAGGAGGGCGCGGACACCGCCCACGGACCCGACGTGCGGCCCGTCGCCGAGGGGGGCGAGCACTCCACCTGGTGGGTCGGCAGCCGCCATGTGCTGCGCCTGGCCCCCGACCGTGACGCCGCCGCCCGCCAGCGCCGCGAACTGCGGCTGCGCGAACTGGTCCGCCCGCACCTTCCGGTCGCCGTCCCGGCCAGCGTCGCGCACGGTGAGTGGGCGCCCGGGCTGACGTACACGCTGGACACCCGGATCACCGGCGGCACCACCGGCGGGCACGACGTCTCCGCCGTCGGCGAGGACGACCTGGCCGGGCTCTTCACCGGGCTGCGCGAGGTCCCCGCCCGGCAGGCCCGGACCCTCGGCGTCCCGCGCACCGCGCCGCGCTCCCTGGAGGCCCTGCGCCGCATGGCCGTGCACGCCGCCGCCCGCCTCGGCGCCGCCGACGAGTTCGACCCCGGACGGATGGCCCAGCTCACCGCGCCCGCCGCGGCCCAGCTCGCCGCCCAGCCCGGCACCGCCGTGCTCGTCCACCACGACCTCAAGGGCGAGCACCTGGTGGTGAGCGCCGACGGCCGGGTGCGCGGGGTCCTCGACTGGACCGACGCCGTGGTCGGCGACCCGGCCGAGGACATCGCCGGCGTCGCCGTCGCCGTCGGTTCCCCCGCCGCGGTGCGCGCCGCCACCCTCGCCGGTTACGGCGCCCGGCCCTGCCTGCGCGGCCTGTGGCTGGCCCGCTGCGACACCGTGATCCGCCTCGCCGCCCGCCTCGACGGCCGCGACGACAGTCCGCTGCCGCTTCTCAGGTCCCAGCTGCGCCATGCCTGGGAGGCGATCCTGCTGGAGCGGGTGACGGAGTTCCGGGACGACACCGGGGACACGGGGGACACCAGGGACACCGGAGCCAGGCGGGCCACCGAGGAATAGGGGCACAGGGAGCCGTCCGGGCGCCGTGGTTCCGTGCTCAGTGCTGCAACAGCACCGCGCACGACTCCGCGGGCACGTGCAGCATCCCGTCCGCCCCGGGTGCCGCGACCGGCTCCCAGGCGGCCAGCACCTCGGTGGGGCGGCTGCCGAGGGGGATCCGCGCCGGCGCCTTGGCCAGGTTGAGCGCCACCAGCACGTCCCCGCGCCGGAAGGCGAGCCAGCGGGCCTCCTCGTCGTAGGCCACCTTGGTGTCGGCGAGGTCGGGGTCGGTGAGGTCGGGCTGCTCGTGCCGCAGGGCGGTCAGCCGGCGGTACCAGGCCAGCATGCGCGCGTGCGGCTCGCGCCCGGGCTCCGACCAGTCCAGGCACGAGCGGTCGCGGGTCGCCGGGTCCTGCGGATCGGGCACGTCCTCCTCCGCCCAGCCGTGCGCGGCGAACTCCCGCCGCCGGCCCTGGCGCACCGCCTCCGCGAGCTCCGGGTCGGTGTGGTCGGTGAAGTACTGCCACGGCGTGCCGGCCGCCCACTCCTCGCCCATGAACAGCATCGGCGTGAACGGCGCGGTCAGCGTCAGCGTGGCCGCGCAGGCCAGCAGCCCGGGAGAGCCGGCGAGCAGCAGGGACAGACGGTCGCCGCGGGCGCGGTTGCCGACCTGGTCGTGGGTCTGGCCGTAGCCGAGCAGCCGGTGCCCGGCCACCCGGGTGCGGTCCAGCGGGCGGCCGTGGTGGCGGCCCCGGAAGCCGGAGTAGGTCCCGTCGTGGAAGTAGCCGCCGGTGAGGGTCTTGGCCACCGCCGCGAGCGGGGCCCGCCCGAAGTCCGCGTAGTAGCCCTGGGACTCGCCGGTCAGCGCCGAGTGCAGCGCGTGGTGGAAGTCGTCGTTCCACTGGGCGTCCAGGCCGAGGCCGCCCTCCGTGCGCGGGGTGATGATCCGTGGGTCGTTCAGGTCCGACTCCGCGATCAGGAACGGGCGGTGGCCAAGGTCGGCGGAGAGCGCGTGCACGGCCGTCGACAGCTCCTCCAGGAAGTGGCACGCGCGCGTGTCCGCCAGTGCGTGCACGGCGTCCAGGCGCAGACCGTCGATCCGGTAGTCGCGCAGCCACGCCAGCGCGCTGCCGACCAGGAACCGGCGCACCTCGTCCGAGCCGGGCGCGTCCAGGTTGACGGCGGCACCCCAGGGGGTGTGGTGGGTGTCCGTGAAGTACGGCCCGAACCGCGGCAGATGGTTGCCCGACGGGCCCAGGTGGTTGTGCACCACGTCCAGGACCACGCCCAGGCCGAGTCCGTGGGCCCGGTCGACGAAGCGCTTCAGCCCCTCGGGGCCGCCGTACGGCTCGTGCACCGCCCACGGCGACACACCGTCGTAGCCCCAGCCGTGCCGGCCGGGGAACGGGCACACGGGCATCAACTCGACGTGGGTGACGCCCAGTTCGACCAGATGCGGCAACCTTTCGGCGGCCGCGTCGAAGGTGCCCTCACGCGTGTACGTGCCGATGTGCAGCTCGTACAGGACCGCGCCGGGCAGTGGGCGCCCGGCCCAGGCGGCGGAGCGCCACGTGTACCGCGCGTGCTCGACGACCGCGCTCAGCCCGTCCGGACCGTCGGGCTGCCGCGGCGAGCGCGGGTCGGGCAGCACCGGGCCGTCGTCCAGCGTGAATCCGTACCGCGATTCGTCGCGCGCCTCGGCCGCACCGGTCCACCACCCCTCCCGCTCCGGGTCACGCTCCAGCGCGTGCCCGACTCCGTCGCACTGGAGCGTCACACGGTCGGCCTGTGGTGCCCACACCTCGAACTGCACGGACGGTTCCCCTTCGTTCGCTCACCGTGACGTAGCCCGTCCATGGTGCGCCACGGGAGATCAATCCGTATCCGAATCCCCGCATCGCGGCGGGTGTCGCCGGATCGGCGCGGCCGGTGCCGGTGTCCGTGGTAGCTGGACACGGGGGGTCGGCTGACCGACAATCAGCGATGTGACGTCGCCCTCCGAGTCCCACACGTATCCCGCGCGGCTGTCCGACGCGGAGCGCGACAAGGCGCTGAAGGTGCTCCGTGACGGCGTCGCGATGGGCCGGCTGTCCCACGACACGTTCGTACGGCGGATGGGGCTGGCGCTGGCCGCCCGGCAGGCGGACGAACTCGCCGCGCTGACCTCTGATCTGCACACCGAGGGGCGCGTGTCCCGGCTGGTGTTCGGCACGGTCGAGGCGGTGTCGGGGTTCACGGTGCGGCTGCGTCGGGCCTGGCAGGCCGAGCGGCTGCCCAAGCTGCTGCTGCCGTTCCCCGGCAGCGGTCACCCGTTGCTGATAGGGCGTGACCCGGCCAGCGGGCTGCGGCTGACTCACGAGACGGTCTCCCGGGCGCACGCCGAACTGCGCCACCAGGGCGGCATGTGGGTGCTGCGGGACCTCGGCTCGACCAACGGCACGACCGTCAACGGGCGGCGGGTGGTCGGCGCGGCCGTCGTGCGCGAGGGCGACCAGGTCGGGTTCGGGCAGGTCGCGTTCCGGCTCGCCGCGAACTGAACCGGCCGCGAGCCAACCCGCCCGGCGCCACGTGCGCGTGTGCTCGCGTTCAGGTGGGCCCCGGGCGGGCCTGGCAGGCCGTGGTGACCACGGTGCTGCTCTGGTGCTCGACCTGGTGCTCCAGGGGGACCCAGCGGGCGTGGAAGCGGTGCGCGAACGCCTCGCTCCAGGTGGTCACGAGGTGTTCCAGACCCGGGGCGGCGCGGTCGTCGGTCTCCCGCAGGGTCCGCAGGAGCATCGCCGCGGCCCGCAGCGGCAGCCGGCGGCCGAACGCGTCCACACTGCCGACGTACGCCATCGTGGTGTCCGCGGGTGGGGTGTGCATCCAGTCCGCGGCCAGTCCCGGCACCAGGCTCAGCCCCCACTTCGCCGCCCGCAGCAGCGGCCCGTCGGCCCCCCGCAGGCGCGGCAGCGCGTCGGTGAGCACCAGCTCCACCTCCCGCGCGTCCCGCAGCAGCCGGTGCGCCAGGCGCCGTATCGCCGCCGCCGGGGCGGGATGCGGCGCGGGGTCGTCCACCAGGTCGCTCGCCCACATCGGCACCTCCACGACCGCGGTCATGCCGCCGTACCGGTGCGGGTGGTACCAGGTGCTGCGCCGGGCGTCGTCCGGCATGCTCGGATACGCCGGGCCCGCGCCGAGCCCCGGCATCACCCGTACCCCCGGCCCGGAGACCGGCCAGCCCGCCGCGTCCGAGGCGCCCGTCTCCACCGGTATGTGCAGCCGTGCCGCCGACTTGGCGAACGGCTCGGCGAGCCCGGGCACGTCCCGGGTCAGCTGCACCCAGCTGCCGCCCAGTTCGGTGCCGTGCAGCGTCACCTGCAGGTAGGGACGCAGCTCGTCGATCACCCCGGTCAGCGCGCGCGTCTCCGGCGGCAGCCGGTCGGGCGGCAGCACGGAGGGCGACCACTCCGGCTGCTCGGGTCCCGCGGGCCGGAAGAAGCCGAGGTGGTAGTCGAGCAGGCTGCGCGGGGCCGGAGTGACGTGCAGACTTGCCCCGTCCGGGTCCGCGCACAGCAGGAAGTGCCAGGAGGTGTCCGTCCGCAACCGCTCCTCGCGCAGCACGCGGTGCGCGACGGAGAGAAGGGTGGAGCCGCCGGTGGGCTCGTTGGCGTGGGCGCCGGCGACCACCAGCACCGCCCGTCGGGCGTGCCCGACGGACAGCAGGTGCAGCGGTCGCCCCGCGCGGGAGCGGCCGACCTGCCTCAGCTCGCACCGGTCCGGCCGGTACGCGGCCAACGCACGGGCGGACGCGACCAGTTCGGGAACGCTGGGATAGCGCAGCTCCGGCAGGAGACTCACCCCCGACCTGTCCTCCCGGCTTCGCATTCCGCAGTACCCCACGGACGCCGGATCCTGTCAAGCACGCTCCAGCAGTGCCACCGGCAGGTGCGCGAAGAGCTCCGCCACGCGCACCTGCCCCTGGAACTCCCGCCCCGGGGCCAGCGTGTCGGCCCACCGGCCCGGCGGCAGGGGCAGCCGGGTGTCCCGCCAGCCGCCCGCCTCCGCCAGCCGCAGCGACAGCCGGGTCACGGCCGTGACCACCTCCCCGGAACGCTCGAACGCGGCGCAGTGGGCCGCCGCCTGCCCCTCGGCGCGCAGCGGGGCGTACGCCGCCGCCGGGCCGAAGACCTCCGGCCGGCGGGCCCGCAGCCGCAGCGCCGCCACCGTCACCGCGCCCTTGTCGCCGGCGTCGGCGGGCGGGAACCGCACCGGGCGCCGGTTGTCCGGGTCGACCAGGGCCCGGTACTCGGCCTCCGTGCCCTGGTACACGTCGGGCACGCCCGGCATCGTCAGATGCACCAGGGCGGCGCCCAGGACGTTCGCCCGGATGTGCGGTTCGAGCGCGGTGCGCAGGGCGGTCACCGGCCCGGTCGGCGCCCCGCACGGCCCCTCGGCGACGAAACGCTCCACCGCCTCCTCGTAGGCGGGCTCCTGCTCGGTCCAGCTCGTGTGCAGGCCCGCCTCGCGCACATGCTTCAGCAGCGCCTGCCGCACCCGTTCCGCGTTCGCCGGGCCGAGGCCGAACACCGTCTGCCAGGCCGCCCACGCCAGTTGCCGGTCCGGCACGCCCTCGCCGCCGCCGGTCACCACGTCAAGCAGGTCCGCCCAGATCCGCGGGCACTCGGTGAGCACGGCCAGCGCCGACCGTACGTCGGCGCTGCGCTTGGTGTCGTGCGTGGAGACCACGGTCCCGGTGGCCGGCCAGTCGCGCTGCACCCGGGCGCAGTACGCGTGGAAGTCCTCCGGGGAGACCGCCGGGTGGCCGGGGTCGCCGCCCACCTCGTTGGCCGACAGCAGCGGCACGTACCGGTAGTAGGCGGTGTCCTCCACGGACTTGGCGCGCAGCGCGGAGGCGGCCTGCGCGAACCGGGTGCGCAACTCCACGGCGCCGGGTCCCGACCCGGCCCGCCCGACGACCAGATCGCGCACCACGTCGACGGCCTCGCCCTCCTCCGGCACCGTGAAGGCGAGCCGGGCCTCCCGGGCGGCCTCCTCGGTGACCACGGACGCCGGGTCCACGGAGGCGTAGGGCCGGTAGACCCGGAGCCGGACCAGCAGCTCACGCAGCGCGGTGCGCAGTGCCCAGGGAGCGCGGTCGCTCAGCGCCGGGTCCGGCGAGCCGGCGCACACCCGGCTCGCCACCCGGGTCAGCCGCTCCGTCTCGGCGGCCAGCTCGTGCGTGATCACCGTGTGCGCCGCCCGCCGTACCGTCGCCTCCCAGTCCCCGCCGCCGTCGTCGCGCGGAGCGGCGAACCGCCGGTACCGCTCGACCAGCTCGTCCGCTCCGGCCGGGTCGGTGAACAGGCCGTCGACGTGCCGCAGGGCGTCGTAGCCGGTGGTGCCCGCGACCGGCCAGGAGGCCGGCAGGTGCTCGTGGTCGGAGAGGATCTTCTCGACGACCGTCCAGCGCCCGCCGGTCGCCTCGTGCAGCCGCCGTAGGTAGGCGTCGGGGTCGGCGAGCCCGTCCGGGTGGTCGACGCGCAGCCCGTCGACCACCCCCTCCGCAAGGAGCTGGAGGATCTTGGCGTGGGTCGCCCGGAACACCTCCGGGTCCTCCACCCGCACCCCGATCAGCTCCGAGATGCTGAAGAAGCGCCGGTAGTTCAGCTCCGTGCGGGCCAGTCGCCACCACACCGGCCGGTACCACTGCGCGTCCAGCAGTTCGGGCAGCGGCAGCCTCCCGGTGCCCTCGCGCAGCGGGAAGGCGTGGTCGTGGTAGCGCAGGACGTCGCCGTCGACCGTCAGTTCGCCGGTCTCCCGGCCGGCCGGGTGCGCGAGCACGGGCAGCAGTACCTTGCCGCCCCGGGCCTCCCAGTCGATGTCGAACCAGCGTGCGTACGGCGACGCGGGGCCCTCCCGCAGCACCTCCCACAGGGCGTGGTTGTGCCGCGGGGCCATGGCCATGTGGTTCGGCACGATGTCCACGACCAGGCCGAGCCCGTGCTCCCGCGCGGTGCGCGCCAGCGCCCGCAGGCCCTCCTCGCCGCCGAGTTCGTCGCGCACCCGCGTGGGGTCCACGACGTCGTAGCCGTGCGCGGAGCCCGGCACGGCCTCGAGGACGGGCGACAGGTGCAGATGCGAGACGCCGAGCGAGGCCAGGTACGGCACGGCCCGCGCCGCGGCCGCGAACGGGAACGCGGGCTGGAGCTGGAGCCGGTAGGTGGCCGTGGGCACGACGGGTTCGCGGCGCTCGAATGCATCGGACGTCATGGAGAGCTACGTACCCGCCCGGCCGCCGTTGGTGTCACCCGGCCGCCATGTGCCCGGGGCCCCACCCCGGGCGGGTGCCCGCCATCCCCCGGGTGGGTGAACACCGCACCGGCTCCCCGGCTCCTCGCCCTGGTGGGGGAGCGCTGCGTCGGCTCCCCGCTCCGTCGGTGAGCGCTACGCAGGCCGTCGCAGCACCGTCAGGCTGCGGTCCTTCAGGGTGAGCCGGTCCCCGGCCCGGACCTCGGGTCCGGTGCCCGGCGGGACCGGGTCCGTGCGCGCGGTGTCCACCACCACCTGCCACTGGCGCCCGTGATCGACCGGCACGGCGAAGTCGAGCGGCTTCGGCGCGGCGTTGAACATCAGCAGGAAGGAGTCGTCGGTGATCCGCTCCCCGCGTGTGCCCGGCTCCGAGATCGCGTTGCCGTTGAGGAACACGGTCAGCGCGGAGGCCCGCGCCGAGTCCCAGTCCTGCTGGGTCATCTCCCGGCCTTCGGGGGTGAACCAGGCGATGTCGGACAGCTCGTCGTGCGTGCCCTCCACCGGCCGTCCGTGGAAGAAGCGGCGCCGCCGGAAGACCGGGTGGTCCCTGCGCAGCCCCGCCATCGCGCGGACGAAGTCCAGCAGCTCGCCGTCGGGCTCGCCGGGCTCCGGCCAGCGCACCCAGGACAGCTCGTTGTCCTGGCAGTAGGCGTTGTTGTTGCCCCGCTGGGTGCGCGCGAACTCGTCACCGTGGCTGATCATCGGCACGCCCTGGGACAGCATCAGCGTCGCGACGAAGTTCCGTGTCTGCCGGGCCCGCAGCCGCAGGACGCCGGGGTCGTCGCTCTCGCCCTCGGTACCGCAGTTCCAGGACCGGTTGTGGCTCTCGCCGTCCCGGTTGTCCTCGCCGTTGGCCTCGTTGTGCTTGGCGTTGTACGACACCAGGTCGCGCAGGGTGAAGCCGTCGTGGCAGGTGACGAAGTTGATCGAGGCCAGCGGGCGGCGGCCGTCGTCCTGGTAGAGGTCGGAGGAGCCGGTCAGCCGGGAGGCGAACTCGGCGAGCGCCCGCGGTTCGCCGCGCCACAGGTCCCGCACGGTGTCGCGGTACTTGCCGTTCCACTCGGTCCACAGCGGCGGGAAGTTCCCCACCTGGTAGCCGCCCTCGCCGACGTCCCAGGGCTCGGCGATCAGCTTCACCTGGGAGACCACCGGATCCTGCTGCACGAGGTCGAAGAACGACGACAGCCGGTCCACCTCGTGGAACTGCCGTGCCAGGGTCGCCGCCAGGTCGAAGCGGAAGCCGTCGACGTGCATCTCGGTGACCCAGTAGCGCAGCGAGTCCATGATCAGCTGGAGCACGTGCGGGGACCGCATGAGCAGGGAGTTCCCGGTGCCCGTGGTGTCCATGTAGTAGCGCGGGTCGTCGGTGAGCCGGTAGTAGCGCGGGTTGTCGATGCCCTTGAAGGACAGGGTCGGACCCAGGTGGTTGCCCTCGGCGGTGTGGTTGTAGACCACGTCGAGGATGACCTCGATCCCGGCCTCGTGCAGTGCGCGGACCGCCGACTTGAACTCGAGGACCTGCTGGCCGCGGTCGCCCCAGGAGGCGTAGGCGTTGTGCGGGGCGAAGAAACCGATCGTGTTGTAACCCCAGTAGTTGTTGAGGCCCAGGTCGACCAGGCGGTGGTCGTTCACGAACTGGTGTACGGGCATCAGTTCCAGTGCGGTGACCCCGAGTTCGGTCAGATGGTCGATCACCGCCGGGTGGGCGAGCCCCGCGTAGGTGCCGCGCAACTCCTCGGGCAGCCCCGGGTGCCGCATGGTGAGGCCCTTGACGTGGGCCTCGTAGATCACCGTCTCGTGGTAGCCGCGGCGCGGCGGCCGGTCGTCGCCCCAGTCGAAGTACGGGTTGACCACGACCGACGTCATGGTGTGCGGCGCCGAGTCCAGGTCGTTGCGCCGGCCGGGGTCGTCGAAGTGGTAGCCGTAGACCTCCTCCCCCCACCGGATCGAGCCGCTGATCGCCCGCGCGTACGGGTCGAGCAGCAGCTTCGCCGAGTTGCAGAGCAGGCCCCGCTCCGGGGCGTACGGGCCGTGCACCCGGAACCCGTACCGCTGGCCCGGCATGACACCGGGCACGTACGCGTGCCGGACGAACGCGTCGCTCTCCCGCAGTTCCACCGCCGTCTCCGAGCCGTCGTCGTGCAGCAGACACAGCTCTACTCGGTCCGCGGCCTCCGTGAAGACCGCGAAGTTGGTGCCGGCGCCGTCGTACGTGGCGCCGAGTGGGTACGCCTCTCCAGGCCAGACCTGCATGGACCAGACTCTTTCAGGTGTGCGGCGGCGCGGGTGGCGCCTTCGCTCCGAGTCTCCAGGAAAGTCGCTGAAGCACCTATGACACACGTCCGTGTGCCGAACCGGTGGGGTGGACGGACGGTGCCCACGGGACGAGAGGGCCCAGGCGGGCAGGGCGAGCAGGACGGGCAGGGCGGAGGGCGGCCACGGGGCCGGGCGTGCCGCAGGTCAACGGGCGGGCCGGCGCTCACCCGGCGGGGTGGGGGCACGGGTGCCGGGGCGTCGCCCGGGACGCTGACGGCGGCCGCTGCCGGTCCACCGGCTATGAATCAGCTCACTCGCCCGGCCCCAGGCCGCCGGAACGGGCAGGAACGGTGCGGAAGTTGAGAAAGGAGCTGTGCATCCGGCTGCGTCGCGCGCCGCTCCCGGAGTACCCTTCCTTGATCGTTGGGGACGGGGAGTGCCCGGGGGAGCGGAAGGCGGTGCACGGGTGGGCTCGGGAGGCCTGGAGCTGCCCCCTGGTGACGAGGGTCACGAGGGGAGCCCCGCGGACGTCCCGTCCGGCGCGGTGTCCCTGGCCCGGCCGATGGACGCGGGAGCCATCGGGCCGGAGCTGGACTGGGACGCCGGGGCCTGGCGCGAGGTGCGCACACGCGCCCAGCGGGCCGGCCGCGCCTACATCTGGCTGAACCTCGTCGAACAGCGGCTGCGCGCCGTCGTGGCCGCCGTGCTGCGCCCCGTCTACGAGCCCGTCCACGGCGACGACTGGGTGGTGGCCGCCGCCGGACCGGCCGGCCAGGAGTGGGTGCAGCGGGCCGTCGCGGTGCGCGAAGTCAGCCGCCGCAAGGGCTACTTGCTCGACCCGGCCGACGACAACGTGATCAGCTTCCTCACCCTGCCGCAGCTGCGTGAGCTGGTGGTGCAGCACTGGCCGTGCTTCGCGCCGTACATAGACGAGCGCCGGGACGTCGAACTCGCCCTGGACGAGCTGGAGGTGGCCCGCAACGTCGTCTCACGCAACCGGGCCCTGTCCGAGACGGTGCTCAGCCAGGCCGAGCGGGCCTCCGCACGGCTGCTCGACATCCTCGGCACCGGCGGCGACGTGCCCTCCGCCCGGCGGCTGCCGGTCGACGCGGTCGAGGACCTGGTCGGCGACCGGTACGGGGACGTGGTCGCGGTGCATCCGGACCGGGTGCGGCTGCTGCGCCAGTTCCCGGCCGAGGACATCTTCGGCGGCGCGCGCCGTCTGGACGCCATCGGCATCGGCCTCAACCTGCTCGTGCAGAACTTCTCCGGCCGCCGGCTGGTGCGGCTCGCCGAGTCCGGCTGCCGGGTGCGGCTGCTGTTCCTCAACCCGGCCTCCAGCGCGGTGAAGCGGCGCGAGCGCGAACTCGGACTCAAGCGAGGCGAGTTGAGCCGTGCGGTGGAGATGAACATCCTGCACATGCGCCGGGTGCGCGGCCGACTGCGCGATCCGGGCGCCTTCGAGATCCAGGTCTACGACGAGACCCCCCGCGTCACCGCCTACCTGGTGGACGGCGACGGCTCGGACGGCATCGCGGTCGTGCAGTCCTATCTGCGGCGCAGCCGGGGCATGGAGGCCCCCGTCTTCGTCCTGCGGAACGAGAACAAGGTGGTCAAACCCGGCGAGATCGACGAAGGCGGGCTCTTCTCCGCCTATCGCGAGGAGTTCGAGCTGATGTGGGTGGATTCGCGCCCGGTGTCCTGAAACGCCCTCAGTCCCCGCGCGGAAAGCGGAACGTGGTCCTCGGACTGTCAGTGGCCCATGCGATCGTGGAGGCCACTGGGGGAACGCACCACCGAGAAGGGGGGCCGCCATGGGCTGGCACCGGGAGCTGCTGATCGGCTTCGACCTGGAGACGACCGGGACGGATCCGCGCGAGGCGCGCATCGTCACCGGGGCCGTGATCGAGGTCAGGGAGGGGGAGCCGGGGGGACGCCGGGAGTGGCTGGCCGACCCCGGCGTGGAGATCCCGGCGGACGCGGTGGCGGTGCACGGGATCAGCAGCGCACGCGCGGCCGCCGAGGGCGAACCGGCCGACCGGGTCGCGGACGCCATCGCCGACGTCCTGACCGGCTACTGGAAGGCGGGCGTGCCGGTCGTGGCGTACAACGCGGCTTTTTATCCCCGCACGCCAGACGCGTCTCAGATGTCTCATGGCGAAGGGCGGCGCCAGCTGGCGGCCCACGCTGGAATGAGGGCCGCGTGATGAGCTGGATCAGTGGGCCGTTGGTGGCCTTCGACCTGGAGACCACGGGCACCGACGTAGAGACCGATCGCATTGTGACGGCGGCGGTCGTGCGGCTGGATCCGGACGGAGCCGTCGCAGAGGAACGGACCTGGCTGCTCAATCCGGGGGTGGCGATACCAGAACAGGCGTCGGCGATCCATGGCATCTCGACGGCGCATGCTCGCGAGCACGGGGTACCTGCTGCCTCCGCCATTGAGGAGATCGCGCAGGCCGTCGCCGAGGGGCTGCGTCTTGGGACGCCGCTGGTGGTGATGAACGCACGCTACGACCTGTCACTGCTGGACCGCGAGTGTCGGCGCTACGAGGTCGAGTCGGTCAGCGAGCGGCTGGGCAGTGTACCTGCGCCCGTCATCGATCCGCTGGTGATCGACAAGCACGTCGACAAGTACCGGAAGGGCAAGCGGGCCCTCCATGCGTTGTGTGCTCACTACGGTGTGTCGCTCGATGGCGCGCACAACGCGAGGGCTGATGCCGTGGCCGCTGCCCGCGTGGTGCGACGTATGGGTGAGAAGCACCAGCCCGTCGGCCTGATGCCATTGGCGGATCTGCATGACCTTCAGGTGCGCGCGGCGGCTGAACAGTCGGTCTCTTTGCAGGCTTACCTGCGGCGTACCGCGGATCCGACGGCAGTCGTCGAGCCGGCCTGGCCGCTCATTCCCCGTAGGGGATGACCACGCGGGTCAGCCCTCTCCGGGTGCGAGAGCCTGGAGGCGAGAGAGGGTGATTCGACGCCGTGGAAGGTCGACGTCAACAATCTTCACAGTGAGGATGTTTCCGACCTGTACTACGTCCTCGGGCCGGTTCACGTGTCCTTCTGCCAGCTCGGAGAGGTGCACCAGACCTTCGAGGCCGTCCTCTCTGTCTTCGATACGGACGAAGGCACCGAACGGGACGAGTTTGGTCACGACGCCGTTCGTGATCTGGCCGACCTGCTGAATGAACTGCGGCATCGGGTCCTCTTGCAATGCCTTCAGGGACAGCGACACACGCTCGCGGATCAGGTCGACATCGAGGATTTCGGCCGAGATCTTCTGGCCGACGGCGACGACGTCGGAGGGATGATCGAAACGGCGCCAGGACAGCTCGGGAATGTTGATCATCGCGGTGAAGCCGCCGATGTCCACGAAGGTCACACCGAAGCTGGCGATCTCCGTGACCGTGCCGGTGCAGATCTGTCCACGGTGAAGAGTCTTCAGAAAGGTCCAGTTCTGGTCACTTGGCGTCGGCTCGGTCCTCCACCGGGCGCGCAAGACGCCGTCGCCGTCGGGCAGGACCGCGGTGAACAGCGCGTGGCGTTCGTCGAGGGTCAAAGACAGGGCCGTGGCGGCACGGGCGCCTGCCACCCGGGCGGCCAGTTCCTTGTACTCGGACTCGTAGGCCATCGTGCTGGAGATAGCCCCGTCCTGGCCCTCCCATACGAACTCCACCGGACCTTCGTCGGGAAGCGAGGCGAGGACCGCGTCGACATCGGTGGACAGGTCAGGCCAGACGGTCAACTGGGCACGCGGGGTGAGCCGGGCGCGTACCGCATCGAGGGTGCCTTCGGTGAGGCGGTGCCAGCGGGAGGCATTGTGAAGGTACCCCTCCTCCAATATCGCGGCGTGCCGCATGGAGATGGACCAGCGCAGACGGGCCCAGAAGTCCTCGTCGGCGGGCCGCTGCACCCCAGGCTCGTCGAAGTCCGCGTCGTAGGGCGAGGCGTCCAGCTGCTCCGGGAAGAGACCAAGAGCCCGGGTGTGGGCAATGGCGCGCTCGCAGGACTTGTCGCTGCTGACGTAGACGTACTGGTCCCAACCGACCTGCACGTCGAACTTGTTCTCTGCCTCCAGACGGCACCAGGCACCGTTGTCGCGGAGCATGACCCTGACCAGTTCCAGGCCTAGGAAGAGGGGCACCTCGGCACCGTCGTGGAACCCGCTGAGATCAGGTGGGAAGAGCCCGGCAAGTCCGTGGCCGTCGCTCGCCGGCTCCAGGCCGAAGTGGACAAGGCCGGAGATCCCCGGCTCACGAATGGCCACATGGTCGATGCCGGTGTCCTCGGCGAAGGCGGCGATCGCTTGCAGATATGCAGCCTCGACCGCTCCGTGGTCGCTGGTCGAGTCCTCAGTGCCGATGTAGCTGCCGTGCTCGTCGCGGTCGGCAGGGTCGTACTTGGTGATCCGGTAGACGAAAGGCGGCATGTTGCTCCCCGTGGTTGTTGACGATGCTTGCTCAGCGGTCGATCTCGTGACCGGGAGCGCGGGGCGGGGGCCGGCGCATCGCCGCCTTCGAGGATGGCCATTGAGATCACCTTCAGCAAGCGGGATAGCGTGCCGCAGCAGGCTCAGCGCTTCAGCGGCGATCGATGCGGGTGACGCGATTCTTCTGGTCGCCTGCTTCTGAGAGACGTTGGTTCTCCAACGTGAGGAGTTGCACCTGCTGTGCGAGGACGTTGATCGAGTTTCGTAGTTCCCGCACTTCGCGCGCGTGTTCTTGGCGGAGCCGACGCGCGGTTGACTTTAGGGTCTGAACCTCCTGCCGGAGCGAGGCCGAGGGCGTGGCTGCTTCTTCTCGATCAGCTACGAGGGTCCGGAACTCCGTCAGGACATGAGGGTGGCGGTAGGCGCTCGCTCTGCCGACCCCGGCCTCGACTGCGAGGGAGGCGACGGTCAAGGAACCGTCGCTACGCGTGGGCTCTCCTCGGAGCAGGCGCTCGGAGGCCGCTCGAAGAGCTGTTTCGGTTGCGTCAGTCGTTGGCACGGCCGATCCCCTCGATCACTTTGCTGACGTCGTTGAGATGCTCCCGCAGAGCCGTTCGCTGGAGATCGGAGAGTCCCACGAAGGTCAGTGCGCGTTCGGTGTCCGCGTGTGCTGCTTCCCACCCGCTCCGGTGCCGGGACGTGGTGGTCGAGTTCCCGCAGCGATCCGGGCGACAGTTGTTGAGCATGGGCTGGTCCGCACCGCCAGCGGTTCGGCAGAGGGCGGTTTCGGGCTGGTAGTAGCAGTCGTTCAGCGTCCCGACGTGCAGGGTGTTCGCTGAGGTTCTGAGCATGGCGTGGAGGCGGCGCTCGTCGACCACTCGCCCGGGGAAGTCATGGAGTTCCTCTTGCACGCGCGCGAATTCGTTGTCGGTCCGCGTGCTGCCGGGTGCGGATGAGCGGACACCGGCTTTGAAGTCCTCGTAGCGCTCAACAACGTCCGCCAAGCGTGCCATGGCTTCTTCGGCGGCGACCTCCGCGCGGAAGCCCGAGGCTGAGGTCCCGGCGTATCCCTCGAACATGGCGACGGAGAGGTGCTTGTACTGGATCATTCCCGCGACCGTGCCGTAGGGGCGGTGGGCGATGTGCCAAGCCACGGTTCTGCGGAACTGGCGGGTGGTGAGGTTCCAGGGCTCCCCGTCCACATCGGGCACGGGGAAGCCGATATGCGCGCAGTGCGTTGGTCCCTCCAAGGTCAGCCGTCGAACTGCGTGGTCGACATCGGAGCGTGCGGCAGCGCGCAACTGCTCCACCACTCGGGGGGAATAGGCGTCGCGAGGGGCGTACGATCCGACCGGACCTGCCGAGGTATAGGCGAGCCGCCGGACCATGGCAGAGGATAGCCCTTCACGCCTTTCACTCATACGCCGCAAGATCCAGACGATGTCGGCGATACGCGCGTACGGGGTCCGCGAGGACTCCGGATGCCTTTCGCGTAGGTGGCTCTCGAACCCGTCCAGGTGGCGCGGGAGGAGATCACCCACGCGTAGTTCCACGCGCTCCGTCGATTCGATCCAGCGTGCCCATTCCCGGCACGAGCGGGCGCGATTCCGCAGCGTATGTGGCGACCCTGTGCCATGGCCCACGGCGCACGAAGCCGCCAGTTCTGCGCCCAGGGCCCGCAGCAGTCGCTGCTGAGGTTCCCGGGTCCAGTCCACGACGGCCGCTCGGTTGTCCGGGAAGGTGACCTCGATCTTCAGCAGCCCCAGCGCCGGGGGAGTTGGATCAACAGCCTGTTCCACCGGTACGTTCAGTCGGGCCCGACGCCGTCCCCGCCCTACCATGACCATTCTCCCCGTACCCGTGCTACGGACTGTTGATCCTCCTGTGAGACCTGCGTCGCCGTGGCCGCGACCTCGGACGTCCAAGCGTCCACCGCACCGTCGATCAAGGACTGTGCCTGGTCGGTGCAGTCGAGGTAGATGTACGTCGTCGTGATCGACGAGTGCCCCAGCAGCCGGCGCAAGTGATCGAGGGGGTCTCCGATGATCCGGCGGTACACGCCGTCGGCCATTTCATGCCTGTCCACCGAGCCGATCTGCTCGTGGATCAGCGCCGACAGCAGATGAACCGCGAAGGTGTGCCTGAGTACATGAGGCGTGGTGGTGACATCGACCCCGAACGTCTGGCACCTCTCCGAGGCGCGCACGAATACGGACTCCCAGGCGGACAGAGACACGGGTCGTGCTTCCTGCCCGAGCCATACGCATGCGGGGCCGAGAGGACGGTCCTGCTCGTCCATGAGGAATAGCCGGGACCGGATAGATGGCGGCACACGTGACCAGGCAACTCTTCGCAGCCGACCGTCTTTCGTCTGCATCCGTACGCCCCGGCGATCGGGTTGGCTCCCCAGCACCGCATCGGCAGGCAGTGGACGGCCTCGGGCGTTCCAGCGGTCCAGCACCAAGGACCGCTCGATCTCCACGTAATCGGCCAGGGCCGCGACGATCCGGTTCGGCAGCAGGATCCTGCGTCCGTTGTCCCGTTTCGCGGTCGGCGGCGCCAGGTCGAACGGCACGCTCTTCTTTCCGTCCTGGCGGTCCGGGGCAGGCAGTTCGGGCCAGCAGAGCGACGCGGCCTCCTCGATGCGCAAGCCGGTGGTGACCAGCAGCTCCGCCATGACGGCGTTGCGTTCCGCGTTACGGCCACGGAAGGATGGATCGGCGGTTCCTGACGGCAGTTGACCGCGCAGCCCGACGTCGCGGAGAGCTGCATATCGAGGCACGGAGAGGAACTTGACGGACCCGCGCTTGGCGGCTTTCTCCACCGCGCGGTTGCCACGGACGGGCACCTGCCGGCCGGATTCCGCTCGTCGTGAGCTCTCGTAGTACTTGAATGGCGTCCGCGCGACCAGGCCCTCGTCATCCGCCCATGTGTAGAACTTGTCCAAGGCCGCGACGGACCGGTTCCAGGTGGAGGCCGAGATGACCTGCGTGGGGTCGGGCGAGATGCGTCGGGCCCGGTGGAAGGCCGTCACGTCGCCACGGTCGGCTTGCCAGACGGTCTTGCCACGATGCTCGTGGAGGAACCGCCCCCACGTCAGCAGATCGAGAGCGTACGCCCGCCAGGAGTTCGTCGACCTCACCCCGAGGGTCGGCAAGGACCACAGGAAGCGGTTCAGATGTATGTCGTAGCTGCCGTCATCGCTGAGGATGAAGGGCGCACCGGTATGCAACCCATGCCGTTCCAGTGCCCTCTGCGCATCGGTGACCCCGGCCGCTTCCAACGCATCCGGGTCGGTGAAGAAGATCTCCATCTGATCGCACCCCCTGGCCGATCAACGACGAGGGGGATCGTGAGACACGGTCGTGCGTGGATAAGGCCTTCGACCTGACCCTGCTCTCCGCCGAACTGCACCGGTACGGACTGCCGTCCCTGAGCGACCGCCTGGGCGGGGCGCAACCGGGCCCGGTCGTCGACCCGTACACCATCGACCGCTGGGCCGACCGCTACCGCAGGGGCAAGCGCACCCTGGAGGCGGTCTGCGCGGAGTACGGCGTCGTCCTGGACGCCGCCCACGACGCCTCGGCCGACGCCCTCGCGGCGGCCCGGCTGGCCGCCGCGATAGCCGGCCGCCACTCCAAGGTCGCGGCCCTCGGCCCGGCGGAGCTGCACCGCCGCCAGATCGAGTGGCACGCCGCCTGGGCTGCGGACTTCCAGGACTTCCTGCGCCGCAAGGGCGACCCGGACGCGGTGGTCGACGGCGCGTGGCCGCTGCGCCAACCGGCGGGCGAGACCGTCTGAGCCCCGGCCGCCGGTGACGCGGTCCGGGCGGCCGACTCGCCGGTCCGGCCACGCTCGCCGTGCCTGCGGGCCGGCTCCCGGTCGTCCCCTGGTGGCCGCTGACGCAACGCTCAGAACGGATACCAGCGCACGGTGGTGTCTCCGTCCCGCAGGGACGCCACCCGGCGTTCGAACTCGGCCAGCGCCTTGGGGTTGCTGGGGGCGTGCTGGGCGACCCAGGCGCAACTGGCCGTCTCGCGGGCGCCGCGCAGCACCGCGCAGCCCTCCCACTCCCGTACGTCCCAGCCGTACGTCGCCGTGAAGGAGTCGTACGCCTCGGTGGGCAGGCCGTAGCGGTCCCGGGACAGGGCCAGGACCACCAGGTCGTGCTCGCGCAGATCGAAGGAGAAGGTCTCCAGGTCGACCAGGACCGGCCCGTCCGGGCCGACGTGCACATTGCGCGGCAGCGCGTCGCCGTGGATCGGGCCCGGCGGCAGCTGCGGGGTGAGCGCGGCGGCGGCCGCGGCGAACCCGTCGCGTCGCTCCCGCAGATACGCAGCGTCGGCCGGGTCGATCGCGTCGCCCGCGAGCCGCAGCCAGCGTTCCACGCCGCCGAGCAGCTCGCGCGGCGGCAGCTCGAAGTCGGGGGCGGGCAGGGCGTGGACCAGGCGGAGCAGTGCGGCCAGGTCCGCCGGCTCGGCGGGCCTTACCGGATCGGGCATCCGTCGCCACACGGTCACCGGATGTCCCTCGACGAGGATCGCCTCCGCGGCGGCGGCCCGCACCGCCGGGACACCGGCCTCGGCCAGCCACAGCGCGATCCGCAGCTCGCGCCGCGCCCGGTCCCACAGCTCGGCGTCCCGGCCCACCTTGACCACGAGATCCCCGGCGGCGAACACCGCGTTCTCGCCCAGGGCGAGCAGCCGCGCGTCGCGCGCCCGACCGGACAGCACCCCCGTCTCGTCCAGTACCTCCCGAGCCCGCGCCTCGTCCATCGTCCGCCTCCGTGTCCTCGTCCGGGCCCGGGCAGCCGCGCCGGAGCCCCGCTCTTTTCGCCGGGTCAGTGTCGCATCCGCACAGGTCGGGACCGGTGTCCGGTCCCCGGCGGGGGCGGTGCGCCCGGCGGCGCGGAAACCACGTTGCACGAGACGTCTCGTCTCGCCTAGGCTCTGGGACATGCCCACACGCACCCACATCGCCATGTTCTCCATCGCCGCCCACGGACACGTGAACCCCAGCCTCGAAGTGATCCGGGAGCTCGTCGCACGCGGACACCGGGTGACGTACGCCATCCCGCCCGTCTTCGCGGACAAGGTCGCCGAGACCGGTGCGGAGGTGAAGCCCTGGCGCTCCACCCTGCCCTCGCCCGACGACGATCCCTCCGACTGGGGGAACACGCTGCTCGACAACGTCGAGCCGTTCCTGGACGACGCGATCCAGGCCCTGCCCCAGCTGATCGAGGCCTACCGGGACGACGAACCGGACCTCGTGCTGCACGACATCACCTCCTACCCGGCCCGTGTCCTCGCCCACCGCTGGGGCGTGCCGGCGATCTACCTCTCCCCGAACCTCGTGGCCTGGGAGGGCTACGAGGAGGAGGTCGCCGAACCGCTGTGGGCCGAGCCCCTGAAGACGGAGCGGGGCCGGGCCTACTACGCCCGCTTCGAGGCGTGGCTCGCGCAGAACGGGATCACCCGGCACCCGGACCCGTTCGTCGGCCGCCCCGCCCGCTCGATCGTCCTGATCCCGCGCGTGCTGCAACCGCACGCCGACCGGGTCGACGAGAAGGTCCACAGCTTCGTGGGCGCCTGCCAGGGCGACCGCTCGGCGCAGGGCGACTGGGAGCGGCCCGCCGGGGCCGAGAAGGTGGTCCTCGTCTCGCTCGGCTCGTCCTTCACCAAGCAGCCGGCCTTCTACCGGGAGTGCGTCGAGGCCTTCGGCGGGCTGCCGGGCTGGCACACGGTGCTCCAGGTCGGCAAGCACGTGCGTCCGGACGAACTCGGCGACATCCCCGCGAACGTCGAAGTGCGGTCCTGGGTGCCGCAGTTGGCGATTCTGCGCAAGGCCGACCTGTTCGTCACGCACGCCGGGGCCGGGGGCAGCCAGGAGGGCCTGGCGACCGCGACGCCGATGATCGCCGTACCGCAGGCCGTCGACCAGTTCGGCAACGCGGACATGCTCCAGGGCCTCGGCGTGGCCCGCCGCCTCGCCACGGAGGAGGCGACCGCCGAGACCCTGCGGGCCGCCGCCCTCGCCCTCGTCGACGACCCCGAGGCGGCGCGGCGGCTGAAGGACGTCCAGGCCGCCATGGCCCGGGAAGGCGGCACCCGGCGGGCGGCCGACCTCATCGAGGCCGAACTGCCCACCGGGCGGAGGTGAGGCGCGCCGCCCGCCGAGGGCTCACACCCCCAGCGGCTCGCCCTTGCTCGGAGCGGGCGGGACCGGCGGGGCCGGCGGGGCCGCGACCGCCTCCGGGGACTCGTCGTGGGTGAGGTCCGGCAGGCGGTGCAGCCACCTGGGCAGGTACCAGTTGCGTTCGCCCAGCAGGGACATCACCGAGGGCAGCAGCACACCGCGGATGACCGTGGCGTCGATGAGCACCGCGGCCGCCAGGCCCACGCCCATCTGCTTCATCGACTGCATGGACAGCGTTCCGAAGATCGCGAACACGGCGACCATGATCACCGCGGCGCTGGTGACGACACCCGCCGTGGTGACCACGCCGTGCTGGATGGCGTCCTTGGTGCTCCGGCCGCGCAGCCGCGCCTCGCGGATCCGGGAGACCACGAAGACGTGGTAGTCCATCGACAGGCCGAACAGGATCACGAACAGGAACAGCGGCAGCCAGGTGACGATCGCGCCGACACCGTGGGCGCCGACCAGGGACGCGCCCCAGCCGTGCTGGAAGACCGCGACGAGGATGCCGTAGGCGGCGCCCACGGACAGCAGGTTCAGCACGATCGAGGTGATCGCGACGGTCAGCGAGCGGAACGACAGCAGCATCAGCAGGAAGGCGAAGACCACGACGAAGACGAAGACCGGCACGACGGAGCCGACGAGCTGGGCGTTGAAGTCGTGCGAGCCGGCGACCTGGCCGGTGATCGGCGCCTGGACGCCGTCGACCTTGCCCAGCGTGGCGGGCCGCACCTCGTCACGCAGCTTCTCCAGGCTCCGGCCCGCCTTGTCGAGGTCCGAGCCGCCGACCAGCGGGACGGAGACGAGGGCGACGTTCCGGTCCTCGTGCAGCCGCACGTCGACCGGGCCGCGCGAGGCGCCCGAGGCGACGGCCCGCTCCTTGAACGCGGTCAGCGCCTGCCGTACGGCCGGGGCGTTGATGTCGTCGGCCTTCACGACCACCAGGGCCGGCTCGGAACCGCCGGGGAAGGCCTCGTTGAGCCGGTTGTACGTCTGCACGATGGGCAGCGAGTCGCCGAACTCCTGGTCCAGCGTGAGCTGCGAGGTCTTCATGCCCAGCGCCGGAGCCGCGACGGCGAGCAGCGCACCCACGGCCACCACGGCCGACACCACGGGCCGCGCCAGCACCCGCCGCAGCACGGCCGTCCAGAACCTGCTCTCCCCGTTGCCGCCCCGGGTGCGCCGCAGGAACGGCACGCGGCCCTTCTCGACCCGCTCGCCCAGCATCGAGAGCAGCGCCGGCAGCACGGTCACCGAGCCGACCATGGCGACGGCCACCACCATCAGCGAGGCCAGGCCCATCGCCTCGAACTCGGCGACCCCGGTGAACAGCATGCCCGCCATCGCCACGCACACCGTGACGCCGGAGACGATGATCGCGCGCCCGCTGGTCGCGGCGGCGATGCGCAGCGCGGTCCCCGCGTCGCGTCCGGCCATCCGCTCCTCGCGCTCGCGGCGCAGGTAGAACAGGCAGTAGTCGACGCCGACGGCCATGCCGACCAGCAGCATCACGGAGTTGGCGGTGTCGCTCATCGGCTGGAGGTGGCTGACGATGCCCATCAGGCCCATCGTCGCCATGATCGCGGTGATCGCCAGCGCCACCGGCAGCAGCGCGGCCACCAGCGCGCCGAAGGCGATCAGCAGGATGCCGAGGGCCACCGGCACGGCGGAGAACTCGGCCTGCTGGAAGTCGTCCCCGAAGGCGTCGGAGTACTGCTTCTGCATGCTGGCGCCGCCGATCTCCTCGATCCGCAGCGTGCCGTGGTCCTTCTGGACGTTCGCCACGGCCTTCAGCACGGGCTCCACCCGCTCGCCCGCGGTGTCCGCCTCGCCCCGCAGCGCGAACTGCACCAGCGCGCTGCGGCCGTCCCCGGAGATGGTCTTCGTGTCGTACGGCGAGGTCACGTCCGTGACCAGGCCGGTCTTCTCGACGGCCGCGATCACGTCGCCGACGGCCGCCCGGAAGCCGGCGTCCGTGGCCCTGCCGGAGCCGTCCTTCGCCTGGATCAGGACGGTCTCGCTCGCCGGTTCCTTGATCCCCGCGTCCTCGATGATCTTCGCGGCGGTGTGTGTCTCACCCTTGAGCTGGTCGCTCTCCTTGACGTCCAGCCGGCCGGCCACCGAACCGAGCCCCATCGCCAGGACGACGAACAGCACCCAGATCCCGACGGCGGCCCATCGATGCCGGGCGCTCCAGCCGCCGGCCCGCGCGGCGAGGCCCCGCACCCGTGTCTCTCCGTTCACCATGACGGGCTTGCCCCTTCTTGAGAGGCCCTGCGGACCTCGTGCGCGGCGACGGCCCCCTGCCGTCGCCTTCCGCAACGACGGTAGGGGCCGGGCGGTGCCCCGCTCGTCGTGCTGACCGGTGAAGTGGTGCCGCCGGGGCTCCTCCTGCCGGACCCCGCTTCCTCCGCACAGCGGAGTAGGTGACCCCTTACACGTATCCGGGCTTCTCGGGGGCGCGCATCAGGGTGTCCGTTCCGCCGGAAGCGCTCGGCTTTGCGGTTACGCAACCTTGTTGAACAAATCACAGCTGCGTGCAGCGGTTGCTCCGGGCGCCGCGATCCGTCATCGTTTCGTCCGGCCCCGCCCCTCGGCAGGCGGCCGTCGTGCCCGCCCCCACGGGGCACGACCGCCGCTCTGTCAGGGGTGGGTTCTATCGTGGGCGGATGACGACGTACGCCGCGCTGCTGCGCGGAATCAACGTGGGCGGCAAGAAGGTCCCGATGGCCGAGCTGCGCACCCTGGTGGCCGAACTCGGCCACACCGGGGTGCGCACGCATCTGCAGAGCGGCCAGGCCGTGTTCGCCGCCGGTCACGGCGACGAGGAGTCGCTGGCCGCCGAGCTCACGGCGGCGCTGGAGAAGCGGTTCGGCTTCCCGGTGGACGTGATCGTGCGCGACCACGCCTATCTGCGGGCGGTCGCCGAGGCCTGCCCGTTCCCGGCCGCCGAGCTGGAGGGCCGGCAGCTGCACGTGACCTACTTCTCCGCGCCCGTCGCGGCGGAGCGCTACGCGGAGATCGACCGGGACACCTACCTGCCCGAGGAGTTCCGCCTCGGCGACCGGGCCCTGTACCTGTACGCGCCGGACGGGCTCGGCCGTTCCAAGCTCGCCGAGCACCTGTCCAGAAAGCGGCTGAACAAGGACCTGATCGCCACCAGCCGGAACTGGAACACGGTGCTCAAACTCGTCGAGCTGACCGCCCCGGACGCCTGACCCGCACGGACGCGCCCCGGGCGGACGTGAGCCGCACAGACGCGACCCGCACGGTCACGACCCGGGCGGACGCGCTCACCCGAGAGCGCCCAGCCGGGACAGCTCGGCGGCGCCGAGGGACACCCCGGCCGCGTCCAGGTTCTCCTCCAGGTGGGCGAGCGTGCCCGTGCCCGGCGTCGGGCAGAGCACGGGGGAGCGGTGCAGCAGCCAGGCCAGGGCCACCTGCCCCGGTGTGGCGCCGTGCGCGGCGGCGATCCCGGCGCACTCCGGGTTCCCGGTCAACGTGCCGTTGCCCAGCGGGAACCACGGCAGGAACGCGATGCCGCGCCCCTCGCACAGCTCCAACAGCGGCTCCGACGCGCGGTCGAGGAGGTTGTAGCGGTTCTGGACCGAGGCGACGGGCGTCGACTCCAGTGCGGTGGCGAGCTGTTCGGCGGACACGGTGTCCAGGCCGATGTGACGGATCTTGCCCTCCTTCCGCAACTCGTCGAGCACACCGAGCTGTTCGGCCATCGGCACCGCGGGGTCCAGCCGGTGCAGCTGGTACAGGTCGATCCTCTCCAGCCGCAGCCTGCGCAGGCTCGCCTCGCACATCGCGCGCAGCGCTTTCGGCCGCCCGTCGATGTGCCAGGCGCTGTCGCTGGTGCGGATCACCCCGCCCTTGGTGGCGATCACCAGGTCCTCGGGGTAGGGGTGCAGGGCCTCGGCCACGCGTTCCTCGGCGACGGACGGGCCGTAGTTGTCGGCGGTGTCGATCAGGGTCACCCCGCGCTCGACCGCCCGCCGCAGCACGGCCACCGCGTCTCGCGCGTCGCCGCGCGGGCCCCAGTAGCCGGGGCCGGTCAGCTGCGCGGTGCCGTAGCCGAGGCGGCGTACGGGCAGGTCGCCGCCGAGCATGAACATCTCCGGTGCCACTCGGTCTCCTCGGTCGTCCGTTGGGGCGCTTGGTTCACTGTGGAAGGCTCGTCCCATGCGATACATCATCATCGGGGCAGGGGCGGTCGGCGGTGCCATCGGGGGACGGCTGGCGCAGAGCGGGCGTGAGGTCGTGCTGGTCGCGCGGGGGGCGCACCTCGCGGCACTGCGGGAGGGCGGGCTGCGGCTGAGGGTGCCGGAGGGCGAGCTGACGTACCGGCTGCCCGCCGTGGACGGGCCCGAGGCGCTCGGCGAACTGCGCGCCGACGACGTGCTCGTGCTGGCCGTCAAGACGCAGGACACCGAGGCGGCGCTGGCGGCCTGGGGGCCGGCGCCGGTCGCGGGCGGCGGCACGGCCGAGGGGACGCTGCCGCTGCTGTGCGCGCAGAACGGGGTGGAGGGGCAGCGGCTCGCCCTGCGCCGCTTCCGGCACGTGTACGGCGTCTGCGTCTGGCTGCCCGCGACCCACGTCGAACCCGGCGCCGTCTCGGCCGCCGGCACCCCGCTCACCGGCATGCTGCACCTGGGCCGCTACCCGCACGGCACCGACGGCACCCTGCGGCGGATCTCCGCCGATCTGGAGGCGGCGCACTTCGAGGCACCGGTCGTGCCGGAGGTGACCCGCTGGCAGTACGCCAAGCTGCTCGGCAACCTCGCCAACGCCATCGAGGCCGTCAGCGGCCCGCTGGACAACGAGGCGGCGCGGGCGCTGTACGCGAGGGTGCGCGCCGAAGGGGAGGCGGTGCTCGCTGCCGCCGGCATCCCGTGGGTGAGCGCCGAGGAGCAGCGGGAGGCCCGCGGCGACAAGATCACCCTGGTGCCGCTGCCCGGCGCCCCGCGCGGCGGCGGCTCTTCCTGGCAGTCCCTCGCCCGCGGCACCGGCTCCATCGAGGCCGACCACCTCAACGGGGAGATCGTGCTCCTGGGCCGGCTGCACGGCATACCGGCACCGCTGAACGAACTGCTCCAGCGCCTGGCCAACACCTTCGCACGGGAGCGCCGGCCGGCCGGCTCGCTGCCGGTGGCGGAACTGGTGCGGCTGGCGGACACGGTGGCCACCGCGGACCGGGCGGAACGGGCGGGCCGGACAGACCAAGTGGCTCAGGAAAAGACCTCCTGATTGGACCGCGATCCTGTGCCAATCGGCCGTTAGCGTCAACGGCATGACCCCTGACTCGCCGACTGACTCGCCGACCCGCGTCGACCTCTTCTTCGACCCCGCCTGCCCCTTCGCCTGGATCACCTCCCGCTGGCTCCTTGAGGTGGAACGTGAGCGTCCGCTCGACCTCAGGTTCCAGGTCATGAGCCTGTACCTGCACAACACCGGCAACGAACTGCCCGACTGGTACCGGGAACTGGTCGACAGGTCGATCGGCCCGGTGCGGGTCGCGGTGGCCGCCGCCGAGCGGCACGGCGAGAAGGTGCTGCGGGACCTGTACACCGCGTTCGGCGTCCGCATCCACGAACGCCGGGTGGAGGACTTCGACGAGGTGGTCGCCGGGTCCCTGGCCGAGCTCGGACTCGACCAGGACCTCGCGGCGGCCGCGCACGATCCCTCCTACGACGAGGCGGTACGGCGCAGTCACGAGGCAGGCGCCGAGGCGGACACCGGCGCGTACGTGGGGACGCCCACCCTTCACGTCGACGGAACGGTCTGGTTCGGGCCGGTGTTGCGGGCCGTTCCGCGCGGGGCCGAGGCGGCCGAACTGTTCGACGCCTTCCGGGTTTTGGCGACTCGGCCGGACTTCTTCGAACTCAAGCGGACCCGCACCGGATCACTCCGCTTCGACTGAGTCGCGCCGAACCGGGCCTCGGCACACGGCATGGGCGGGATGATCCACATTCGGGCCCCGCCCGCCGTGCGGCAGTGACACTTGCGCACCGCCGCACGCTGTACTGAACGTCACCACCGCTCACCGATCAACGGCGGGCGCTGGTCGGACGGTTCGCGGACCGGCACCACGGGGGAGTGCCGGGCCGCGGCCCGTACTCGCCCGTCAGGCTCCCAGAGCAGCCGACAGCGGCAGCCGGGCGGCGTCGTAGCGCTCCAGCAGGACCCGCGCCACCTCCGGAGCCGGGCCGAGCACCCCGGCCAGCACGTCGGCCCCGGCCTCGGCCGCGCCCCGTGCGATGCGGTCCGGCAGGAAACCCGGTGCCAGCACGTACGGTGCGACCGCGACCTTGGCGCAGCCCAGCTCCCGCAGTTCCCGCACCGCGTCCTCGGTGCGCGGTGGTGAAGCGGAGGCGAACGCAGGCCGCACGGCGCACCAGCCGGTGTGCCGCCACTCCCGCGCGATGTCTGCGATCACTGCGATCGCCTCCGGGTCGGAGGACCCCGCCGAGGCCAGCACGACCCCGGTCGAGGACCTGTCGGCGGGATCGAGACCCGCCTCGTGCAGACGGCGTTCCAGAGCGTCCGTCAGCAGCGGTGAGGGGCCGAGGACCTCCGCCTGCCGGATCCGCAGCCGCGACGGCGCCCGGCGCAGCACCGAGGGGATGTCCGTCTTGGCGTGGAAGGCGCGGGTCAGCAGCAGTGGCAGGGCCACGACGTCCCGCACCCCGTCGGCCGCCAGGGCGTCGAGGACGCCCGGTACGGACGGGACGTTGAAGTCCAGGAAGCCGGTCTCCACCCGGAGCCCGGGGCGCAGTGCCCGGACCCGGCGGACCAGGGCGTGCACGGTCGCGGCATGCCGCGGATCGCGGCTGCCGTGGGCGACGACGAGGAGAACGGGCTGGTGGATCATGGGCGTTCAGCTCTTCACGAGAAGACCGCGGCCGCGCAGTACCCGCCGCTCCAGCGGACTGAAGATCAGCAGGTCGATGGCGATGCCGACGAACAGGATCAGGATGATGGCCTCGAACACCATGGCCATGGAGCTGGCGTTGCGGCCGTTCTCGAGCAGCGCGCCCAGGCCGATGCCCAGGTCCGGCGAGGAGGCGATGATCTCCGCCGCCATCAGCGAGCGCCAGGAGAACGCCCAGCCCTGCTTCAGACCGGCCAGATAGCCCGGCAGCGCGGCCGGCAGCACGATGTGCCGGGCGCCCCGGAGCCCCGTCGCGCCCATCGTGCGGCCCGCCCGCAGGAACAGCGGCGGCACCTGGTCGATGCCGGACACCAGGCCGTTGGCGATGGAGGGGACCGCGCCGAGCAGGATCACCGCGTACATCATCGAGTTGTCCAGGCCCAGCCAGATCACCGCGGGCGGCACCCAGGCCACCGACGGCAGCGACTGGAGGCCGGACAGGATCGGGCCGATGGCCGCGCGCACGAACCTGACCCGGGCCACCAGCAGGCCCAGCGGCGTGCCGATCGCCAGCGCCAGCAGGAAGCCCAGCAGACCGCGCGAGACGGACGTCCAGATGAAGCCGAGCAGCTTGCCCTGCAACCAGGCGTCCTTGAACTCGCCGCCCACGTCGGCGGGCGAGGGCAGCCTGCTCGGGTCGTCGACCACCTTCAGGGAGATCAGCGCCTGCCAGAGCACCAGGACCACCGCGATCGCCACGACCGGTGGCAGGACCTTGTCGACGAGGGTCCGGCGCAGGGGGGCCCGGCCGGCCGCCGTGGTCTCCAGGGCGTCCAGACCGGCCTCCACGTCGGCCAGTTCGGCGCCGTGCGCGGTCTTCGTGTCAGTGCTGGCCATGTCGGCGGATCTCCCCACGCAGGACTTCGGTGATCTCCAGGGACAGTTCCGCCACGGGCGCGTCCTCGATGCGGCGCGGCTGCGGGATGTCCACCGTCCACTCGCGGGCCACCCGGCCCGGACGGGAGGACAGCAGCACCACCCGCTGGGCCAGCCGCACCGCCTCGCGCACGTTGTGCGTGACGAACAGCACCGACACCCCGGTCTGCTGCCAGATCCGGGTCAGCTCGTCGTGCAGGACGTCCCGGGTGATGGCGTCGAGCGCCGCGAACGGCTCGTCCATCAGCAGCAGGTTGCTCTCCTGGGCCAGCGCGCGGGCCAGCGCCACGCGCTGGCGCATCCCGCCGGACAGTTCGTGGACGCGCTTGCCGTAGGCGCCCTTCAGCCGGACGAGCCCGAGCAGCTCCTCTGCCCGGCCGCGCCGCTCCGGCTTCGCCACCCCTCGCAGCTTCAGGGCGAGTTCGATGTTCCTGCCCGCGGTCAGCCAGGGGAAGAGGGCGTGTTCCTGGAACATCAGGGCGGGGCGGCCGTCCGTCGTGATGGACCCGGCGGTCGGCTGGTCCAGCCCCGCCACCAGGTTCAGCAGGGTGGACTTGCCGCAGCCCGAGGCCCCCAGGAGGGTGACGAACTCGCCCGGAGCGACATCGAGACTGATGCCGTCCAGGACGAGCTGCTGCCCGCCCGGTCCCGCGAAGGACTTCGAGACGTTCTCGAGGCGGGCCGCGTGCGTTACGGTCTCGGCGGCCCTGGCAAGGGTCGTGGCCATGGTCGTCACCTCCTGGGAACTCTTCGGCTTCGGGCTCTACCGGGCGCCGAGACCGGCGTCGTCGACGGTCGGTTCGCCCGCGGCCTTCAGCACCTTGTTCAGCGGGGCCAGGTCATAGATGCCGGCCAGCTCGGGGTTCTGCAGCAGACCCGCCTTGACCGCGTGCTTCGCCTCCGTGTCGAGGGTCGAGGCCAGCGGGTCGTCGGTGACCTGGATGGATTGCCACGCCGGGTCCAGGACGTCGCCCGGCAGTTCCTTGCCGGAGTCGATCCCGAGCTGCTTGTTCGCCGCGGTCTTCGCCTCGTCCGGGTGGGCGTTGATCCACTGGTTGGTCTCGACGGAGGCCTTCAGCACCGCCTCGACGGCCTTCGGGTGTTCCTTGAGGAACTTCTGCGACACGATGATGTTCGTGATCACGAACTTCTTGTCGGGCCACAGCGACGCCTCGTCAAGGAGCACCTTGGCACCCTCGGCGACCAGCTTCGACGCGGTCGGCTCCGGCACCCAGGCGCCGTCGACGGAGCCGGACTTGTAGGCGTCCGGGGTGATCTTGTTGTCGGTGCGGACCACGGAGACGTCGCCCTTGCCGCTGAGCGCGTCGACCTTCCAGCCCTGCTCCGCGATCCAGTTGAGGAAGGCCACGTCCTGCGTGTTGCCCAGCTGCGGGGTCGCGATCTTCTTGCCCTTGACGTCCTTCAGGGACTTGATCCTCGCCGGGTTGACGACGAGCTTGACCCCGCCGGAGGCCGAACCTCCGATGATGCGCAGGCTCTTGCCGTCCGACTTGGTGTAGCCGTTGATCGCCGGGGACGGGCCGATCCAGCCGATGTCGATGGAGCCGGAGTTGAGGGCCTCGATCTCGGACGGCCCGGCGTTGAAGACCGACGGCTTGACGATCGTGGCGCCCAGCTCCTTCTGGAAGAAGCCCTTCTGCACCCCGACCAGCGCGGTCGCGTGGGTCAGGTTGCCGAAGTAGCCGATCCTGACGGCGTCGAGACCGTCGGTCTTCTCGGCTCCGGCGGCCACCTTCTGCCGGCCGCTGTCGTCGTCGGCCTGGGAGCCGTAGCCGCAGGCGGCGAGCGCGAGCAGGGGCAGGGCGGTGACCACGGCGAGGCCGCGGCGGAGTGTGGACGAGCTGGTGGCAGGCACGGGAGGTTGTCCCCTCGTCGGCCCGGCGGTCACGGCGTCTCAGGCCGTGGCCGGGAGGTCGGCAGGTCTTCGTCTGTGCGGGTGGGGGGTGAGGGCGCGCGGGCAGTGCGCGTACGTCAGCACGCACATCGGGCCACCCCGCCCTGTCCGCTGCCGAGGGCGCCGCTGCCGACCCGGCCGCCCTCCTTGGCGAACGTCGAGTAGAAGTCGGGGGAGTTCATGGTCAGAAGTCCCAGCCGTCCTCGTCCGCGGTGTCGTTGACCGGTGCCGGCGTGGCGAACGACTCGCCGACCATCCCCGCGGTGAGCGTGGTGCCGTCGCCGGGGTCGATCAGGATGAACGAGCCGGTGCGGCGGGAGTCGGCGTAGGCGTCGACCGGCAGCGGCTCGGCGGTGCGGATCTTCACCCGGCCGATGTCGTTGGCGACGAGCTGCCCGGGGTGCGGGTGCAGGGACAGGTCGTCCAGGGTGAGCCGGGACGGGATGTCCTTGACGATCGCCTTGACCGTGCGGGTGCCGTGCTTGAGCAGCACCCGGTGGCCGACGGCCAGCGGCTGGTCGGCGACGTGGCAGACGGTCGCCTCCACGTCCTGGGTGGTGGCGGGCGCGTCCTGGCTGGGCACGATCAGGTCACCGCGCGAGACGTCGATGTCGTCCTGGAGCAGGACCGTCACCGACTGCGTCGTCCAGGCCACGTCGACCGGCTCGCCGAGCAGGTCGATGCCGGCGATCCGGGTGGTGCGGCCGGAGGGCAGCACCGTGACCTCGTCGCCGACCCGGAAGCTGCCGGCGGCGATCTGGCCGGCGTAGCCGCGGTAGTCGGGGTGTTCGGCGGTCTGCGGCCGGATCACGTACTGCACGGGCAGCCGCGCGTGGCAGTGTGCCAGGTCGTGGCTGACCGGGACCGTCTCCAGGTGCTCCAGGACGGTCGGGCCGCCGTACCAGTCCATGGCCGCGGACGGCTCCACCACGTTGTCCCCGACCAGCGCCGAGATCGGGATCGCGGTGACCTCGGGGACGCCCAGTTCGGTCGCGTACGCCGTGAACTCCTCGGCGATCGCGGCGAACACGGACTCCCGGTAGTCGACCAGGTCCATCTTGTTCACGGCCAGGACCACGTGCGGCACCCGCAGCAGGGCGGCGATCGCCGCGTGCCGGCGGGTCTGCTCCACCACGCCGTTGCGGGCGTCCACCAGGATCACCGTCAGCTCGGCGGTGGACGCGCCGGTGACCATGTTCCGGGTGTACTGCACATGGCCCGGCGTGTCCGCGAGGATGAACCGGCGGCGCGGGGTGGCGAAGTAGCGGTAGGCCACGTCGATGGTGATGCCCTGCTCGCGCTCGGCGCGCAGCCCGTCCGTCAGCAGCGCGAGGTCCGGGGCCTGCTGGCCGCGGCTCGCGGAGACGCGCTCCACGGCCTCCAGTTGGTCGGCGAGCACCGACTTGGAGTCGTGCAGCAGCCGCCCCACCAGGGTGGACTTGCCGTCGTCGACGGAGCCGGCGGTGGCGAACCGCAGCAGGGTGGTGGCCGCGAGCTCCGCGGCGGTGATCGTGCTCACGGCTAGAAGTACCCCTCGCGCTTGCGGTCTTCCATCGCGGCCTCGGACAGTTTGTCGTCGGCCCGGGTGGCGCCGCGCTCGGTCAGGCGCGAGGCGGCGATCTCGGTGATGACCTTCTCGATGGTGTCGGCGTCGGAGTCGACGGCGCCGGTGCAGGACATGTCGCCGACGGTGCGGTAGCGCACGATCCGCTTCTCCACGCTCTCGCCGTCCTTGGGGCCGCCCCAGTCACCGGCGGTCAGCCACATGCCGCCGCGCTGGAAGACCTCGCGCGTGTGGGCGTAGTAGATCCCGGGCAGCTCGATGCCCTCGCGGGCGATGTACTGCCACACGTCCAGCTCGGTCCAGTTGGACAGCGGGAACACCCGCACGTGCTCGCCGGGCGCGTGCCGGCCGTTGTAGAGGTTCCACAGCTCGGGCCGCTGACGGCGCGGGTCCCACTGGGAGAACTCGTCCCGCAGCGAGAACACCCGCTCCTTGGCGCGGGCCTTCTCCTCGTCGCGGCGCCCGCCGCCGAACACCGCGTCGAACCGCTCGGACCGGATCTTCTCGGTCAGCGGGAGGGTCTGGAGCGGGTTGCGGGTGCCGTCCGGGCGCTCCTTGAGGACGCCCCGGTCGATGTACTCCTGCACGGAGGCGACGTGCAGCCGCAGGTCGTGCCTTTCGACCGTGCGGTCGCGGTAGTCGAGGACCTCGGGGAAGTTGTGCCCGGTGTCCACGTGCAGCAGCGAGAAGGGGACCGCGGCGGGCCGGAACGCCTTCAGCGCCAGGTGCAGCATGACGATGGAGTCCTTGCCCCCGGAGAACAGGATCACCGGGTTCTCGAACTCGCCCGCCACCTCGCGGAAGACGTGCACCGCCTCGGACTCGATCGCGTCCAGGTGGGAAAGGGCGTACGGGCTGCCCGTGCCCTCGTCGCCCGCCGTGGTCTCGGCGACGGTCGTCATGCCAGTCCCCTTTCGCTGAGCAGCGCGTGCACGGAGGCCGCGGACTCCCCGACCGTCTGGTGCTGCGACTCGATGCGCAGATCCGGCGTCCGGGGCTCCTCGTACGGGTCGTCGACGCCGGTCAGGCCCGTCAGCTCGCCCGCGGCCCGCCGGGCGTACAGCCCCTTCACATCGCGTACGGAGCACACCTCGACCGGGGTGGCGACGTGCACCTCCAGATACGTCGTGTCGTTCTTCGCGTGCCACGCGCGCACCGCGTCGCGGCTGTCGGTGTACGGCGCGATCACCGGGACCAGCGCCTTGACGCCGTTGCGGGCGAGCAGTTCGGCGACGAAGCCGATGCGCCGCACGTTGGTGTGCCGGTCCTCGCGGCTGAAGCCGAGGCCCGCGGAGAGGAACTCGCGGATCTCGTCGCCGTCGAGCACCTCGACGCGGTGGCCCTCCGCACGCAGCCGCCCGGCCAGTTCGTGCGCGATGGTGGTCTTGCCGGCACTCGGCAGACCCGTGAGCCAGACGGTGGCTCCGGTCGTCACGTGGTTCTCCCTGTGGGTGGAAGTAGTCGTCGAAAGCACCGACGGCACCGACAGCGTCGTCGGTACGGTCATGGGTCAGCCGTGCAGTCCGCACTCGGTCTTGGCGCTGCCCGCCCAGCGGCCGGCGCGCGCGTCCTCGCCCTGAAGCAGGCGCCGGGTGCAGGGCGCACAGCCCACCGAGCCGTAGCCGTCCATCAGCAACGGGTTGGTCAGGACACCGTGTTCGGCGACGTAGGCGTCCACGTCGTCCTGGGTCCAGCGGGCGATCGGGGAGATCTTGACCTTCCGCCGCTTCTCGTCCCAGCCGACGACCGGGGTGTTCGCCCGGGTCGGGGACTCGTCGCGGCGCAGCCCGGTCGCCCAGGCCAGGTAGCCCTCCAGGCCCTCCTCCAGCGGCCGCACCTTGCGCAGCCGGCAGCACAGGTCCGGATCGCGGTCGTGCAGCCTCGGGCCGTACGCGGCGTCCTGTTCGGCGACCGTCTGCCGAGGGGTGAGGGTGATGACATGGACGTCCATCACGGCCTCGACCGCGTCGCGGGTGCCGATAGTCTCCGGGAAGTGGTAGCCGGTGTCGAGGAACACCACGTCCACACCGGGCATCGCACGGGAGGCCAGGTGGGCGACCACCGCGTCCGCCATGGACGAGGTGACGCAGAACCGGCGGCCGAAGGTGGCGGCCGCCCACTGGAGGATCTCCAGCGCGGAGGCGTCCTCCAGATCACGGCCCGCCTGCTCGGCCAGCGCCCGCAACTCGCCCTCGTTCACAGTGTTCTGAGTGGCCGTCATATCCGTTCGTCCCCCTCGTGACCGGCTTGCGGAACGCCGCGGGCGAGCAGCCCGAGGAACTTCAGCCGGAAGGCCCGGTTGCATCCCGCGCACTCCCAGGCTCCGTGGCCCTCCTCGTGGGGACGGAGGTCCTCCTCGCCGCAGTACGGGCAGTAGAAGGGGGCGGCACGCTCGCTCATGACAGCTCCTCCTCGGACGCCCGCGCGGCCCACACGGCGAACCGCTCGCCGTCCTCGCGCTGCTCCTGGTAGCGGCTCAGGACCCGCTCGATGTAGTCGGGCAGCTCCCTGGCCGTCACCTTCAGTCCGCGCACCTTGCGGCCGAAGCCGGGTTCCAGGCCGAGCGCGCCGCCCAGGTGCACCTGGTAGCCCTCGACCTGCTCGCCCTTGTCGTCGACCACCAGCTGGCCCTTGAGGCCGATGTCCGCCACCTGGATGCGGGCGCAGGCGTTGGGGCAGCCGTTGAGGTTGATGGTGATCGGCTCGTCGAAGTCCGGCAGGCGGCGCTCGAGTTCGTCGATCAGCGTGGCGCCGCGCGCCTTGGTCTCGACGATGGCGAGCTTGCAGAACTCGATGCCGGTGCAGGCCATCGTGCCGCGTCGGAACGTGGACGGCCGGGCGGTGAGGTCCAGCGCCTCCAGAGCGGCGACCAGCGAGTCGACCTGGTCCCCCTCGACGTCGAGGATGATCATCTTCTGTTCGACGGTGGTACGGACCCGTCCCGAGCCGTGCGCCTCGGCCAGTTCGGCGATCTTCGTCAGGGTGGCGCCGTCGACGCGGCCGACCCGCGGGGCGAAACCGACGTAGTGGCGGCCGTCGTTCTGCCGGTGCACCCCGACGTGGTCGCGCCACTGCTGGACCGGTTCGTCCGGGGCGGGCCCGTCGACGAGCGGCCGCTTCAGGTACTCGTCCTCCAGCACCCGGCGGAACTTCTCCGCGCCCCAGTCGGCGACCAGGAACTTCAGCCGGGCCCGGTTGCGCAGCCGCCGGTAGCCGTAGTCACGGAAGATCGACAGGACGCCCTCGTAGACGTCCGGGACCTCCTCCAACGGCACCCAGGCGCCCAGCCGCACGCCCAGCTTGGGGTTGGTGGACAGGCCGCCGCCGACCCACAGGTCGAAGCCGGGCCCGTGCTCGGGGTGGCGCACGCCCACGAACGCCACGTCGTTGATCTCGTGGACCACGTCGAGCAGCGGGGAGCCGGAGATGGCCGTCTTGAACTTCCGGGGGAGGTTCGAGTACGCCTTGTTGCCCAGGACGCGGCGCTGCATCTCCTCCAGCGCCGGGGTGGCGTCGACGATCTCGTCCTCGGCGATGCCGGCGACGGGGGAGCCGATCATCACGCGCGGGGTGTCGCCGCAGGCGGTGACCGTGGACAGGCCGACGGCCTCCAGCCGGTTCCAGATCTCCGGGACGTCCTCGATCCGGATCCAGTGGTACTGGATGTTCTGCCGGTCGGTGATGTCGGCGGTGCCGCGCGCGAACTCCTGCGAGACCTCACCGATGACGCGCAGCTGTTGGGTGGTCAGCCGGCCGCCGTCGATGCGCACCCGCATCATGAAGTAGCGGTCGTCCAGCTCCTCCGGCTCCAGGATCGCGGTCTTGCCGCCGTCGATGCCGGGCTTGCGCTGGGTGTACAGCCCCCACCAGCGCATCCGGCCGCGCAGGTCGTTGGGGTCGATGGAGTCGAAACCGCGCTGGGAGTAGATCGTCTCAATGCGTGTCCGCACATTGAGACCGTCGTCGTCCTTCTTGAACTGCTCGTTGCCGTTGAGCGGGGTCAGATGCCCCACGGCCCACTGCCCCTCGCCGCGGTGACGGCTCACCTTGCGGCGGGGCGCGGTGGGGTTCTGCGGGGAGGCGGCCATGGTCGATACGTCCTTCGGGACAGCGGGAATGCGGCTCTGACCTGCGCGGGTGCAGCACGCATGGGCAGACGGGCAGGCATGCGCGTCTGTGCGCAGGGTGGATAAGCGGGAAAGCAGAAAAGCGGAGAAATCGGGAGGCTGGTGGTGCCGGGCCCGTGGCCGTCAGGCCACAGCGGGTGGGGTCAGCTCGCCGGACAGATGGCGCTGGACATGCGGCCGTGGTCGACGTGCCGTCGGCTCACCAAGGCGACTCCAGTTCCAGACATGGTGGAAAGCCTGGCACGGCGATCTGGACAACGTCCAGCTTCGTCCGTCATGCGGACACCCCCGTCCCGGCATTCAGGACAGGGGTGTCGTCGGGCGTATCGGCCGCGATCGTGCGCGCGCCCGCAGGTCAGGCCGGGTACGCCCCCGGCCAGGGGCCCGGAGTGGCCACCTCCGGCTCCTCCTCGACCTTGGTGTCGAAGAGCTTGAAACCGCGGCGCTGGTAGTTGTCCATCGCGTGCTCACCGTCCTTGCTGCACGTGTGGACCCACACCCGCTTCGTCGGCGTCCGTCCCGGCAGACGGTCGGCGAGGTCCCAGGCGCGGGCGGCTCCGTACGACAGCAGATGGCCGCCGATCCGTCGGCCGCGGAAGGCCTGCATCAGCCCGAAGTAGGCGATCTCCACGCCCCCCTCGTCCTGTGCCTCCAGCTCGATGTAACCCGCTGGTGTGCCTCGCTCGTAGGCCACCCACGTCTCGACACCCGGACGCTCCAGGTACTCACGCCACCGCGTGTACGTCCAGCCCAGCCGGTCCGTCCAGCGGATGTCGCCACCGACCGAGGCGTACAGGAACCGGCTGAACTCGGGCGAGGGCACCTCGGACCGGACGATCCGCACGTCGCCCTCGGGCGCGGCGGCCGGCAGGAGGTCGGTCGGGGAGGTCTGCTCCAGGTACCAGGTGGTCACGGTGATGCTCGTCATGCCGGTCAGGGAATCATCCGTGCCGGGCCCGTGTCGATGCCGATCGCGAGGCCCGCCCTCCGGGCGGACGACGGCACTTTCGCAACAGCCCCTAGCGCAGCTCCCGTTCGACCGAGGACAGGGGCAGCGCGAACAGCATCCGGCCCGACAGGGACCAGACGTCGCCGGTCTCCTGCCAGTAGGACAGGGAGCCGGTGCCGTCGCCCCAGCAGCGGTGGGTGTCCTCCGAGCCGCACCCGACCGCCTTCGCGCCGCGTGCGTCCTGCCGCCACAGCGTGCCGTGGGTGCCCTCGTCCGCGGGGCGGCCCAGATACCAGTCCGGCGGCGCGGACGGAGCCGGGCGGTGCGACAGGACGCCCCGGATGTCGTCCGTCTTCGTCACGTAGGCCTCGTCCGGGACCGCGGTGGAGCCGGAGTCGGTGGCCAGCAGACCGGAGCGGGCGGGGTCCCCGCTGAGAACGTAGCGCCACAGACGCGTGCGGCGGCCGTCGTCCGCGGGTACCGCCTGACTCGCCACCAGGCTGGCCGGCGTGGAACTGCGGTCCAGCGAGAGCCCGTCAGGACAGGGCCGCGCGGAGGGGTCCGCGCCGGCCGCCCGGACGCAGTTGCCGTCGGCCGGGCGGTAGGAGGCGACCGCGGGCAGCACCCACCGGTAGCCGTGCGCCGACCAGCCGCCCGCCACCCGGCCCACGGCGTCGCCGCCGACCGTGGCGCGGTGGATGCGCCGCAGGTCGTAGACGTACAGCGCGTCGCGCTCGGCGCCGGAGGTGGTGACCAGCAGCTTGTCCCGGTACCAGACCATCCCCGACACGTGCGAGACGAGCCCGCGGAAGTCGCGTCCGCCGTCGACCGGGACGACGAGCAGCGCCCAGGTGTAGGTGAGGTGATCGGGGTCGTCGGCGTTGACGAAGGCCACCCGGGCCAGACCGGGGTGGTCGCCGGCCTCGCGCGTCCAGCCGGAGAGGATCACCCGGTGGTCGCCCCATCGGCCGCTGTCCTCGGCGTCCCCGGAAGTGGTCACCGACTCCGGCCGCCACCGGCGGGTGGCGGAATCGGCGGGGGCCCAGCAGTAGGCATGCGTGGCAGCCGGCTCGACGGGCAGCGCCTTCCTCTCCTCGGCGTCGCACTCGTCCGCACCGCGCAGCGAGCGGTCGGCGCCGCCGAGTACGGTGCCGACACCGACGGGCCGGCCCATCGCCTTGGCGAGCCGGTCCAGGGACCGCTGCGGCACCGGCTGTTCGGTCAGCCGTAGACCGTCGAGCTCGGCGGACGAGGTGAGCGGCTTCAGGGCCCCGGGGTCGTCGGCGACCGTGGCCTGCGAGGTGCTGATCATGGTGGCGGCCGCGGTCAGCGCGAGACCGGCCCCGGCCAGGACGGCGCGCAGCGCCCTGCCCTGTCTGCGCCTGCGGTGTCTGCCGCGCTGCTTCATACAGCCCCCTTTTCAGGGCTCGGGTCGCCTCCGGGACGCCGCCGCGCGCCCACGGGCCAACTGCTACGGGAGGTCCGAGCGTTGACCGAGGAGCGGCTGGGGCGACCCTGGGGCGATGCTACGGCAGTCCGGCCCGCGGCAGGTCGAAGACCCTGCAAATATGCGGAAGATGCCACCCGGAAGCCGAACGCCTGACCTGACGGGCCCGTGGGAGTCACCCACCCGCGCCACTCGCGGCACGGCGATGACGTGCCCCGGGCCGCCGGCGCCCCGCCGTGCCGGAGGCGCGCAGTCCACTCACACGCACGGGCAAGTCGCAACCCGCTGCGACCCTGGTGAACGACCCTGAGTTCATTGAAACTTGTTCAACATCGCCGTGCGCGGCGGGTACGGCCTGGAACGGGCCACAACAGCGGGGGTGGTGCCGTGTCGGCGCAGTGCCACCCCCGCGTCAGTGCGCGGGACGCGCGCGTTCCACCACCGCCGCCAGGTTCAGGGTGTGCGGGAGCGCCCCGAAGGCCGCACCCCACTCGCCGCCCAGCCGCGAGGCGCAGAACGCGTCGGCGACGTCCGGCGGCGCGTACCGCACCAGGAGTGCCCCCTGGAGCACCAGCGCCAGCCGTTCGGTCAGCCGCCGGGCCCGGGCCTCGACGCCGTCCAGATCGGCGAGTTCGGTGAGCAGCCGCTTGATCGCCGCGTCGAGACGGTGGTCGGCGCCGCGCGCCTGGCCCACCTCCCGCAGATAGGCGTCGAGCGCCCCCGGCTCCCGCGTCAGCGCCCGCAGCACGTCCAGCGCCTGTACGTTCCCGGCGCCCTCCCAGACCGAGTTGAGCGGCGACTCGCGCACCAGGCGCGGCATCCCGGACTCCTCCACGTACCCGTTGCCGCCCAGGCACTCCGAGGCCTCCACCGTCAGCGGCGCGCACCGTTTGGTGACCCAGTACTTGGCGGCCGGCACCGCGATCCGCAGCAGCGCCCGCTCCTGCTCGCCCCCGTCGTCGTAGGCGGCCGCGAGCCGCAGCGCGAGTGTCGTCGCCGCCTCCGACTCCAGCGCGAGGTCGGCCAGCACGTTGCGCATCAGCGGCTTGTCGAGGAGCCTGCCGCCGAACGCCTCGCGGTGCGCGCAGTGGTGCACCGCCTGCGCCACCGCCTGCCGCATCAGCCCCGCCGATCCGAGCACGCAGTCGAGGCGGGTCGCCGCGACCATCTCGATGATGGTGCGCACCCCGCGCCCCTCCTCGCCGACCCGGCGTGCCCAGGTCCCGTCGAACTCGACCTCGGCGGAGGCGTTGGACCGGTTGCCCAGCTTGTCCTTCAGGCGCTGGAGAAGGAACACGTTGCGCGTGCCGTCCGGCAGCACCCGCGGCACCAGGAAGCAGGTCAGCCCTCCCGGGGCCTGCGCGAGCACCAGGAACCCGTCCGACATCGGCGCCGAGCAGAACCACTTGTGCCCGGTCAGCTCGTAGGCGCCGTCCTCGGCGAGCGGCCTGGCCGCGGTGGTGCCCGCCCGTACGTCGCTGCCGCCCTGCTTCTCGGTCATGCCCATCCCGAACAGCGCCCCGGCCTTCAGGTGCGCGGGCCGCAGTTCGCGCTCGTAGACCACGGACGTCAGCCGCGGCTCCCACTCGGCGGCGAGCTCCGGGTCGGTGCGCAGCGCGGGCATGGCCGCGTGGGTCATCGACAGCGGGCAGCCGGTGCCGGCCTCGGCCTGCGTCCACACCAGGAAGGCGGCCGCCCGCCGCACATGCCCGGCCGGGCGGTTCCAGGCGGCGGTCAGCCCGGCGGAGACGCCCTTGCCGAGGAGCCGGTGCCAGGACGGATGGAACTCGACCTCGTCGACGCGGTGGCCGTAGCGGTCGTGGGTGCGCAGCCTCGGCGGGTTCTCGTCGGCCTGCGCCGCCCACTCCTGCACCTGGGCCGAACCCGCGGCCCGCCCGAGCACCGTCAGCTCCGCGCGCACCTCGTCGAGCAGTTCCGCGTCCACGTGCCGTCCGACCGCCTCGGCCAGGGCGTGATCGGCGGCGAAGACGTCGTAGCCGACCAGCGGCGGCGGCTGGTTGGTCACGGTGTGCGTGCTGGGTGCCATACGACGGAACCTACCGCGCGGTACGGCGCCGGGCACCACGCGAGCGCCCGGCGCCGGGCACCACGCGAGCGCCCGGCACCGGGCCCGCCGGGCCCCGGCAATGGTCCCGCCCGGCGGCCACTCCCCGGCGGGTGCGGGGGAGGGGGACCGACGGAGATACCTTTGGGTCGTGCAGCAGTCAGCCAGCGATTCCCCCGAAAGGCCCTCCGGCCGCCTCCACCGGGCACGAGCCCTCTACCGGAACGTATCCAAACGCAGGACCGCCTGGCTGCTGCTGAAGGACACCGTCAACTCGTGCATGGAGTACCGGATCCTGGGTCTTGCGGCCGAGGCGGCGTTCTTCTCCCTGCTGTCCGTGCCGCCGCTGCTGCTGAGCCTGATCGGACTGCTCTTCTACGTCGACTCCTGGACCGGCGCGCACACCATCGCCAGCCTGGAGCGCAACATCCTCGCCGCCTCCCACACTGTCCTGTCCGACCAGGGCGTCAAGGAGATCGCGCAGCCGATCCTGCGGGACGTGACGAAGAGCGGCCGGCCCGACGTGATCTCCCTCGGGTTCGTGTTCGCCCTGTGGTCGGGCTCGCGCGCGGTGAACGTCTTCATCGACACCATCACCGTCATGTACGGCCTCGACGGCGTGCGCGGCATCGTCAAGACCCGGCTGCTGGCCTTCGGGCTGTTCGTCGTGGCCCTGCTGATCGGCTCGGTCGCGCTGCCGCTGATGGTGGCGGGACCCGACGCGGTGGTGCGGATCGTGCCGTGGTCCACGACGGTCGTTCAGGTCCTGTACTGGCCGGTCGTGATCGTGCTGTCCGTGGCGTTCCTGACGACGCTGTACCACGTGTCGGTGCCGGTGCGCTCCGCGTGGATCGAGGACGTGCCCGGTGCCCTGGTCGCCCTGGCCATGTGGGTGGTGTGCAGCTTCCTGCTGCGCATCTACCTCACCAGCACCGTGGAGGGCCCGACCATCTACGGCTCACTGGCCGCGCCGGTCGCCGTGCTGCTGTGGATCGGTGTGTCCGCGTTCGCCGTGCTCGTCGGGGCGGCGGTCAACGCCGCCATCGACCGGGTCTGGCCGGCCGCCGCCACGGCCTCGGCCCGCGCCGCCAACGAGCGGGTGCGCGAGGCGCAGATCGCCGAGTACGTCGCCCGCGCCGCCGTGACCCGCGACGATCCGGACGACCCCGACATGCCCTCGGAGTTCCCCGAGCGGTGGTCGCGCTTCCTGCCCCCGGAGGACGTGACGGCACGGCTGCGGGCCCATGTGAAGAGCGCGCACGCGCGGAGCCCGCACAAGGACGACCAGAAGGGCTCGTCGCAGAAGTGACCGGGCGGGGCGGCGCGCGCCGCCGCCACCGGGCCCCGCTCCGAGGCGGCGGTCCGGCTGCTCGCCGCGCCGGTCGGTGTGCTGCCGGCGCTCGCGGGGACGGCGGCCGGGCGCGGCACCAGGGACGCCGCCTGCCGCCACGGGCGCGTCCGGCGCCCGCCACCGCCGCCGCGAGCCCTACGGCCGTCGCGGTGGCCCGTCGGTCACCGCTCTGCGGGCCACCGCCACCAGTTCCGCCGCCGGGCCGACCAGTCGCCGCCCGGTCGGCCAGACCGCACGCAGCTCGCGCGCGAGGTCGACGCCCGCGACGTCGACGGCGACCAGCCGGCCCTCGGCGATGTCCCCGCGGACGGCCAGCTCGCTCAGGACGGACGGGCCGGTGCCGGCGATCACCGCGCCGCGCACGGCGGCCGTCGAGCCCAGCTCCACCAGCGGCCGGGCGCGGTCGCAGTCGGCCAGGTGCAGGGCGCGGTCCAGGGTCTGCCGGGTGCCGGAGCCGCTCTCGCGCAGCACGAGCGGCGTGCGGGACAGCTCCCGCGCGGACAGCGGCACGCGCAGGCGTGCCCACGGATGACCCGGGTCGACCACGACGACGAGCCGGTCCTCGGCCACCTGCCTCGTCGACATCACACGGGTCAGATGCGGGCCCTCGATGAACCCGATGTCGGCCTCCTGCGACTCGACCAGCTCGGGCACGTGCTCGCTGTTGGTCACCTGCAGCCCGATGTACAGCTCGGGCCGACGACTCCGCAGCTCGCTGATCCAGGCCGGCAGCAGGTACTCCGCGATGGTCAGGCTCGCGGCGACGCGCAGCTCCGCCTCCCGCCGCGCACGCAGCCTGTCCGCGCCGGCGAGCAGGTCGTCCAGCTCGTCCAGCACCTGCCGGGCGTGTCCGACGACGACCTGCCCGGCGAGCGTGAGCCGGGAGCCGCGACGGGTGCGGTCGACGAGTACCAGCCCCAGCCCGCGCTCCAGCGTGGACAGCCGGCGGCTGGCGGACGGCTGCGAGATCCGCAGCCGTTCGGCCGCCCGGCCCAGGCTCCCCAGGTCGGCGACGAGGACCAGGAGCCGCAGCGACTCCAGGTCGGGTGGGCGCAGGGGAAGGGGAGCGGTCCGGGGCCGCGCGGGCACGGGTGGCTCTGGTTCTGTCACAGCCCAAGCGTATGAGTGAGTCATAGCCCTTCGCTATGAGCTCCTGCTCGATCGAGGGCTACAGCGGCAGGCGCGTGGGCCCCAGGGTGGTGATCATGAATGACGCAAGCCCCAGCCAGGCCCCTCCGGCCGACACCGAGCGCCCCGCCGGCACCGAGCGCCCCGCCGACACCGCGGACCGAGTCGGCACCGCCCGCCGCGTCGGTACCGCCCGCCTGCCCGGGCTGGCCCTCGCCGTCGGGGTCGCCCTCGTCGCCACCGCGCTGGGCCGGCTGGCCCCGGTGGTCGGCGGACCGGTGGCCGGGATCGTGCTCGGGGTGCTGGTCGCGGTCGTCGTGCGGCCCGGGGCGCGGCTGCGGCCGGGGATCGCGTTCGCCGGACGCGGGGTGCTTCAGGCGGCGGTGGTCGTCCTGGGCGCCCAGCTGTCCCTGGGCCAGGTGCTGCGGGTCGGCGTCGGCTCGCTGCCGGTGATGATCGTCACCCTCGCCGCCTGCCTGGCCGCGGCGTACTGGATCGGGCGCCGTCTGGGCATCGTCGGGGACCTGCGCACCCTGATCGGCGTCGGCACCGGCATCTGCGGCGCCTCGGCGATCGCGGCGGTCACACCCGTCATCGGGGCGGCCGAGGCCGAGGTGGCGTACGCCGTCTCCACGATCTTCGTCTTCAACATCGCCGCGGTCCTGACCTTCCCGGTCGTGGGACACCTGCTGGGCATGAGCCAGCAGGCCTTCGGTCTCTTCGCGGGCACCGCCGTCAACGACATGTCGTCGGTGGTCGCCGCCGCCACCACGTACGGCGGCGCGGCGGCGGACCACGCGGTCGTGGTCAAGCTGGCCCGCACCCTGCTGATCATCCCCATCTGCCTGGGCCTGTCCGCCCTCGCCCGCCGCCGCGCGCGGCTGGCGGCCGGCGCGGACGGCACCCCGGGCGCGGTCCGCGTCGGCCGGCTGGTCCCCTGGTTCCTCGTCGGCTTCCTGGTCCTGGCGGCCGTGAACACCGCCGGTCTCGTCCCGTCCGGCGCCCACGGCCCGCTCAGCACGCTCGCCGTGTTCCTGATCACCGTCGCCCTGTCCGCGATCGGCCTGTCGACCGAACCCGCCCGGCTGCGCCGCACCGGCCTCAAACCGCTGCTGCTCGGCGGCTGCCTGTGGCTGGTGGTGTCCGCCACCAGCCTGGCCGCGCAGTTCCTGGCCCAGCACCTCTGACGACGGGGCCGCGGGGCCCCGCTCGCCGTCACGGCCGCTTGCGCGCTCCCTCGACCGCCGGCCGACCGGTGTCGGGGCCATAGTCTTGCGTACGTGGCTGCCGAGACGACCGCGCGTCCCTCCGGGTACGTGGAGCGCCCCTCTCGGCTGCCCGGCGCGGTGATGTGGACGAAGGCGCCGGCGGGGCCCGTGGCCCGGCCCGTGCTGCCCGACGGGTGCATGGACCTGCTGTGGAGCGAGGGGCGGTTGCTGGTCGCCGGGCCCGACACACGGGCGTACGAGCCCTCGGGGCCGTCCGCGCACTGGGCCGGCCTGCGGTTCTTCCCCGGCACGGCGCCCGGCTACCTCGGCGTGCCCGCCCACGAGTTGCGCGACCGGCGCGTCGAACTGGCCGAGCTGTGGCCCGCCGCGGTGGTCCGGCGCGTGCGCGGACGGCTGGACGCGGCGCGGGACCCGGCCGCCGCACTCGAAGAGGTGGCCCTGGAGCGCGCGGCCGAGGCCGGCCCGCCCGACCCGCTGCTACGGCACCTCGTGGCGGCCCTGGACGCGGGCCGCTCCGTGGGCGCCGCCGCCGACGAACTCGGCTTCAGCGCCCGTCAGTTGCACCGTCGCTCGCTGGTCGCCTTCGGGTACGGGCCCAAGACGCTGGCCCGTGTGCTGCGTCTGCAGAGGGCGCTGGCGCTGGCCCGTGCGGGGGTGCCGTTCGCCCAGGCCGCGGCCCGCGCGGGCTTCGCCGACCAGGCTCACCTGGCCCGGGACGTACGGGAGTTGGCCGGGATGCCGCTGGGTGACCTACTGTCCCTGGGGTAGCTCGGCGAACAGGTCGACGCCGTTGCCGTCGGGATCGTGCACGACGGCGTACCGCTGGCCCCAGAAGGCGTCCCAGGGCTTGAGCTCCCCGTGGTACCCGGACCCGACCAGGTCCTCGTACAGGGCCTCCACAGCGGCGGGTTCCCCGCACCGGAAGGCGAGCGAGATCCGGCCGCCCGCGGACGGCGGCCGCCACCCGGAGTGGAATGAGCGGACGGTCTCCTCGGTGTCCAGGGCGAGCGTCAGCCCGCCGGGCAACTCGGCCTCGACGTGCGGCTGCTGTTCGGCACCCTCGGGGAAGGAGAGCCCGAGGCGGCGGTAGAAGGCGAGAGATGCGGCCAGGTCGGAGACGACCAGGCCGATCACGGCGAATCGTGGAGTAGCCATACGGTCACGGTAGGCACCGGTGCGACCGCCGGTCTTGAAGAATTCGGACACGAACCCGAAGGGGGCCGCGCGGGCCGCGTAGGGTCGTGCGCCATGGCCTGCCGACTCCTCGTCCACACCCGCACCGCCGACTACCGCCACGACTCCATCCCGGACGCCGTCGCCGCGCTGCGCGCCCTCGGCGGCCCCGAGGCCTTCGAGGTCGAGCACACCGAGGACCCCGAGGCCCTCGCCCGCCCCCTGGACGGGTACGCCGCCGTCGTCTTCCTCTCCACCAGCGGCGAGGTGCTCACCTCGGCCGGCCGGGAGCGGCTCGCGGCGTACGTGGAGCGGGGCGGCGGGTTCGTCGGTGTGCACGCGGCGGCCTGTACGGAGTACGACTGGCCGTACTACGGCGAACTGCTCGGTGCCCGGTTCGCCCGGCATCCGGAGTACCAGCCGGGCCGGGTCCTGGTCGAGGACCCGGACCATCCGGCCACCCGGCACCTGCCCGCCGAGTGGGCCTTCACCGACGAGTGGTACGACTTCCGCACGAATCCGCGGGGCTCCGTACGGGTCCTGGCCCGCGCCGACGAGTCGTCGTACCGCGGCGGCGGAATGGGCCCCGACCACCCCCTGGTGTGGTGCCGCGAACAGGGCCGGGGCCGCGTCTTCTACACGGCACTCGGCCACGCCTCCGAGGCCTACGCGGACCCGGACTTCCGCGCCCACCTGCGCGGCGGGATCGAGTGGGCGACGGGGACCGCCACCGGGTGAGCCACGGCGCCCGGGGCAGCGCCGTCTGCGGCGCTCCCGCGCCCCGCGGCCAGCGCCCGGCGCTCCCGCGCCTCGGACTCCGCGCTCCCTCGCCCGTGCTCTGGCGCTCCTGCGCCCCGCGCTGCCGCGCTGTCTGCGGCACTCCACACCGGCGCCCCGTGCCCCACGCCCCGTGCCCCACGCCCCGTGCCCCACGCCCCGCGCCCGGCGCTGCCGCGCCCGGCACCAGGCGTTGGTGGCGCCCCACCGGACGGTGGTGTCGGCGGGCCGCGTGGCGGAATACCCGGAGACGGCGGAGCGCTTCCGTGGTACCGGTGTTGGACGCGGCGAAGGGCTGGTGGGCGCATGACGGCCGACAGAGCGGACCCCGTGGTCACCACCCCCTACGGGGCGGTGCGAGGCAGACACGAGCACGGGGTGGCCGTGTTCCGCGGCATCCCGTACGCCGCACCTCCCTTCGGCCCCCGGCGGTTCCGGCCGCCCGTGCCGCCCGAGCCCTGGGACGGCGTGCGCGCCGCCGCCGCCTTCGGCCCGACCGCGCCGAAGCCTCCGTACTCCGAGGTCTTCGCCCGGTACCTGTCCGACCCCGTCGTCCCCGGCGACGACTGCCTCAACCTCAACGTGTGGACGCCCGACCCGGACCCGGCCGCCCGCCTCCCCGTCCTGGTCTGGCTGCACGGCGGCGCGCTGACCCGCGGCTCCTCGGCCGTGCCCGTGTACGACGGGCGCGCCTTCGCCCGTGACGGTGTCGTCCTGGTGTCCGTCAACTACCGGCTCGGCGTCGAGGGCTACGGACTGTTCCCGGACGCCCCCGCCAACCCCGGCCTGCGCGACCAGCTCGCCGCCCTGCGCTGGGTCCACGAGTCGATCGGGGCCTTCGGCGGCGACCCGGACCGGATCACCCTGTGCGGCCAGTCGGCCGGAGCCATCAGCATCGGCGCCCTGATCGCCGCCCCGCAGGCCCAGGGCCTGTTCCGGCGCGCGGTCCTGCAGAGCGGGCCGCCGGAGGTCGCCGACCGCGCCGACGTACGGCGGATGGTGCGCCGCATGGCGAACCGGCTGAAGGTGCCCGCCACCGCCGAGGCGTTCGCCGCCGTCGACCGGGACCTGCTGCTGCGCACGCAGGCCGAGGTCGGCCGGCTGAGCAGCCCGGTCCTGGGCGGCCCCGCCTTCGGCATCGTCGTCGACGGCGACCTCGTCCCGCGTGACCCGCTCCAGGCCCTGCTGGAGGGCGACGCGGCGCGGGGAGCCGACCTCCTCATGGGCTGGACCCGCGACGAGTACCGGCTGTGGCTGGTCCCGGGCGGACTGCTGGAGCACGTCGACCGGCTCGGCGCGATCGCGCTGGCCGGCGCCATGGCCCGCTGCCACTGCGGGCACGAGGTGGTCCGCGGCTACCGGGCGCTGCGCCCCGGCGCCGGCACCGCCGAGATCGTCGGCCAGATGGTCACCGACCACGTGCTGCGCCGCCCGCTGCACCGCCTGGCCGACGCCCGCCCGGGCTCGTCGTACGTCTACGAGTTCGCCTGGCCCTCGCTGCTGCCCGACCTCGGCGCCTGCCACGCCCTGGAACTCGGCTTCGTCTTCGACACCGGCGACCTCCCGGACTCCCGCAGGCTCGCGGGGGAGGGCGCCCCGCAGGAGCTGGCCGACGCCCTGCACGCGGCCTGGGTCCGCTTCGCCGCCGACGGCGACCCCGGCTGGCAACCCTGGGACACCACCCACCCGGTACGCGTCTTCGGCGACGGCCCCCCGCACACCGCGCACGGCCCGCGCGACGCCGAACTCGCCCTGTGGACGGCCGACGTCAGGTCCCGGGTCACCACGATCCGCACGACCACGACCAGGCTCCGGGTCCCCATGACCCGGGAGACCGCACCTCAGGAGACCGCTGCCCGGAACACCACCGCCGGTTCACCGCCCCCGCCCGACGGCTCCCGCACCCGCGCCGCCGAACTCCGAGCGGTGGTACGACGACTGCGCCGCTCGGGCGGCGTACACGGACACTGACGGACGGCGCCCCCGGCCGGTTCCGCGGCTCCGGTAGACCTCCTCGGCTAGGCGGCCCCCACCACCCGGGCGACCTCCGCGACGGCCTCCGGGCCCACCCGGCAGCAGCCGCCGATCAGCCGGGCCCCGGCGCCGCGCCACCCCCGGACCTGCTCGGCGGTGAAGGTGGACCGGCCGGTCCAGGCGCGGGACCCGGCGTCCCAGGACTCACCGCTGTTCGGGTAGACCACGACCGGCTTGCCGGTGACCCGGGCGGCCGTCCGCACCGCGGCCGCCGCGTCGCCGGGCGCGCAGCAGTTCACGCCCACGGCGATCACCTCGTCCGCCTCGGCGGCCAGGGAGAACGCCTCCGCGAGCGGCTGCCCGGCGCGCGTGCGGTCACCGGCGACGGTGTACGAGAGCCAGGCCGGCACCCCCAGCCCGCGCACCGCCCGCAGCAGCGCCCGCGCCTCGTCCACGTCGGGCACCGTCTCCAGCGCCAGCACGTCGGGCCGGGCGGCGGCCAGCACCTCCAGGCGGGGCCGGTGGAAGCGCTCCAGTTCGTCGACGGTGAGCCCGTACCGGCCCCGGTACTCGGAGCCGTCGGCGAGCATCGCCCCGTACGGCCCCGCCGACGCCGCCACCCAGAGCGGCCGTACCACCCCGAGCGCGCGCGCCCGCCGCGCCGCCTCACGCGCCGACTCCACACTCAGCCGCATGAGTCCGGCCGCCCGCTCCCGCCCGATCCCCCGCCGCGCGAACCCCTCGAAGGTGGCCTGGTAGCTCGCGGTGATCGCCACGCTCGCGCCGGCCTCGAAGTACGCCAGGTGCGCCTGAGTGATCGCCTCCGGCCGCTCGGCCAGCAGCCGCGCCGACCACAGTTCGTCGCTCAGGTCGTACCCGGCCGACTCCAGCTGGTTGGACATCCCGCCGTCCAGCACGACCACCCCGGCGGCGAGCGCGTCGGCGAGGGCGGGGGAGGTGACGCTGTTCATGGCCCGACGCTAGCCGATGGCCGGGGGACCGGTGCCGACGCGGTCACCGGTCCCGCGGCTCGCCGGGCTTGACCACCCGGAAGCGTTCGGCGACGACGAGGGTGCCCTCGTCGATGACGGGGGTACGGCCCAGGAACGCGCACACGCCGTCGCTCCGGAAGAACTCCTCGTGGGCCGCCCGCCACTCGGCCACGTCGGAGTAACCACGCCCTTCGGCCCGCGCGAAGTCGTCGTCGATCTCCTTCATGGGAACGACCCGCACGTCGACGAGTTCGATCGTGACGGCCGGACGCCCGTCGGAATCGAGCACCGAGAACCGTTGGCCGGTCTGCGGAACCGCCTCTTCGGCGTGCTCGTAGATCTCCAGGAGACCCGTGAGCGCGGTCTTGCGACCGTCCAGGATCGCCGCGACGCCACGATCCCGTTCCGGACCGGGAAAGGCGAGTTCAAGAGTCGGAAGGTCGTCATGTCCCATGCGGGGGAGGGTACGAAGCCCGGTCGTGTCGATCAATGGCGATTGCCGGGAACGGTTCGGCCGGAGCCGAATGCCTTCGCCCGTCTTCACCGCCTCCGCCCCCGGAAAACGGCTCGACGGCTGTGCGCGGTCCTGACACAGTGGCGCACCATGGCGAACCTCGAGCGTGTGACCCTCGCGGACGTGCAGCTGATGCAGGGGCTGGCACAGCGCGTCACCGCCACCCGCCCGGACCTGGTGGGCAGCGACGCGTCGTTCGGCGAGCTGGCCTGGAACTGGGGCAGGGGGCACGCGGCCGACGGTGCGAGCTGGCGGCGTCGGCTGTGGTTCTCCGGCGGGGACCTGGTGGCGTGGGGCTGGGCCTTTCTGCCGCGCCGGGTGAGGCGCAGTGACGGGTCGGTGAAGGACGTCACCGGCGCCTATCTGGCGTACCAGGTCCGTCCCGACCACGCCGGGCTGGTCGACGAGGTGATCGACTGGTACGACGGTACGGCGGCGGACGTCGAGCGTACGGTGCTGCCGTGCGCCGCCGACGGGTTCGCCCTGAAGCGCTGGGCGGCGCACGGCTACGAGCCCGACCCGGCAGCGCTCGGCGACACCGGGTCCTGGACCCAGCTCAACGAGCGGGACCTCACCGACGTGGAACAGCCCGTCCTGCCGGACGGATTCCGGTTCTGCACCGCCGACGAGGCCGGGCCGAAGGCCGCGGTCCAGGCCCATCTGGACGCCTGGGCCCCCTCGACGTACACGGCCCAGAGCTACCAGGGCGTCCGGCGGACGGAGGCGTACCGCGGCGACCTGCACCTCCTGGTGGAGGCGCCGGACGGAACGATGGCGTCCTCGACGATCATGTGGCTCGACGAGGCGAACAGGACCGCCGAGTTCGAGCCGGTCGGGACGCATCCGGACTTCCGGCGCCGGGGGTTGGCGAGGGCGATGCTCCTGCACGGGATGCGTCTGGCTCGGGCGGCCGGGGCCACCCATGCGACGGTCGCCTGCCTCGGCGCACCGGGCCATCCCGCGGCGCGCGGGCTGTACTACAGCGTCGGGTTCCGCAAGTTCACGCGGGACGCACCGCTCATCAAGGCCGGGACCGCGGGCTGAGGACCGCCACGTGCGACTCGCCGCCGCCCACTCGTCTCCCGGAGCGATGTGCTGACCCCGGAACGGGAGGGCGCGCCGGCTGGGTGCCGGCGCGCCCGGTGTCGGGGACGGTGCGGGTGTCAGCTCGCGGAGCAGCTGACCGAGCCGACCGGATAGTCGTTGCCCGTGGACGTGGCGGTGAATCCGAAGAAGACACTGCCGTCGGGCGGTACGGTCCGGTTGTAGTCGGCGGCCGTGACCGTGATCGTGCCGTCGCCGGCGGTGGTCAGGTTGCCGTTCCAGGCACTGTTGAGCGTAGTACCGGTGCCCGGCTTCCACGTCACCGTCCAGCCGTTCAGCGGTGCCGTGCCGTGGTTCATCACTTCCACGGAACCCTGGAAGCCGCCGCTCCAGGAGCTCTCCACGTTGTACACGGCCATGCAGGAGCCGGCCTGCGGGTCGGACGGGGTCGGGGTCGGAGTCGGATCCGACGGGGTCGGGGTGGGAGTCGGGTCCGACGGGGTCGGGGTCGGCGTCGGGGTCCCCGAGCCGGAGCCGCGGATGCCGGTCACCTCTCCGTGGCCGCCGTCGAAGGCGATGTCCGAGCAGGAGAAGAAGTTCTCCTGGCTGTCCGAGCGGACCCACTGGATGAAGAGCAGCGCGTCGCCCGAACGGCCGGACGGCAGCGGGAGGTTCCAGTAGTAGTGGCCGCCGTCGGTGCCCGGCGAGCCCACCTGCGGCGGGTTGCTGACCGTCTGGATCAGGTCCAGGTCGGCCCAGCGCAGCTGGGACGTGGGCGACCAGCCGGGCTTGGTCAGGTAGACGCGGAAGTCACCCGGGTGGTGCGCCCAGTTGCTGTACTGGAGCTCCATCGTGGACCCGGAGGTCAGATGGGTCCGAGGCCAGTCCGCGCGGGCGGCGTTGTAGGCGGAGAAGTCGTACGGCGAGCGGTCGCCCGCGCTGCACAGGGTGCCGTCCGGCACGTAACCGTCGTTCCGGCCGCCCGCGTTGGAGTCGAGCACCGCGAACCAGTTGTACAGCGGCGTGGCACCGCTCTTGTTCAGGGCGTCCCGGCACGCGGGGTTCGTCGGGTCGAGACTGCCGGTCGCCGTGCGGGCGTCCACGTAACACAGATAGGTGCGCGAACCGGGCATCATCGCCACGCCGTGCGCCTCGGCGCGGCCCTGACCGAGAAGGGTCAGGCCCAGTGCCGCGAGGAGGGTGGCGAAGGCCGCCGCCACCGATAAGAGTCTGCTGCGTCGAGCCACGTTCGGTCCTTCCTTCCTGGGGTGATCGTTGTCCCGCGTGCTTTTCACGCGGTGGTGCAGGCCGTGCCGTTGAGGGTGAAGGCGCTCGGTGCGGCGAAGGTGCCGCTGTAGCTGCCCTGGAAGCCGAACGTCTGGCTGCCGCCCGGCGCTATCTGCGTGTTGTGCGACAGGGCGGTCGCGGTGACGGCGCCCGAGGACGGACTCACCGTGGCGTTCCAGGCGCTGGTGACGCTCTGCCCGGAGGGCAGCGTGAAGCCGAGCTGCCAGCTGTTCACCGCCGCCGAACCGGTGTTGCGGACGGTGACGTCGGCGGTGAACCCGCCCGGCCAGACGTTCGTGGCGTACGTCACCGAGCAGGCGCTCTGGCCACCGCCGTTGCCGCCCCCGCCTTCGTTGCCGCCTCCGCCGCCGTTGCCGCCCGTGCGGACCTCCGAGGAGAACGACGTCACGGCGAGCCCGGTACCGTTCTGCCAGGGCTCGAAGCCCGCCTGCACGCTCGTCAGGTACCAGTTGCTCGCGGCCAGTTGGTGGGAGATCGCCTGCTGGACGAAGTCCATCACGTCGAAGCTCCAGCTGTTGATCGCCGACGGGGCGACGAAGGACAGCACGTCGTTGCCGCCGTTGTTGCCGGTCCACACCTGCCAGGAGCGGCCGGCGACCGTGGCCGTGCCGGTCTGCGAGCCCACCGGCTGGATCGGCCCGACCTTGTTGAACCAGACCATGATCTCCGTCCGGTTCACCCCGTCCTTGCGGGCCATCGGGTCCAGCCAGATGTCGTAGGCGGCGTCGTAGACCGCGTCGCTGACATAGCTGTACGAGATGCTGGTGGGAGCGCTGGAGATGGTGTCGAGGCGGGCCGGGAGCGCCGTACCCGGCGAGCAGTTGGTGTAGTGGCAGCCGTTGTAGACGGACGGGTACGACTTCGGTGCGCCGTTGGTGGCCACCGAGCCGTCGGCCTGGTTGATCCGGAAGCCCGAGTCCGTGACGGTGATGCACTGGGCGGCGTTGGTGCCCCAGCGGTTGTTCTGGACGACATAGCGGCCCTGGATCGTGGTCGATCCGAAGGCGTCGCAGATCTGGGTGTCGGCGTGCGCCGCCGGAGCGGCCGCCAGGAAGGCGGCGACCAGGGCGAGAGCGGTGAGGAACGCGCACAGCAGGCTGCGTGCGGTATCGAGCCGATGGGGCAGCTGTCGCATAGGGGGCCTCTTGGAGGGCGACGTCGGAGGGAGGAGTGCTCCCGGTTGCGCTTCTGTGGGAGCGCTCCCATCGGTTGAAACGGGACTATAGGAGCCATGCATGTCCCTGACAAGGCTGTGGGTGAGACAAAACGCGGATCGGGTGAGGACCCGACAGGGGCCCTCACCCGATCCGCGATCGATCACTTATGCGACTGGTGCCTCTTGTAGCGGTGTCCGCGGTGGCACTGGTGCTTGACGGAGGTGCGGTCGGTGGCGGTGTGCGTGGTGGGGTCGCCGCCGCCGCTGACGGTGGCACGGTTGGTGACGTGGCGGGGGGCGTTGCAGGAGACCTCGACCTTGACGGTGATGGACGGGTAGGAGCGCCCGGCGGGCAAGGTGTTGGTGCGTGTGCAAGTGAGGGTTTTCTGGGTGCACTTCCACCCGGGGCCGCTGATCCCGCGAGCGCGCAGCCCTCGCGGAAGGGTGTCGTGGACCGTGACGGTGGTGCCGTCGGTCGGGCCGGGCCCGGCGTTGCGGACGGTGAGGGTGTAGACGCCCCCCTTGCCGCGGTTGAGTTTCCTGGTGTGGTGCTTGGTGATGGTCAGGGTGGGTTTGAGGGTGTAGGAGATGACGAGTTGGCCGTTGTTGTTCGCCGTGCCGATCGTGGACAGCGCATAGCTTGTGCCGGTGCCCGTCGGGGTGGCGAAGCTGCTGCCTCCACCACCTCCGCCACCACCCGCCCGGCCGAAACCGCTGGTGCCGGGTGCGGCGGCGCCGCCTCCACCACCGGCGAAGTACCCTCCGCCTCCGCCTCCCCCGGCCCCGGCGGCCACGCAGAAGCTGCCGGCGTTGTTGCCGCCGGTGCCGCCGGTGCCGACCGTGGTGCCCGTGAAGCCGCTTCCTGGGTCGCCTACGGTGGGCGTGCAGCCTCCAGTGGCGGTGCCTGGCGCACCGCCGGTGCCGCCGGTCAAGGTGGTGGTGCTGCCGCCTTGCCCGGCAGATCCTGGCGAACCACCGCCATCGGATCCTCCGGTGGTGCCGCCGGCGGCGTCTGGTGTGCCACCGCTGCCCCCGTTTCCTCCCGTAATGGTGCCGGAGAAGGGGGTGCCGCCGGCGGCGCCGCCGCCGCCGGCGACGACGAGGAGGCTGGTGCCGGTGCTGACGCTGGACGCCCCGCCTCCTCCGGGACCGTGCCGGAAAGAGCCCGTGGGGTTGCTTGAGCTGCCGCCTGGTGCGCCGCCGTTGTATCCGCCGGCGCCGGTTCCGTTACAGCCGCTGGCGCCGGTGCCGCCGACATTGACGGTGAAGGTCGTCGGGGCGGTGGTTGCCGGCAGTGTGGTGATGACGCGTCCCGCGGTGCCCCCGGTCCCGGTGAAGCCGCAGACGGTGCCGGTGTTGTCGGCGCCCCCCGCGCCGTCCGCGGTGATCGTCACCACCGCCCCCGCCGGGACCGTGTAGGTCTGCGGGGCGCCGGTGAAGGTGAACGTCTGTGTCACGGGTGTGGGCGCCGCCCGAACCCGCGCCGTAGCCGCGGCCACCGGCGGGGCGGTCACGGCCAGCAGCGCCATTCCGGTGAGCACCGCGCACCCCACGGACACCGCACCCACACCCCGGCCCGAATACCGTCCACTTTGACGCTGACAAGCATTCATCTACGGGTCAAACCCTTTCCCTCACGGCGAGGCACATCGCATGCAAGCGCGCGGCCGTACACCTGGCGGGCTAAAAAGCGACAAACCGTATTAAACGCTCATAAGAGATCATTTTGTGGTCACAGTAATGTGAGAGTAGCTGCGTGTCGGAGTGGATCGACGTTCACGCTCCGCGACGGCGACCGGCCGGCGAGAACTACCAGGACCCCGCAAGGCGGTCTGCGAACGCCTCGGGCTGCTGGACGGCGCCGATGTGCCCACCGGGGAACTCCGCGAAGCCGGCGCCGTACCGCTCGGCGAGGAACGCGGCGGTGCGGTGCAGGAGCTGTCCTCGTGAGTCGGCGCCGGCGGCGAGCGTGAGAGGCGCCGAGGGAGGGGCCGCGGGCGGCACGTACGACGTGAACGGAACGAGCACATGAGCGAGGAAGAGCGCCATCGGAGAGGACAACTCCTCGTCACGGGAGAGGGGTTGGCCGTCCCGGCCGTCCTCTCCCGCCTCCCGTTCCTCCAGCACGGCGGCGAGCCGCGCGCCCGCGGCCTGCGGGCCCGCCGCCCGGTACGTCTCGTACACCTCCCGGAACCGCTCACGCTGCCGTGCCCCGTCCGGCAGCGCCGCCACGCACGGAGGCTCGTGCGCGACGACGTGCCGCAGCCGTTCCGGGTGACGGGCCAGCAGGTCCAGGGCGACGATGCCGCCTGAGCTGGTGCCGAGGACGTATGCCGACTCCCCTTCGGGCAGGACCTCGTCGAGCACCCGGCGTGCCCCGTCGCTCCACTCCTCGACCCGCTGGTCGGCTACGGGCTGTCCGAGCCGTCCGTGGGCGAGACCGAGCGGGTCGTACGTCACGACGGTGAAGCGCTGGGCGAGACGCGCGGTCATCCGGTCCAGCCCCATGGGATGCCCGGCCCCGCCGGGGATGACGAGCAGCACGGGTCCGCTGCCGGACATGTCGAAGCAGAGGTCACTCATGTGCGGCGAACTCCGTGAACTCCGACCAGGCGGTGGGGGAGAGGGCGAGCTGAGGGCCGGCGGTGTTCTTGGAGTCGCGAACGTGGATGGTGGCGGGGCAGGCGGCCACCTCGACGCAGTCGCCTGAACTGTCGCCGCTGTACGTGGACTTGCGCCAGGCGCGGGCTACTTCGACGCAGTCGCCGTCCCCGCTGCTGCTGTAGCTGCTCTTGAACCAGGCCAGTTCGTCGGTGCTCATAGCGCTCCTCGCGTCCGCTCCAGCAGGTTCCGGGTGTCGCCCGGAGAAAGAGCCTGTGAGCGCAGTTTCGCATAACGCATGTGGAGCACACTGATCGATTTCGGGTCCACGAGGAGTTGGCCGCTTCGCTGTCCTTCGCAGTACGCGAACCACTCGTTCTCCGGGGTCTCCAGCAACTGGATGGGACCGGCCATACCTGCGTGGGCGCCCAGGACCATGGGCAGCAACTGAAGTTCGATGTGTCGTGGCTTTGAGACCTCCAGCATGTGGTCGATCAGTTCACGCCTGGCATCCGGGCCGCCGGTGGCCCGATGGATGACGTACTCCTCCACGATGAAGCTGTACGCCGTGTTGGGCCGTTCCACCAGCAGGCGCTGGCGTTCCTCCCGAGCAGCGAGCTGAGCTTCGACCTGGGAGTCGGTCAGTACGGGAACTTGCTCGTCAAACAGCGTGCGCGCATACGCCTCCGTCTGCAAAAGCCCCGGCACCAGCCGGTTCTCGAAGGTGTACAAGCTGATCGCCTGCTCCTCCAGCTCCGCCCACTGGCGGAACCAGGACGCCAGCCCCTTCTCCCGGCCGACGTGCTTGTACACGCCCTTCAGCGCGCCGAAGGCGTCCAGGACCTCCTCCGCGCGCTCGACGAACACGCGGGGCGGGAAGCGTCGCCCCTGTTCGATCGACGCCACGGTCCCCGGCTGGTAGCCGACGAGCGGGGCGTAGTCCTCCTGGGTGTATCCCGCCCGCTTGCGGAAGGCCTTGTGCGCCGCCCCGAACGCCTTCATGCTGTCCGACGGTTCGGGCTCGCCGGTGGTCGTGGCCGTGCTGCTGCTGGTGTTCTCGGTCATGGCTGGTACCCCCCGACTCCAGTGAACTTCCCAACCCCGCAGGGGCACCCAGGGGCACGCCCCGTGACGCCCACTGTCCATGGCGTGAACTCCTACAGTGCGCTTCGTACGAGCGCCGTGTCTGGTCCGAGCGTCATGACCTGCGGAACCGTCGGGCCATGCACGCAGACCCCCGGCTCCAGGAGCCCGTCACCGTACGTATGTTCAGCCAGTTGTTCAGCTGCACCGCGCGAGGTGCCCGGCTCGCGCGGCGGCTCGTGGCGCATCGGATGGATGTCTGGGGCTTCCCGTACGGAAGCGAGGACGGCGAGAACGTGACCCTGGTGGTCGCCGAACTCGCCGCCAACGCCGTGCGGCACGGCCGCGTCCCCGGGCGGGACTTCCGTGTCCGGCTGCTGTGGGAGGGCGCGGCCGTCCGCGTGGAGGTGGCCGACGCGCGGACCGAACGGCTCCCGGTGCTGCGGGAGCCGGACGGGGAGGGCGGGCGTGGGCTCCAGCTGGTAGCCGCCGTGTCCGAGCGGTGGGGCGTGGAGCAACCGGCGGGCCGCGCCTACAAGGTGGTGTGGGCGGAGGTGCGGGTCAGGGAGCCAGGAGGTCCGCGAGGAAGGCGTTCGTGAACTTGCCGGTCGGGTCCAGCTCGCGGGCCAGGGCGCGGAAGTCGTCCAGGCGCGGGTAGCGGTCGCGCAGGACGGCCGACGGGGTCGTGAACACCTTGCCCCAGTGCGGGCGGGGGTCGAGGTCCGCCAGCGCCTCCTCGAGGCGGCGCACCACCGGCAGCACGGCGGCCGTGTCCTCGATCCAGGTGAAGTGCGCGGCGACGGTGTCCCGGCCGTAGGAGGGGCTCAGCCACTGCTCGTCGGCGGCCACGGTACGGATCTCGCAGGTCTGGAGCACCGGGGCGACCGTGTCCCGGATCCCGTCGAGCGCGTGCAGGGCGTCGAGGGCGTACCGGCGCGGCAGCAGGTACTCGGACTGGAGCTCGGCGCCGCTGCTCGGGGTGAACTCCGCCCGGAAGTGCGGCAGCCGCTCGTGCCAGGGTCCGGGCACGCCGAACTGCTCGGTGCAGTTCTCCGCCGGCATCCCCGGTACCGGGTGCAGCGCCACCTTGGCGGGCACCGCCCACGGGAACGCGGGCAGCGGCTGGTCGGTGCGCCGCTTGAGCCACACCTGGCGGAAGCCGGGGTCGCGCCAGTCGGTGAACAGGCTGACGCTGTAGGCGGCGGCCGCCACCGTCTCGAAGTCCAGCCCCTTCAGGGGGAGTTCGGTGAACAGGTGCTGCTCGACCTCGTAGGCCGGCTCCAGGTCCAGGGTGAGCGCGGTGACGACGCCGAGCGCGCCGAGGGAGGTGACGGCACCGCCGAACCGCGCATCGCCCCGGCCGATGACGACCGTCGAGCCGTCCGCGGTGACGATCTCCACCTCCCGTACGGGGGCGGCCAGCGGACCGTTGCCCACGCCGGAGCCGTGGGTGCCGGTCGCCACCGAGCCGGCCACCGAGATGTGCGGTAGGGAGGCCATGTTGGGCAGGGCGAGGCCGTGCACGTGCACCCGGCGGGCCAGTTCCGCGTACCGGACGCCGCCGCCCACCCGGACCGTGCGGGCGGCGGTGTCGACGTCCGCCTCGACGGGCAGCGCGTCCAGGGAGAGCAGTGTGCCCCCGGCGCCCGGGTCGGCGATCTCGTTGAAGGAGTGCCCGCTGCCCAGCACCCGCACCCGCGTGCTGTCGGCCACCAGCGTCCGCAGCGCCGCCACGGAACCCGGCCGGACCACCTCCTTGGCGGTGTAGGTGATGTTGCCCGCCCAGTTGGTCACGGTCCTGGTCATCCGTCGTCCCTCCCCATGGCGTCACACGGCGCACGCGCTTCACCGGGGAACTTACCTGACGACCCATGGGGGTGCGGATTCAGTTGCGCGACCTCTCGTTCGGTTCGGTTTGCGTGAAAGTGTGGCCGCCAGGCTGCGATATCAGTAAATTCTCGGGGTATGACTCACTCACCCCTGCCCGCGGACCTGCCTCAGACCGAGCTGACCCGCCATCGCCGCCTGCGCGAGCAGGGCAGCCTGGCTCGCGCCGACCTGGACGCGATACTCGACGCCGGTTTCGTCTGCCACCTCGGGGTCGTGGTGGAGGGGCGGCCCCTGGTCGTGCCGACCGTGTACGGGCGGGACGACCGGCGGCTCTACGTGCACGGCTCCGTCGCCAGCCGCAGCCTCGCCGGCGGCGCCCCCGCCTGTGTCACCGTCACGCACGTCGACGGGCTGGTCCTCGCCCGCTCGGCCTTCGAGCACGGTGTGAACTACCGCAGCGCGATGATCCACGGCGAGGCCCGCGAGGTCACCGACCCGGAGGAGAAACTGGAGGGGCTGCGCCGACTCACCGAGCAGTCGGCGCCGGGACAGTGGGAGTACGCCCGTCGGCCCAACCGTAAGGAGCTCGCGGCCACCACGCTCCTCGCGCTCTCCCTCGAGGAGGCCTCGGTCAAGATCCGCACCGGTGCGCCCGACGACGGTGACGGGCCGGACGCGGAGTCGGGACTGTGGGCAGGAGTGCTGCCGTTGGCCGCCTTCTGGGGCGCGCCCGTGCCCGACCCGGCGCTGGCGCCGGACATCACGCCGCCGGCTCACATCGCGCGCCGCGAGGGGACCCGGCACCACCCGCACGTGAGCGTGGGCATACCGTGAGGAGTCGTACACGCGAGTCGGGAGGAGTCAACGGGATGGGCAGCCGTACCGAGCTGGTCGAGGATCTGATGGAGCGCTTCCCGCACGTGCCGCGGGAGGCCGTCTTCAAGGAGGACCTGCTCCGGGGCGGTGTGGCCTTCGACCCGTCCGCGCTCAGTGACAACGAGAACGGTGAGGTCAAGCCGAAGTCGTACTTCATCTTCTCCTTCGACCACGGCACCCTGCCCGAACTGGGGGAGGCCGCGCTGCGGCGGCCGCCGGAGGAGATCATCCTCACCGGCGGACCGTACGACCTGCGGCGGACCGTCGTCTCCGTTCGGGTGAACCCTGCCTCGCCCTATCGTGTGGCCGCCGACGCCGAGGGGCTGCTCGGCCTCTACCTCGACGGGAAGCGGATCGCCGACGTCGGTGTGCCGCCCATGCCCGAGTACTACCGGCACACGCTGTCCAACGGGAAGTCCGTGATGGAGGTCGCCCCGACCATCCAGTGGGGCTACCTGATCTACCTCACCGTCTTCCGGGTCTGCCAGTACTTCGGCGCCAAGGAGGAGTGCCAGTACTGCGACATCAACCACAACTGGCGCCAGCACAAGGCGGCCGGCCGGCCCTACACCGGCGTCAAGGACGTGGACGAGGTCCTGGAGGCGCTGGAGATCATCGACCGTTACGACACCCAGAAGGCGTCCACCGCCTACACCCTCACCGGTGGCGCCGTGACCTCCAAGGTGGCGGGCCGCGACGAGGCCGACTTCTACGGCCACTACGCCAAGGCCATCGAGGAGCGCTTCCCGGGCCGCTGGATCGGCAAGGTCGTCGCGCAGGCGCTGCCGAAGCCGGACGTGCAGCGGTTCAAGGACTACGGCGTGCAGATCTACCACCCCAACTTCGAGGTGTGGGACCGCCGTCTGTTCGAGCTGTACTGCCCGGGCAAGGAGCGCTACGTCGGCCGTGACGAGTGGCACCGCCGCATCCTGGACTCCGCCGAGGTGTTCGGCGCGCGCAACGTGATCCCCAACTTCGTGGCGGGCGTGGAGATGGCCGAGCCCTTCGGCTTCACCACCGTCGACGAGGCCATCGCGTCCACCACCGAGGGCCTGCGCTTCTTCATGTCGCACGGCATCACGCCCCGCTTCACCACCTGGTGCCCGGAGCCCACCACCCCGCTGGGCAAGGCCAATCCGCAGGGCGCGCCGCTGGAGTACCACATCCGGCTCCTCGAGGCCTACCGCGCCACGATGGACGACTTCGGCCTCTCCTCGCCCCCCGGCTACGGCCCGGCAGGCCCCGGCCACGCAGTGTTCTCGGTCAGCTCCTTCATGGACAGCCTGCCGGCGGCGGACGAGACCCCGCGGGAGGCCGCGGAGTCGGGGGCGGGCGCGGAGTCAGGGGAGGGCGGGGCGGCGCGGTAGGATCTCGCGGTGCGTTTTCGGGTCCCGTGAGTCGATTGGGGGCTTCGGTCCGTACTACGGAGCGGAGTTGAGTACCGCGGGATCCGTCACGGCAATCGGATGTGTGGCTTGTCAGTTGTGTCAAAGCCGTGAAAAGCTCTTGCCCTGCCGCGAGGTTCCCCCCAACTCCTCCCTGAATGCAGAGAGTTGTCCTCGCCCGTGGATGCAGGAGAACCATGCCCGACCTGCCGAGCCCCAAGGACGCCATCGAGGCCGCGCTGTTCGCCGAGTGCTGGGACGCCGTGCTCTCCTACGCCGACCTGTGCACGGCCGGCTCCGGCGCGGCCGGGCGACTGGCCACGGAGGCGTTCGCGGCGGGCCTGCGCGAGGTCCGGGCCGCCGAGGCCGGTGCGTCCCGGGGCCGCCGCACGCCCCGGCTGCCCTCGATCCCGCTGACGCTGACCGCGGTGCGCGCCACCGCCGCGTCCTGGGAGGCCGACGGTCTCGGCGACCGGCTCGACCCGGACCTGCGCCTGTGGCTCAACTCCGACCAGGCCGCCCGCTGGACCGGCCCGCCGCCGCGCCGCCCGCTCGCCCTGCGCGCCCTGCGGGACCTCCAGGAACCGGACGCCGCGCTGCTGTGGCTGGCCGAGGTGGAGGCGCTGCCGTCGACCGTGGTGGCCCGCCGCCTGGGCCTTGACCCCGCGCGGGTGTCCGAGGAACTCGACCAGGTGCGGAGCCTGTTCCGGGACCGCTGCCGCCGCAACCACCTCGACACCCCGATGGACACGGAGTGCCGCCGCTACGCCGGGCTGCTGGACGCGGTCACCCGCCCCGGGTCCGCCGCCGAGACCCCCGACGACCTCTCCCGGCACCTCGCCACCTGCGAGGGGTGCGCGCAGGCCGCCGCCTGCCTGCGGCCGCACCGGGGCGGACTGCCCGCCGCGCTGGCCGGCGGTGTCATCGGCTGGGGCGGCCCGGCCTACCTGGAGCGCCGCCGCCGGGCCGCCGAGGTCCGGCTCGGCGCCCGCCGCTCCGCGGCGGCGGACACCGGTGGCGGGGAGCCGCAGGAGGGTGCCGCGAGGGCGCGGGTCGTGCGCGGCGGCCTGCTCGTCACGGCGGTCGCCCTGTCCGGGCTGGCGCTGGCCGTGTCGATGATGCCGTTCGGCGGCTCCGCGAACGACACCACGCGCGGTGAGGCCGGCAACCAGCCGGTCGCCGACGGCCGCCAGGCCGACGACCCGGCCGCCCCGCCGGTCGCCGAGTCCCTGCCGTCCGCCCCCGTCCCGGCCTCGGTGTCCGCGGCCCACGAGTCGTCCGCGAGCGGCGCGGCGACCCGGTCCGGCCGCACGAACCCCGACCCCGAACCGCAGGGCACCGCCTCGGCCACCGCCGACGGCGGCGACGCGCCGGAGGCGGGGACGGACGGGCCCGGGACGGGCGGCCCGGGAACCGGCGGGCAGGGGACGGACGGGCAGGGGAGCGCCGGGACGGGCGTCTGCCGGGTCCAGTACGACCTGACGAACCAGTGGACCGACGGCTTCCAGGTCAAGGTCACCGTCACCACCGCCCGCTCCCTGGACACCTGGAGCCTCGCCTGGTCCTTCCCCGACGGGCAGCAGATCGGCCAGACGTGGGACGCGACCGTCACCCAGAACGGCTCCCGCGTCACCGTCACCGCCACCGACTACAACAAGTCCGTCCCCGCGGACGGCACCCTCTCCTTCGGCTTCCTCGGCACCTGGCACGGCCACAACTCCACGCCGTACGACTTCACGCTCAACGGCCACAGCTGCGCGGCGGTCTGACCCCGGAGCCACGGGCCGCCCGATCCCGGGCTCCTGCCGGGCCGCCCGATCCCGGGCCGCGGACGGGGCCCGGCCCGAGGAGTGACCCGAACGGCCCTGTCGGGTACCCGCGCGGGACATGGAGGGTGGGAGGGTGTGCCGCCCACACGCGGTACCCCCGACCCGCACGCGGTACCCCCGACCGCGGTCCCGACCCGGAAGGAACCCCGATGTCCGTCGAGACGCAGCAGGCAGCCGCCGGGCTCACGGACGAGGAGCTCGCGACGCTGGACGCCCACTGGCGCGCCGCGAACTACCTCTCCGTCGGCCAGATCTACCTCATGGGCAACCCGCTGCTGGCCGAACCGCTGCGCCCGGAACACATCAAGCCACGCCTGCTCGGCCACTGGGGCACCTCGCCCGGCCTCAACCTGGTCCACACCCACCTCAACCGCGTCATCAGGGCCCGCGACCTGAACGCCCTGTGCGTCTGGGGCCCCGGCCACGGCGGGCCCGCCGTGCTGGCCAACTCCTGGCTGGAAGGCTCGTACACCGAGACCTATCCGGACATCACCCGGGACACGTCCGGCATGGCGCGGCTGTTCAAGCAGTTCTCCTTCCCCGGCGGGGTGCCCAGCCACGTCGCCCCCGAGACGCCCGGCTCCATCCACGAGGGCGGCGAGCTCGGCTACTCCCTGTCCCACGCCTACGGCGCCGCGCTCGACAACCCGGACCTGGTCGTCGCCTGCGTGATCGGCGACGGCGAGGCGGAGACCGGCCCGCTGGCCGCGTCCTGGCACTCCAACAAGTTCCTCGACCCCGTCCACGACGGGGCGGTCCTGCCGATCCTGCACCTCAACGGCTACAAGATCGCCAACCCGACCGTCCTGGCCCGCCTCCCCGAGGCGGAACTCGACGACCTGCTCAGGGGCTACGGCCACGACCCGATCCACGTCACCGGCGACGACCCGGCCCTCGTGCACCGCGCCATGGCCGCGGCCATGGACACCGCGCTCGACCGCATCGCCGCCTTCCAGCGCGCCGCCCGCGTCGACGGCGCCACCGAGCGGCCCCGCTGGCCCGTGATCGTGCTGCGCACCCCCAAGGGCTGGACCGGACCCGCCGAGGTCGACGGGCTGCCCGTGGAGGGCACCTGGCGCTCCCACCAGGTCCCGCTGGCCGGTGTCCGGGACAACCCCGAGCACCTGCGGCAGCTGGAGCAGTGGCTGCGCTCGTACCGCCCCGAGGAGCTGTTCGACGAGCACGGTGCCCCGCGCCCCGCCGTCCTGGCCTGTGTCCCGCACGGCAGCCGCCGGCTCGGCGCCACCCCGCACGCCAACGGCGGACTCCTGCTGCGCGAACTGCCCCTGCCCCCGCTGGAGAAGTACGCCGCCGAGGTCGACAAGCCCGGCGCGACCCTGCACGAGCCCACCCGCGTCCTCGGCGACCTGCTCGAAGATGTCATGGCCGCCACCGCGGACCGGCGCGACTTCCGGCTCGTCGGCCCCGACGAGACCGCCTCCAACCGCCTCCAGGCCGTCTACGGCGCCAGCGGCAAGGCGTGGCAGGCGCTGACCCTGCCGGTGGACGAGCACCTCGACCCGCACGGCCGGGTGATGGAGATCCTGTCCGAACACACCTGCCAGGGCTGGCTGGAGGGCTACCTCCTCACCGGCCGGAACGGACTGTTCTCCTGCTACGAGGCCTTCGTGCACATCGTCGACTCGATGGTCAACCAGCACATCAAATGGCTGCGCGTCACCCGCCGGCTGCCCTGGCGGGCCCCCATCGCCTCCTTCAACTACCTGCTGACCTCGCACGTGTGGCGCCAGGACCACAACGGCTTCTCCCACCAGGACCCCGGCTTCGTCGACCACATCCTCAACAAGAGCCCCGAAGCGGTCCGGGTCTACTTCCCGCCGGACGCCAACACCCTGCTGTCCGTGGCCGACCACGCCCTGCGCAGCCGCGACTACGTCAACGTGATCGTGGCCGGCAAGCAGCCCTGCTTCGACTGGCTTTCCATGGAGGAGGCCACGGTGCACTGCGCGCGCGGCGCCGGCATCTGGGAGTGGGCCGGCACCGAGGACGGCATCCGGGAACCGGACGTCGTGCTGGCCTGCGCGGGCGACGTGCCGACCCAGGAGGTGCTGGCCGCCGCCCAGCTGCTGCGCCGGCACCTGCCCGACCTGGCCGTGCGCGTGGTCAACGTCGTGGACATCGCCCGGCTGCTGCCCAGCGAGGAGCACCCGCACGGCATGACCGACTTCGAGTACGACGGGCTGTTCACCCGGGACAAGCCGGTGATCTTCGCCTACCACGGCTACCCGTGGCTGATCCACCGCCTGGCCTACCGGCGGGCCGGCCACTCCCACCTGCATGTGCGCGGCTACAAGGAGATCGGCACCACGACGACGCCGTTCGACATGGTGGTGAGCAACGACCTGGACCGCTACCGCCTGGTCATGGACGTCATCGACCGCGTCCCCGGCCTCGCGGTGCGCGCCGCGGCCGTCCGCCAGCGCATGGAGGACACCCGGCTGCGTCACCACGCCTGGATCCGCGAGCACGGCGTGGACCTGCCCGAGGTGGCGGACTGGTCCTGGGACGGCTGACCGGGACGTGTCCCCCGGTGTGCCGGGCGGCGGGCAGGATCCCATCCCCGGCGTGCGCGGACCAGGGCCGATCGGCCCTGGTCCGGGCACCCGGTTCGGTGAAGGATCCTGGAGACAGGCCGGCGCATCACGCCGACACACCACACGCCGACACACCACAAGGAGCGACCGATGGCGGACCGCGAGCAGGCCGGACCCGACACCCCGATCCGGGTCTTCCTCCTCGACGACCACGAAGTGGTGCGGCGCGGGGTGCACGACCTGCTGAACGACGAACCGGACATCACGGTGGTGGGCGAGGCCGCCACCGCCGACCAGGCCCTGGTGCGGGTCCCCGCCCTGCGTCCGGACGTGGCGGTGCTCGACGTCCGGCTGCCGGACGGCGACGGCGTGACCGTCTGCCGCGAGCTGCGCTCCCGCCTGCCGGACCTGGCCTGTTTGATGCTGACCTCGTTCGACGACGAGGAGGCACTGCTGGACTCGATCATGGCGGGCGCCTCCGGCTACGTGCTGAAGCAGATCCGGGGCTCGGACCTGGTCTCGGCGGTGCGTACCGTCGCGCGCGGCCAGTCGCTGCTCGACCCCAGCGCCACCACGAAGCTCATGGCCCGGCTGCGCGGCGGGCAGCAGCCTCAGGAGGAGCCGGACGCGCTGCCCGGCCTGACCGACCGCGAACGGGAGATCCTCGCCCTGATCGGCGAGGGCCTGACCAACCGCCAGATCGGCCAGCGCCTCTACCTGGCCGAGAAGACGGTGAAGAACCACATCTCCCGGCTGCTCGCCAAGCTCGGCGTGGAGCGGCGCATCCAGGCCGCCGTCATCGCCACCCAGGCCAAGGACCGGCAGCGCGGGCAGACCCCCTGACCGTCGGGCGCCGGTAAGGGCGCTGGCGGTACCGGTGACTCCCGCGCCGGTGCCTCAGGCGCGGTCGGCGCGTGTGCCGGTGTCGTCGTGCCGGTAGACGACGTCGGAGCTCACCGACACCACGCCGTCGACCCCGCCGCACAGGCGCTCGATCACCGGGATGAGGCTCCTGGCCTGCACGGTCCCCTTCAGTGAGACCCGCCCGTCGGACACCGCGACCGTCACGTCCGCCGGGGTCAGCCCCAGGGTCCGCGCGAGCACGTCCTGGGTGATCTCGTCGAAGACGGCCTCGTCCCGGCGGAGGAAGACCCGCAGCAGGTCGCCGCGGCTGACGATGCCCAGGAGGGTGCCGCCCTCGTCGACCACGGGCAGCCGCTTGACCCGGCGCGCGTCCATCAGCCGCGCGGCCTCCACGACGGTCCACTCGGGGCGCGCACACCGCGGGCGCCGTCATCAGGTCCTCGGCGGTGCCGGCGCCGGACCCGCCGTGCTCCGCGCCCTCCGCCCGCGAGCCGGGCAGCAGGCCGGCCGGGTCCGGGCGGCCTGCGACCGTGCGCAGCAGGTCCGCCTCGGAGACCACCCCGACGGGACGGTCCAGCGCGTCGACCACGGGCACGGCCGTCACCTCGTTGTCGGTCAGCACCTTGGCGACCTGCTTGAACGGGGTGTCCCGGCGGACCCGGACGACTCCGCGGGTCATGAGGTCCTCCACCGTACGGTGTCGCATGACGTCTCTCCCTTCGGTCCGCTCGACCGGTTCGGGTGCGCCGGTCCACGGTTCGCCCGTGGGCCCGCACTGTCCACGGTGGCGGCGGCGCGCCCGCGCGGGCTTGGGCCCAACGCGCAGGAAGACGGCGCCGTTCGTCCCTGCCGCGAGGGACCTCGGTCCCCGTTGGTGCGGGCGGCGGGGACGGGCGATCCTGGAGGGCGGACCCCCTTGCCCGAGGGAGGGATGGCCATGCACGCTGAGCTGGGCGACCGGCTGGTCGTCGAAAGCCCGGTCACCGGAGACATCCGGCGCGACGGTGAGATCGTCGGCCTGCACCACGAGGACGGCACCCCGCCGTACGACGTGCGCTGGTCCGACACCGGCGAGGTCACGCTGGTGTTCCCCGGGCCGGACACCCACGTCCGGCACCCCGGGGCGGAGGACGAGGGAGCCGCGGCCGGCGGCCAGACCCCCGCGCGACCCTCCGGCGCCGGGTCGGCCCGGCCCGGGGACTTCGGCAGGCGGCTGGCGGCCGCCCGCAGGGAGCGGGGACTGAGCCTGGAGGAGACGGCGGGCCGGGCCCGGATGTCCCCGCAGTACCTCGCCTATCTCGAGCAGCGCCCGTCCTCGCCGGGGATGGGGACCGTCCTGCGGCTGGCCGACGCGCTGGGCACCACACTGATCACGCTGACCGGCGGCGACCAGGACCTGCCACCCGGGCAGGGACACGCGCTGCTCCACCCCCGGCTGACCGACCTCGGACCGGACGAGTGCCGGGCGCTGCTGTCCACGCACGGAGTGGGGCGCGTCGCGCTGACCGGCCCGGACGGGCCAGCCGTCCTCCCGGTCAACTACGACGTGGTGGACGAGGCCGTCGTCTTCCGCACCGCGCCCGACGCGGCCCCCGCCGAGGCCGTCGGCCAGGAGGTGGCCTTCGAGGTGGACCACGTCGACGAGACGATGAGCCGGGGCTGGAGCGTGCTGGCGGTCGGCCGCGCCGAGGCGGTCACGGACGCCGAAACGGTGCGCCGGCTGGAGGCACGGGTCCGCTCCGACCCCTGGGCGGGCGGGCCGCGAACCCTGTGGGTGCGCATCCGCCCGGCTCGGCTGACGGGACGCCGTATCACCCCCGCGGGGCGGTGAGCGCGGGACGGCGGTGAGCGCGGGGCCGCCCGCCGAGCGCGACCGAGGGCCCTGGGGGCCGCACGGGTCGCGGTCTCGTCCTGAGGGGCCCACGGGTCCTGAGGGTCCTCGCGTCCTGCGCGTCTCGCCCGTCCTGCCGTCCTGCGGTCCGTACGGACACGCATGGACGGGAAGGACAACCCGCTTCTCGCGGATCCTGATTGCGCGGTGCGCGGCTCGCGCCGCTTCTCCGCGTCTTCCGGTCCTTCCCGTCACTCTCATGACACCACACGGGCCGCCGCGGCACCAGAGCCGTCCGGCCCGGGCCGGCGGCCGCGGCCCCGGTCGGGACCTGCGGCCCTCCCGAGGGACCGCTGAGCCCTTCCGCCCCGCACGGCGGCGAAGGAGGGTGGACGGGGAAGCGACAAGGGAGCCCATGGAGGAGCCGTCATGCGGACACCGGTAGTCGACGCGACCACCCTGGAGAGCCTGCTGTACTCGGCCGTGGCGGCTCCGTCGATCCACAACACCCAGCCCTGGCGGTTCGGCATGGACGCCGACACCCGGTCCATCCACGTCCGCGCCGCGTCACGGGCCCTGCCGCTGACCGATCCGCGGCAGCGCGCCCAGCACCTCTCCGTGGGCGCGGCCGTCTTCAACCTCCGGGTCGCCGCGGCACACCTCGGCTGGGACCCCGTCGTGACCCTCCTGCCCGACCCGCGCGACCCCGACCTGCTGGCCACCGTCCGGCTGTTCGTGGCGGCGCCGGACGCACAGCCGTCGTACCGCTGCCTGTACGACGCGGTCGCGCGCCGGCACACCAGCCGGATGCCCTTCACCGGGCGGCCGGTTCCGGAGCACATCGTGCTGGAGATGGTCAAGGCGGCGCGGATCGAGGGGGCGCACCTGGACGTCCCCGACTTCGCCGGCACCCGGCACCTGCTGAGCCTGACCGCGCAGGCCGAGGCACGCAACGCTGCTGACCCGGCCCGTACCGCCGAGACCAGGGCCTGGGTCAACGCGCCGGACATGAGCCTCCCGCACGGCATTCCGCTCACCTCGCTGGGCCCGCGGGACAGGGCCGGCCGGATGCCCATGCGGGACTTCACCGGCCCGCTGCCCGGGCTGCGCCCGCCCGCCCTGCGTTTCGAACGGCACGCTCAGGTGGCACTGTTGTGGACCGCGCACGACCGGCGGGAGGACTGGCTGCGCGCGGGGCAGGCGATGGAGCGGGCCCTGCTGGTGGCCACCCGGTACGGGGTGCGCACCTCGATGCTGCACCAGGCGATGGAGTGGCCCGACCTGCGGGCGACGATGGCAGCCCCGAGGCTCCGCTGCCGCCCCCACCTGCTGATCCGCTTCGGCTACGGCCCGGACGGCGGCCGCACCCCGCGCGCGGCCACCCGGGTGACCGACGCCGACGAGACGCCGGCGGACACCACGGGCCGAACCGGCTGAGGGCCGGCCCGGCCACTGCCCCCGGCGACGTCGACCGGCGACGTCCTCAACTGGCGACGTGCAGATCCGTGAGTTCCCGACCGGTGACCATCGTGGCCTCGATGCGGATGAAGACGTCCTCCTCGATCGGCATCCAGGAACGCGGTCCGGTCCGCATGAGGCGCTCGTGCTCGACCGGATCGGTCACCACGGTCGCCCGCCCGGTGACGACGACACTCCAGCCCGAGCGGCTCTCCGCGTCGAACGCGTCGGCCTCGAAGGCCACCACGACCCCGTCGACGGCGCGCACGAGGTCCGATCCCGCGGAGGTGCGCAGCAGCACGGAGGCGTCCGCCGCCAGGGCGAAGTTGACGGGGAGCACCGCGGGCAGCGCCTGCCGGGTGTAGACGACACGGCCCACCGGTACCTCGGCCATCAGGCGCAGGCACTCCTGCCGGTCCATCGAGCGAAAGCCATCGTTGTCGGACACCCTTCCATGGTCGCCGCGCACCCGGCCCGGCGTTAGGGCCTGTTGGCCCACATCTTCCGCCGGGTCCCGTGCGTCACCTGAGCACCCGAGGCCTCAGCACCCCGCGCCTCAGCACCCGGCAACTTCAGGGGGCGCGCCGGCCCGGTCGGTGGAATCCTTTGGTGCGCGGGTGCCGACCGTGCCGTGCGCGCTGTGCGGACGTGCCGCACGGACCCGCCAGGGAAGCGAGCGACCAACGGGCGGGACCCGGAAGGGAGCGGCGCGGTGGCCAAGGAGACCGATCCGGCGTCGAAGCGCAGACGCGGAACCCCACAGCCGGGCCTGGACGGTGAACTGACGCAGGCACTGGTGCGCTCGCGCCGGTTCTTCACCCGGGCGGAGGTCTCCCCGGACCTGCGCACCCTGCACAGGACCGGCGGCCGCCAGGCGGACGACTTCTACCGGGACCGCTGGTCGCACGACAAGGTGGTGCGCTCCACCCACGGCGTGAACTGCACCGGGTCCTGCTCGTGGAAGGTGTACGTCAAGGACGGCATCATCACCTGGGAGGCCCAGCAGACCGACTATCCCTCGGTCGGTCCCGACCGCCCCGAGTACGAGCCCCGCGGCTGCCCGCGCGGCGCGGCGTTCTCCTGGTACACGTACTCGCCGACCCGCGTCCGCTACCCGTACGTGCGGGGTGTGCTGCTCCAGATGTACCGGGAGGCGAAGGCCCGGCTCGGCGACCCGGTCGCGGCCTGGGCGGACATCGTCTCCGACCCCGGGCGGGCCCGCCGGTACAAGGCCGTGCGCGGCAGGGGCGGCCTGGTGCGGACGAGCTGGGCGGAGGCGGTGGAGCTGGCCGCCGCCGCGCATGTGCACACCATCGAGGCGTACGGGCCCGACCGGCTGGCCGGGTTCTCGCCGATCCCGGCGATGTCGATGGTCTCGCACGCGGCAGGCGCCCGCTTCTACTCGCTGCTCGGCGGCGTGATGCTGTCCTTCTACGACTGGTACGCGGACCTGCCGGTCGCCTCGCCGCAGGTCTTCGGCGACCAGACGGACGTACCGGAGTCGGGGGACTGGTGGGACGCCGGCTACCTGATCATGTGGGGCTCCAACCTGCCGGTGACCCGGACCCCGGACGCGCACTGGATGACCGAGGCCCGCTACCGGGGCCAGAAGGTCGTCGCGGTCAGCCCGGACTACGCGCCGCCCGCCGCTCCCCGGTGCACGCCCTGATCAACACCTACCGGGTGGCGCTGCCGCTGCACCCGGAGTACCGCACCCTGCCCATGGTCTGATACACCATCCTGCTCGGCCTGTCCGCCACCGTCGCCGCCAACGTGGTCGGCGGAGGCTACGACTACCGGCGGACCATCTCCGTCTGGTTCCGGTCCGTCTTCGCCCTGCAACCGCGCCCGGACCTGATGAGCGGCGCGCCGCTGCTGTTCCAACTGCACGCCCTCAGCGCCCTGCTGCTCTTCGCGGCCTGGCCCTTCACGCGGCTGGTCCACATGCTCACCGCGCCGGTCGGCTATCTCACCCGCCCCTACATCGTCTACCGCAGCCGCGATCCCCGCCTCGGCACGAGACCGCCCCGCCGCGGCTGGGAACGCATCGGATGACGACGCGGCGGGGTCACCCCTCCGACAAGGCCCGCCGAGAACGCGGCCCAGTCCTCACGCGCCACCGTGAGGACCGGGCCCGGCGGTGACCTTGGATCTCGACGTTCGGCTTCTGGCCGATCAGCAGCAGGGGTTCCAACTCTCCGCGCAGTAGCCGCCTTCCTCCGTCCCGGTGTCGCAGCACCGACTCGTCCAGCACGAAGCCCGGCAGGGGCGCGGGCTGCCGGTCGAAGATGTCCTGCCGGCCGAAGTCGACGCGCGATCGGGCAGACACCGCCGCCCTCGTCGGCGACGCCGGCCGGCTCCGTCGTTGGTCTCGTCGACGAGGAAGTCCCGCTTCGGCGACAGCCCGCCGCGGTGCTCGTAAGATGCCTGGATGCCCAAGCCGATACGGATGAGCCGCCGCTCGTGGGGTGCCGCGTGGGCGGTGCTGTGCGCGGCCGGCCTCGCCGCCACCGCCGAACTGAACGCCTCCTCGGCACCGGACCCGCAGCCCGAGAAGTCCGTCAGTGCCGAGTGCGCCGAGCGCATCGCGGACATCGATGCGCGGCTGGCCAAGGCCAAGCAGGAAGGCATGGGAGACGGAGTGGTGGCCTTGTCGCGACTCCAGGTCGGCACCGAGGACGACTGCCGTGACGATCTCCGTGACCACTTCCGTGGCGATCAGTGAGCCGGGGTATCCGGCTTGCCGCGATGGCGGGGCTGACCTTCGTCTGTGCCGGGGCAGTCATTGCCGTGGGCGCCACGTCGGAATCGAAGCCGCGGCCCACGCCGCCGCGGGTGTATTCCTCCTGCCTGGCGGCAGACACCAAGCCGGTGTCTGCGGACAACGACCCGTGCGACGGCCGCTGAAGAACGTCCGAGCGACCGTCCGCCGCATGGCAGAGCACCCAAACTCGGCAGGTTCGCGCTCGCCCTGGCGCTGCTGAGCAGGTCGGCCTGGTCGAGCATTGTCGTGTCGAATCGGCTGCCCCGGCCGTGGTGTGGCACCCCCAGCCAGACCGCCCACGTCCCGTACCTCCGGGCCTCGTCGACAAGGCACTCATCGGCATCGAACAACACGGCATCTCGCCGAAACGCTGCTCACCTCCGAGGAGCGCGCAGAGCGGGCTGAGCAGGCTCGCGCCGCCCTGCGGGAGTGGAACGGCTACGACCCGAGCGTGAGCGAACAGGTGGCTCTCGACGCGGAGTTGGACCGGCGGCTGGGCGAGGCGGGGGCCAGGTGACCGAGCTTCTGCACATCGTCCTGGACGACACGGTGATGGTCGCGGCAGGGAAGGGCAACGTACTCGCTTGCCGGCTGATCCATCGCGCACATGCCGAGGCGGGCTGGTTCCTGTACGCCCCGGCATGCGCCCTGGTCTCGGCGGACCGCGTGCGGCCGGGCACCGCGGAGCACCTCGCCGCGCTCCCCGGTATCACGGTGCTCGACCTGGATCTGCCTGCCGTGCTTGCCGTGGCGCGCGACATGTCCTGGGCCCCCGCTCACGCGCGACACGCCGCCGAGCCGACCGCGGAGCGGCCGAGCGGCGCGGTGATCGCCACCACCGCCCCAGAAGTCTGGAAGGGTCAGCCCGTACGGATCATCGACCTCAGTCCCTGAGCCCTCCCGGAGTCTCCGGTCGGCCTGAGTGTCTGGAGGCGGCGTCGGTGCGGAAAACCGGTGGCGGCGTCTCACCGCGCTCGCCTACTGTGAGGCGCGCGACGTGAGTTCGCGACGTGAGTTCTCGTGAGGAAGAGGAGGTGTGACCCATGGCTGTCTCGGTGATGGGCGCTGCCCGCAATCCCAGGATCATCCACTCCACCTCCGCGGCCACCGGCTGAGACCTCCTGCCACGCCCGCGCACATCCGCGCGGGCCGTCGGGGCCGCCCTCGTGAAGGGTCTCCCCTTGCGTTCCTCCGCTTCTTCCGTTCCTTCCGCTTCTTCCGTTCCGTCCCTTCCCTCTTCCGTTTCGCCGCACCCTCTCGCCCCCTACGGCTGGGACGAGGGCTGGGAGTCGCTCTTCACCCCGTACACCGCCGAAGGCCTGCTGCCGGGCCGGGTGATCCGCGTCGACCGGGGGCAGTGCGACGTCGTCACCGCCGGCGGTGTGCTGCGTGCCGACACCGCGTTCGTCACCCCGCACGACCCGATGCGGGTGGTGTGCACCGGCGACTGGGTCGCCGTCGAGCCCGGCGGCAACCCGCGCTACGTGCGGACGACGCTGCCACGCCGCACCGCCTTCGTCCGCTCCACCTCCTCCAAGCGGTCCGAGGGCCAGATCCTCGCCGCCAACGTCGACCACGCGATCGTCGCGGTGTCCCTCGCGGTCGAACTCGACCTCGGCCGTATCGAGCGCTACCTGGCGCTGGCCTGGGAGTCCGGCGCGCAGCCGCTGATCGTGCTGACCAAGGCCGACCTCGTGCCGGACGCGACGGGGCTCGGGTATCTCGTCCAGGACGTGGAGACGAGCGCGCCCGGGGTGCCGGTGCTGCCGGTCAGCGCCCTGACCGGGGACGGACTCGACGTGCTCCTCGCCGTCGTCTCCTCGGGCACGTCCGTACTGCTCGGGTCGTCCGGTGCGGGCAAGTCCACCCTCGCGAACGTGCTGCTCGGCGAGGAGGTGATGACCGTTCAGGCCGCCCGGGACGTCGACGGCAAGGGCCGGCACACGACCACCACCCGCAACCTGCTCGCGCTGCCCGGCGGCGGTGTCCTGATCGACACCCCGGGGCTGCGCGGAGTGGGCCTGTGGGACGCCGAGAGCGGGGTCGGGCAGGTGTTCTCCGAGATCGAGGAGCTGGCCGGGCGGTGCCGGTTCCAGGACTGCGCCCACGACAGCGAGCCGGGCTGCGCGGTGCTGGCCGCCGTCGACGCCGGTGAGCTGCCCCAGCGGCGGCTGGAGAGCTACCGCAAGCTCCTGCGCGAGAACCAGTGGATCGTCGCCAAGACCGACGCGCGGCTGCGCGCGGAGATCCGACGGGACTGGAAGCGCAAGGGGGCCGAGGGCCGGGCGGCGATGGAGGCCAAGCGGGGGCGGTGGCATTGAGTTCGCCCTGAGGTTCGTCATGCCTGCCGCAGTGTCCGTTTTCCGCCAGCGGGACCCCCGCGCGGAGGCGGACACTGGACGGCGTGATGGACGAGGACACCAGGTACGAGGCCGTACGCAGCCGGGACGGCCGCTTCGACGGGGAGTTCTTCTTCGCCGTCGAGACGACCGGGATCTACTGCCGTCCCAGCTGCCCGGCCGTGACCCCCAAACGGCACCACGTGCGGTTCTACGCCACGGGCGCCGCCGCGCAGGGCGCGGGCTTCCGCGCCTGCCGGCGCTGCCGGCCGGACGCGGTGCCCGGCTCCGCCGACTGGAACGTCCGGGCGGACGCCGTCGGGCGGGCCATGCGGCTGATCGGCGACGGCGTGCTCGACCGGGAGGGCGTCGCCGGGCTCGCCGCACGGCTCGGCTACAGCGAGCGGCAGGTGCGCCGGCAGCTCACCGCCGAGCTGGGCGCCGGGCCCGTCGCGCTCGCCCGCGCCCAGCGGGCGCACAGCGCGCACGTCCTGCTCCGGACCACGGACCTGCCGGTCACGCAGATCGCGTTCGCGGCCGGGTTCGCCAGCGTGCGGCAGTTCAACGACACGATGCGCGCCGTCTACGCCGCGACCCCCAGCGAGCTGCGCGCCACCGCCCACAGGACACGGGGCCGCCGCCCCGCGGCGCCCACCGCCGGGATCCCGCTGCGGCTCGCCCACCGGGGCCCCTACCCGACCGGGCCGGTCTTCGACCTGCTGGAACGCGAGGCCGTGCCCGGCATCGAGGAGATCAGCGGGGCGCCCGGCCGGCGTACCTACCGGCGCACCCTGCGCCTGCCGTACGGCACCGGTACCGCCGCCGTGGACGAGCGCTCCGGCGCGCCGCGGTCCGGGTCCGGTGCGCACCCCGGCGGCTGGCTGGAGGCCCGGCTCCGGCTGACCGACCCGCGTGATCTGACCACGGCCGTGCAGCGGCTGCGCCGGCTGTTCGACCTGGACGCCGACCCGTACGCCGTCGACGAGCGGCTCGGCGCGGACCCGCGGCTGGCCCCGCTGGTCGCCGCCCGGCCCGGCCTGCGCTCGCCGGGCTCGGCCGACCCGCCGGAGACGGCGGTCCGGGCGCTGGTGGGACCGGCGGCCGCCGCGGAGCTGGTACGGCGCTACGGCAAGGCACTGGACGCTCCCGCCGGCACGCTGACCCACCTGTTCCCCGAGCCGGCCGTTCTCGCCGAGGCCGAGCCGGACGGCCCCCTGGGCGCCCTGGCCACCGCCCTCGCCGACGGCACGGTGCGGCTGGACCCGGGGGCCGACCGCGACGACACGCACCGGGCGCTGCTCGCCCTGCCCGGCCTGGACCCGGCCACGGCCGCCGTCATCCGCACCCGGGCCCTGGGCGACCCCGACGTGGCCCCGCCCGGCGCGGACGTCCCCGAAAGCTGGCGCCCCTGGCGCTCGTACGCCCTGCGGCACCTGCGTGCCGCCGAAGAGCTGGAGACCACCCCATGACCACGCACCTGCACACCACCCCCACGGGTACGAACCCCACCAGTACGACGTACTGGACCACCCTCGACAGCCCGCTGGGCCCCCTGCTGCTGACCGCCGACTCCTCCGGCGCGCTGACCTCCCTGTCCGTGCCCGGCCAGAAGGGCGGTCGTGAGGTCCAGGCCGACTGGCGGCACGACCCCGGGCCCTTCCGCGCGGCGCAGGAGCAGCTCCGGGCCTACTTCGCCGGTGAACTCAAGGAGTTCCGGCTGCCGTTGCGCAGCTCCGGCACCGCCTTCCGGGAGCGGGTGTGGGCCGCCCTCGACGAGGTTCCGTACGGCTCGACCGCCACGTACGGCGAGATCGCCGCCCGTGTCGGCGCTTCCCGCGCCGCCGTTCGGGCCGTCGGCGGAGCCATCGGCGCCAACCCGCTCCTGGTGCTGCGCCCCTGCCACCGCGTGATCGGCGCGGACGGCTCGCTGACCGGCTACGCGGGCGGCCTGGAGCGGAAGGTGCGGCTGCTCACGCTGGAGGGCGCGCCGTAGGCGCGTCAGGGGTGCCGGTCCCGGGCCACCCAGCCCCGTTCGTAGGCGTGCCAGCCCAGTTGCAGCCGGGTGCTCACCCCGGTCAGCTCCATCAGCCGCCTCACCCGGCGCTGTACGGTCCGCAGCCCCAGGTCGAGTTGCTTGGCGACGCTCGAGTCGGTCAGCCCGGCCAGGAGCAGCGACAGCACCTCCAGGTCGATCGCGTCGGGGCCGTCCGGTTCCTCCTCGGTCACGCCGGACGCCCCGAGCCGCAGCGGCAGCGCCTCCCGCCACACCGACTCGAACAGCCCGTACAGCAGATCCAGCAGGCCGCTGGCGTGCACGACCAGCGCGGTGGGCTCCTGGGTGTGCCAGGTGAGCGGCACCATGGCGAGCGTGCCGTCAGCGACGACCAGTTTGGTCGGTACGGTCTCGGCGACCCGCACCTGTTCGTCCCGGCTGAGCGCGGTGGCCAGCTCCGCGACGCCGTTCGGCCGGTCCAGTACGGCGCGTTCCAGCACCACCCGGTAGCGGACGCCGCGGGCGACCGCCTGGTCCTCGGCGTGGTTCTCCAGTGCGGAGACGACGATCGGGTCGCCCGTGACCAGCGCGCACACCTCCTCTTCGGCCCCGAGTTGGAGCTGGAGGAAGCGCTGCGCGACGGCGGCGGCGCCGGTGACCACCTCGACCAGGTCGTGCGCCGTGGGCTCGGAGCCGGCCGCCCGGTACTCCTCGGCGAGCAGCGCGGCGGCCAGCTCCGCCTTCTCCAGCTCCTGGCGGTGCTGGGTGAGCAGGGCGCCCAGCGCCACCCCGGGCGGTGCGGCCACCCAGCGGCCGGGCCGGGCCGAGGACTGGGCCGCGAGTCCGTGTCGTTCCAGGCGGCGCAGGGCGTGCTCGGTCTCCCGCTCGCCGAGCGGCAGCCGCCGCGCGAGATCGGGTACCTCGGCGGCGCCCATGGACACAAGGGCCCGGTATGCCGCCTCGTGCGTCCCGTCCAGACCTATCGCTGCCAGCATCAGCTGCTGTCCCTCCCCTTTCGGATCCACGGCATCACGTTCCGCGGCGCGTCGGCGGTGGCGGGAAACAGCCACGGCGCGAACCCGCCGCGGCACATCATCGCTGTACCACCGGTCACTCTGACAAGGTGGCGCCACCGAAGTACCGGCGGGAGCGGGGTGCCCGGCCGTGGGCGTGGCCTGCGCGGATACGCCCACGGTGCGGTGGCCGGGGCAGCAGGCGGACCCGGTCCGCAGCGCCCGGACCGGGCACCGCGGGCCGCGCCGGGGCGCTGCGGACGGCGGTGTTTCGGCCGACCGGACGGTGATTCGGACCGGGATCAAGCGGGTCTCGCCGGGCGGCTGTTTTGTGGGGATGGAGCCGCCCGGCGACTTGGTCCGGATTTTCCGATGCCCCGTTCCCACCGGGCCCGTGCGGTGGACAATTGGCGGCATGAGCCAGCAGGGGGGAAGGCCCACCGGTCAAGAGGACGACTGGTGGGGGCAGTTGTACGACGACTCCGCCGCGGACACCGGTCCCGCGGCCGGAGCGGATTCCCTGGACGACCGCTTCGCCTCGGCGTCCGGAACGGTCGGCGGGCCCCCGCGGGGCGTTCCGCTCCCCACCCAGGACACGGCCCCGGACGACTGGTGGCGCCACACCCCCGAGGACACCCCACCGGGCCCGGCTGCGGGAGCCGCCTGGGATTCCGGGCCGGGGGAGTCCAGGGAGCCGTCTCAGCCGCCCGTACCTCCGGTGGCCCCGGCGGCGGGGGCCGCTTGGGACTCTCGACCGACGAAGCCCGACCGCTCGCCCTCGCCTCCGCCCACGCCCCCGCCGCCGAAGCCTCCGGCCGTCGGGGCCGCGGGTGGCTCCGGGCGTGCGCCGGTCGACGGGGCGGCACAAGTCGCACCAGGCGGAGGAGAGGCAGACAACGCACCGCGCGACGCGGAGACGCAGGCCGCATCAGCCGGCGCGGACGAAGTGCAAGCGGCACTGGGCAGTGGGGAGGCGGAGCCCGTATGGGCCGACGCGGTGGCGGAGGCCGTACCGGGCAGCTGGGAGGCACAAGACACGCCGGACGGCGGGGAGGCGGAAGCCGCACGGGCTGCCGAGGACGCGGAGGCAGCAGGGGACTCCGGGGCCCCGCAGGCCGGATCAGGCGGTGCGGGAAGTCGGGAGCGGGAGGCCGTACGGGCCTCCGAGGCCCCGCAGGCCGGTGCGGGTGTCGTGAGGGCGCACGGCGTGTCCGGGGCTCGGGGTGCCGACGTTCGCGTCGGGTATGTCGGGTCCCGGCCGCCCACCTACGCGGCCGAGCCCACCGCGTTGCCGGCGGCCGATCCGGACGGGCTGGACGTCGCGGTGCCGGACACCGTGCTCGACGGGGCCGCCTACGGGGCCTGCACGCTGCGCGCGGTGTCGATCCGGGGGGATTCCGCACGGTACCGGGGCGAGCCGCGCCGCGACGCGCTGCTCACCGCCCGCTTCGGCGAGGGGGACCGGGCGCTGGTGCTGATCGCGATGGCCACCGGGGCCCGCGCCACCCCGGGGGCGCACCGCGCGGCCGCCGAGGCGTGCCAGTGGATCGCCGAGGCCGTGGGCCGCAGCCACGCACGGCTGGCCGAGGACATCCGCACCGCCCGGCGCGGCGAGCTGAAGTCGGGACTGCACCGCCTCACCGACCGCAGCCTCGGCAGACTCCGCGCGGACGCCGCCGAACAGGGCGTCGACCCGGAGCAGTACACGGCCGGCCTGCGCTGCCTGCTCCTGCCCGCCGACCCCGCGTGCCGCGTCCGGGTCTTCTTCGGTGTCGGCGCCGGCGGCCTGTTCCGGCTGCGCGAGGGCGAGTGGCAGGACATCGAACCAGGCGTCGCCGAGACGTCCGGCCACCCCGTGGTCGGTTTCGGCTCGCGGCCGTCCGAGACCCCGGACGGCGACCGGCTGACCATGGACCTCGGCATCCCCACCCCGCCGAACCCGTACGAACCGGCCCCGGCACAGCCCCGCGACCCCTTCCGCTTCCGCGCCTCCCTGGCCCAACCGGGTGACACGCTCCTGATGTGCACCGCAGGTTTGGCCGACCCGCTCCGCGGCGAGCCCGAGGCGCGCGCCCACCTCGCGCGACGGTGGTCCGACCCCGTCCCACCGGGCCTCGCCCCGTTCCTGGCGGACGCCCAGGTGCGGGTCAAGGGCTACGCGGACGACCGTACGGCCGCGGCCGTGTGGGAGGCGTGAGCGCCGGGCCTGTGCCTTCATGGAGGCGGAGGATCCGCGGCAGACCGAAGGGGTGCCGAGCGCCATGGCCAAGCAGAGCGTCGCAGAGCAGTTCGTCGACATCCTCGTCCGCGCCGGAGTCAAACGCCTGTACGGCGTGGTCGGGGACAGCCTCAATCCGGTCGTCGACGCGGTCCGCCGCAACGCCGCCATCGACTGGATCCACGTCCGCCACGAGGAGACCGCCGCGTTCGCGGCCGGCGCCGAGGCCCAGATCACCGGCCGTCTGACGGCCTGCGCCGGCTCCTGCGGACCCGGCAACCTGCACCTTGTCAACGGCCTGTACGACGCCCACCGCTCCATGGCCCCGGTCCTCGCCCTCGCCTCGCACATCCCCTCCGGCGAGATCGGCCTCGGCTACTTCCAGGAGACCCATCCCGACCGGCTGTTCGCCGAGTGCAGCCACTACAGCGAGCTGATCTCCAACCCGAAGCAGATGCCCCGGCTGCTCCAGACGGCCATCCAGAACGCGGTGGGCCGCAGCGGCGTCAGCGTGGTGGCGCTGCCCGGGGACGTCGCCGCCGAGCCCGCGCCCGAGAAGGCCGCAGAGACCGCCATCGTCACCTCCCGGCCCACCGTCCGGCCCGGCGACGCCGAGATCGACCGGCTCGTCGAGATGATCGACGAGGCCGGGAAGGTCACCCTGTTCTGCGGCAGCGGCACCGCGGGCGCGCACGCCGAGGTGATGGAGTTCGCCGAGCGGATCAAGTCCCCGGTCGGACACGCCCTGCGCGGCAAGGAGTTCATCCAGTACGACAACCCGTACGACGTCGGCATGAGCGGACTGCTCGGCTACGGCGCCGCCTACGAGGCGACCCACGAGTGCGACCTGCTGATCCTGCTCGGCACCGACTTCCCGTACAACGCCTTCCTGCCCACCGACGTGAAGATCGCCCAGATCGACGTCCGGCCCGAGAACCTCGGCCGCCGCTCCCGGCTCGACCTCGCGGTGTGGGGCGATGTGAAGGAGACCCTGCGCTGTCTCGTTCCCCGGGTGCGGGTCAAGGCCGACCGGCGCTTCCTGAACCGGATGCTCAAGAAGCACGCGGACGCCCTGGAGGGCGTCGTCAAGGCGTACACGAGGAAGGTGGACAAGCACGTCCCGATCCATCCCGAGTACGTGGCCGCCGTCCTGGACGAAGTGGCCGACGACGACGCCGTGTTCACCATCGACACGGGGATGTGCAACGTCTGGGGCGCCCGCTACATCTCGCCCAACGGGCGCCGCCGCATCATCGGTTCCTTCTCGCACGGCTCGATGGCCAACGCGCTGCCGATGGCGATCGGCGCGCAGTTCACCGACCGTCGCCGCCAGGTGGTGTCCATGTCCGGGGACGGCGGCTTCGCCATGCTGATGGGCGACTTCCTGACCCTGGTCCAGTACGACCTGCCCGTGAAGGTGGTTCTGTTCAACAACTCCTCCCTGGGCATGGTCGAGTTGGAGATGATGGTGGCGGGACTGCCCGCCTACGGGACGGCCATGAAGAACCCCGACTTCGCCGCCGTCGCCCGCGCCTGCGGCGCCCACGGCATCCGGGTGGAGAAGCCCCGGCACCTCGCCGGCGCGCTGAAGGAGGCCTTCAGCCACAAGGGCCCCGCCCTCGTGGACGTCGTCACCGACCCCAACGCCCTGTCGATCCCGCCGAAGATCAAGGCCGAGATGGTGACCGGGTTCGCACTGTCGGCCTCGAAGATGGTGCTGGACGGAGGCGTGGGCAGGATGGCGCAGATGGCGCGTTCCAACCTGCGCAACATGCCGCGGCCGTGAGCCCGTCCCGACACGGCGGCACCGGACAACTGGGCGTGGCCCATTCCACATGACTGGCCCGCGCCCGACGGGGCATGGATCTCCGTGAACGTGTTCGAACCGGAGGGGAACCGACATCGGCACGCGGACGGGGGACATGGAGAGGCAGGCACGAGGGGGCGGTCCCGCGACGGTCGGGGCCTCCTCGGCTCGGACGGCGGAGGACCACACGCAGAGACCGGGGGGAGGCCCGGCGGGCGGACAGGCGGACAAAACGGTGGACGGCTTACCGCGACCGCCCGTCGCGCCCCAGCTCAGGCGCAGACTGGGGCGGGCCGATCTCAAGGCGGTGCCCGAGGTGCGCCGGGCGCTGCGCGCACTGCTGCGCCACTGGGGCGGGCCCGACACGTCTCAGGTCGCGGAACTGCTCACCAGCGAACTGGTCACCAACGCGCTCGTCCACACCGACGACGACGCGATCGTGACCGCCACCGTGTCACCGCGCGGACTGCGGGTGGAGGTACGGGACTTCGTGGCCCGCCGGCCCAGGCCCCGGGCACCGGGGACGGGCGACGGCACCGGCGGCCGGGGACTGGTCCTGGTGCAGTCCCTCGCGGACACCTGGGGCGTGTGCACGCACGACGTCGGGAAGTCCGTCTGGTTCGAACTGGACGCGGACGCCGCGTGAACGGGTGGGGGGCACGGCCCGCACGGCCGCGCCCCCCACCCGTTCACCGGTCCAGTCGACTCGTTCCTAGCCGAACTGCTGCTCCAGGTCCTTCAGCTTGCGCTCCAGGGAGTCGAGGCGCGGCAGAGCCATTGTGTCGTCCTCCGCGGTGAGGTCGACGGAGGAACTCTCAGAGCCCTTGCGGACGGGCTGAAGGGACGGACGCGCGAGCACGGGAAGCTCCGCCGCCGCTATGGCAGGCTCCGTAGCGACCTGGGCGGAGCCGCGCTCCAGGGCCTGCTGCTCGACCTGCCGGCCGCCGCGCCCGATGAAGCCGCGGTGGCCCCGGCTGAGCGCCTTCAGCTGCGCCCGCTCCATGCGGTCCTGATCGCGGCGCAGCCGCCGGGTCTCCGCCTTCTGGCGTTCGTCCTCGCGCACCTCGTCGACCGCCTCGTCCAGGCTGCGCACGCCCTCGAGGAGCATGAGCGACCACGCCTTGTAGGTCTCACGGGGCGCCCGCAGCCAGCGCACTATGCGGATCTGCGGCAGCGGGCGCGGCACCAGGCCCTGCTCGCGCAGGGCGGCCCGACGGGTCTGCTTCAGCGCCCGGTCGAACAGGACCGCGGCCGAGAGCGACATGCCCGCGAAGAAGTGCGGCGCCCCCGCGTGGTCGATGCCCCTGGGCGCGTGCACCCAGTTGAACCAGGCCGCGGCGGCCGCGAACATCCACACGAGTATCCGGGAGCCGAGCGCCGCGTCACCGTGGCTCGCCTCGCGCACCGCGAGCACCGAACAGAACATCGCCGCGCCGTCCAGGCCGAACGGCACCAGGTACTGCCAGCCGTCGGTCAGGCCGAGGTTCTGCTCACCGAAGCCGACCAGGCCGTGGAAGGAGAGTGCGGCGGCCACCGCCGCACAGCAGAACAGCAACACGTAGGAGGCCGTGCTGTAGACGGCCTCCTTGCGCCTGCGGCGCTCCTCGCTGCGCTCCCACGAGTTGTCCGCGCTCGCGTTCTCCCCGGAGGAGCGCTTGCCGCGCACCACCACCGCAACCGCCGTCAGCACGCCCGCGAGCAGCACGGCGCCCGGAAGCAGCCAATTCAGCGATATGTCGGTCAGTCTCATCTGGGGTCCCTTGCATTGGGATAGGGCGTAACGCCCGCCATGGTGGCCCAATCCCGTCGGCCCTCAGGGGTTTTCGGGGCAAGAGGCCGCCAAGGAGGTGCAAGGGGGATGCCCGGGGCGGCGTTCTGCTCGAACTGCCGCTTGAGGGGCGGGAGTTGAGTTCGAATGAGACTACCCGTGCCGGTGGTTCCGTGGAAATTTCCCGCGGCAGGTGAGGGATTCGTGAATCACCTGTGACCTTGTGGGTGTCCCAGTCGGAGGTGATCCTACGCGATCGCGGGGGCGCGTCCGACCGCCGGGGGCGGGGTCGGGCCGCGCGTGACGGGGGCTCAGCCCGCCGCTGCCGCCGCCAGTTTGGCGATCCGGTCCGCGTCGCGGGTGCGCGGGCAGGTCGCGCAGAGATCCTCGGGGCGCACGGTGTAGAACATGCAGCAGCTGGCCCGGTCGCGGGTGAGCTGGGGGTACCCCCTGCTCGAAGAGCTTGGGGGAAGCTCGCCGTTCGGCCCCGTCAGTTCCCGGAAGGCGGCGGAGCCGACGTACGGCCGGGTCGCTCCCGGCAGCAGCAGTTCCAGCTCGTGCACCGCCCGCCGCTGTTCGCCGAGCAGATGGGCGACGTACCAGAGTCCTTCGACGATCTCGTCGGTCGCCATACCCCACAGGGCGCGTCCGCGGCGCCGCATGCGGGGTCCGAATCCGGCCAGTACCGGCTCCAGGTGCTCGGCGACGGCCGAGCGCAGTTCGGCCCGCAGCGCCTCCTTGTCGCGCACGACGCGTGCGCCGGGCAGTGCGGCCGCCGGGTCGCCCGGCAGGCAGGCGAACGAGGCGGGGCGCACGGCCATGCGGCCGGCGGTCCGGTCGTAGGAGACCTGGGTCACGGGGAGGCGGGGCACCCGGCGGTGCAGGAACCACGGCACGGTGAACAGCAGGCAGGCGGGCCATGCGTAGCGGTGCAGTCCGAAGCTCGCCACGACGTCCGGGCGGGCGTGCGTGCCGTAGTCCCGCAGCACCTGGGCGTCGTCCCAGGCCAGGAACGCGTCCAGGTCGCTGCCGCCCGACGCGAGGGAGGCGGCCGAGGTCCAGCCGCCGCCGTCCGGGACCGGCTCGCCGGGGCCGGTCTCCGTCACCGTGAGCCCGGGGAAGACCTCGGTGAGGCGGGCGTAGGCGTCCGCTACGGCCGAAGAGGGCACAGGCATGCCGGACCACCGTTTCCCGCTCGAATGAAGGTAAGGCTCACCTTACTTCAGCTCGTGGGAATGTGAAGCCTTGGCCTACATTGCCTAAGGTGCTTGACGGCTGGATGACAACCCGCCGTAATGACCACAAGCATCTCAAGCACCCCAAGCCCGGAGGAGAACCGTGAAGCAGGGCGCGCAGGACTCCACCGGCATCCGGGCCCCCGGGGCCGGCGGGGACACTGTGCCCCGTGTGCCGCGCCAGCCGCAGGCCGCGGATCCGCGGTCGGAACGGGAGTCCCTCGCCGCCGCGGACCTCCAGGAGCCGGGTGCGCGCGGCGAGCACACGCACGGCGAGCGGCCCGTCCGGCGCCCGCTTGTGCGGCGCTCCTCGGTGCGCGGCCAGGTCCTGCAGGCCCTGCGCACCGCCCTGGTGGCGGGGGAGCTGAGACCCGGCGAGGTCTACTCCGCGCCCGCGCTCGGCGAGCAGTTCGGGGTCTCCGCGACCCCTGTGCGCGAGGCGATGCAGCAGCTCACGCTGGAGGGCGCCGTCGAGGTCGTGCCCAACCGGGGCTTCCGGGTGATCGAGCGCGGCGACCGCGAGCTTGCCGAGCTGGCCGAGGTGCGGGCCCTGCTCGAGGCGCCGGTGATGCTGCGGCTGGCCCGCCGCGTGCCCGTCGAGCGCTGGGCCGAGCTGCGGCCGCTCGCCGAAGCCAGTGTGCGGGCCGCCTCCTCCGGGTGCCGGGCCACCTACGCCGAGGCCGACCGCGCCTTCCACCGCGCGGTGCTGTCCCTGTCCGGGAACGAGCAGCTCGTCCAGATCGCCGAGGACCTGCACCGCCGCGCGCAGTGGCCCCTCGTCGGCGGCTCCACCCGTCCGGCCCACGCGAACCTCGTCGCCGACGCGGCCGAACACACGGCCCTCCTGGACGCACTCGTCGCCCACGACCTGGACGTGGTACGCACCCTGGTCGCCGAGCACTTCGCGGGCGCGGACTGAGGGCGCGGAGCGAGGGCGTCGGCCGGGGAACGGTGCCGGGCGCGGTCGAGTACGGTCCGCGCCCCCGGTCAGGCCGTGGCCGACCAGGGAGCGGATCGAGGGAGCGGGCCGAGGGCGCGGGCCGAGGGCGCGGGCCAGGTGCGGGCCGCGCCCCCGCTCAGGCCGTGGCCGTGCCCGTCGCGGGTGGGGTCGGTGCCGGGGTCAGCTGTCGCGCCAGCCACGTCGGCACACCCCCCAGTAGCCGGAACAGCCGCCGTGCCTCCTCGCGCAGGCGGGAGGCCTCCGGTTCGGTCTCCGCGTCGGCCAGGGAGACCAGGGCCGGCGCGGTGCCGACCAGGTAGCCCAGTTCCTCGCGGATCCGCAGCGACTCGGCGAATCCGTTCCGGGCCTCGGTCAACTCGCCCTCCCGCATGGCCAGTCCGGCCAGATGGCGCCAGGTGAAGGAGAGCAGCAGCGGGTCGGCGTGGGCGATCGCACCCGCGTGCGCGCGGCGGTACGCGGCGTGCGCGGCCTGCGGGGAGCGGGTGAGGTTCTCGGCGATCAGGCCGCGCCGGAAGTCCAGCAGGGCGCGCCCCACCGCCCCGGGCGGGACCAGCGCCGCGGCCCGGCCGAGCGCCGACCGCGCCTCGTCCGCCCGGTCCCGGACGCCGTGCAGCGTGGCCGCGTAGGCAAGGTACCCGCGTTCACAAGCGGCGGCGCCCCGCTCCTCGTCGGTGTCGGCCAGCGCCTCCGCTGAGCGCAGCGCGTCCTCGGCCTCCTCCCAGCCCGCCTCGGTGTAGAGGCAGCGTTCGACCAGCAGCACGGTTCTCTGCAGCGCCGCGGCCGCGGTGGCCGACTGGAGCAACGCCGCCGCGTCGGCCCAGCACGCGCGTGAGCGCAGCCGCCATACCGCGGTCTGGAGTGGATCGTCACCAGGGGTCGTTCCGTTACCAGACATGGCGGTATGCGCCACGTTGCCCTCCCCGAGCACGCCATCGAGCCTTGAGTGGTGGCGGCATCTCAGCACGAAAAGCGTGGCCCGGCCAAGAGGATGGGTGAAAAATTTCACAAAGTCGTGCGACGGAAGAGGCCGCAGGTGGCGCGGCCACCTCGTCCGCCGCGGCCTCAACTCATGCGCAGCGCCAGGAAGAAGTCCAGCTTGTCCTCGAGGCGGGACAGGTCACGACCCGTCAACTGCTCGATACGCCCGACCCGGTAGCGCAGCGTGTTGACGTGCAGGTGGAGCCGGGTGGCGCACCGGGTCCAGGAGCCGTCGCAGTCGAGGAAGGCCTCCAGGGTGGGGATCAGCTCGGCGCGGTGCCGGCGGTCGTACTCCCGCAGCGGGTCGAGCAGCCGGGCGGTGAAGGCGCGGCGCACGTCGTCCGGGACGAAGGGCAGCAGCAGGACGTGGGAGGCCAGCTCCTGGTGCCCGGCCGCGCAGACGCGTCCCGGTCGCGCCGCGGCGACCCGCCGGGCGTGCCTGGCCTCCTCCAGCGCCCCGTGCAGCCCCTCGGCCGAGTGCACGGCCGCGCTGACGCCCAGGGTGAGCCGCCCGTCGCCGTCGAGACCGGCCGACAGCGGTTCGCGTACGGCCTCCAGCAGCGCGTCGGCGAGGGTCTCGGTCTCGGAGCCGTCGTGCTCGGCCGAGACGGCCGGGAGCGGAACGAGGGCGACCGCCTCGTCGTCCGTGTGGGCCACGGCGATCCGGTCGGAGGGCTCGGGACCGGTGCTGCGGGGGTCGACGAGGATCTCCTCCAGCAGCGACTGGGCGATCCGCCCGCCCTCGCCCCGCCCGTCGTCCCACTCGACGCGGGCCACGACCACCTGCCAGTGCGGGGCCGCCCCGAGGCCGGGCAGCAGCACCGGCGCGGCCACCCTCAGCCGCGCGGCGATCTCCGCGGGCGGCGCGCCGGTCTGCACCAGTTCCAGCACCTCCTGTGCCAGCCGCCTGCGCACCGTGCGGGCCGCGTCCCGGCGGTCCCGCTCGACCGCGATCAGCTGGGTGACGCCCTGGAGCAGGTCCAGCCGCTCCTCGGGCCACTCGCCCGCGTCCGCCTCCACGGCCAGCAGCCAGTCCGACAGCGCCGTCTCGCGCGCGTCCCGCGCGGAGCGGCCGCCGCCGCGGATGGGGAACAGGGAGTACGTCGTCGACCCCAGCGCCACCCGGTGCGGGCCGTGCCGGCCGGTACGGGCGGACGCCAGGTGCTCGGCGGCGAGCCGGGAGCACATGTCGGCGGCCGGCGTCGGACCCGCCGCCTTGGGCCCGGCGATCAGCCGGCCGGTGGGGGAGAGCAGCCAGGCCCGCAGGTCCAGGTCGGAGCCCAGCAGGTCGAGCACCACGTCCGGGCCGCCGCCCGCCGGTCCCGCCGTCATCATCCGGCGGTGCCGCTCCACCACGGCCGCCAGGTCACCGGCGCGCTCGCCGGACACCTGCCGCACGACGTGCTCGGTGATCGTCGCGAACGCCACCGACTCCTCCACCGTGAACAGCGGGAGCCGCTGCCGGGCGCAGGCCGCCACCAGGTCGTCGGGCACCGGCCCGAGCTCGGCCGTACCGGCCGCCAGCGCGGCCACCCCGGCCTGGACCAGGATCCGTACGAACGGCTCGGAGTCGGCGGGGTCCCGGCGCCAGGCGAGCCCGGACAGCACCAGCTCACCGCCGGAGAGGTAGCGGCTGGGATCGCGCAGGTCGGTGGTCATGACGCCCCGGACGGTGCGGTCCAGCTCGTCCTCCCCGCCGAGCAGCTTCAGGCCCAGCGCATCGGTGTCCAGCAGTGCGCGCAGCCGCATTCTCGTCGCCGCCGTTCTGTGTCTCGAAAAGTACGATGGATCATGTGGCGAGGGCCCGGCCGCGCGGCCGGGCAGCAGCTCCGCCAGGAGGCAGGGTCCGCGTCCTTTCGGCGTCCTCTGTTTCCAGGGGAACCGAAGAGGTTTCCGAAGGCCCCGGTTCATACGAATCTACAAGATGCCCGCGCTGGCCAGCCAAACCCTTCATGTTTTCGGTGACTGACCGAGCCGGAGCGGTGAACGGTGTACTGACCCCACTCCGCGTAAAAGGGACAGGAGCGAGCCGGGCCCGCCGCACACGGATTGGCTCAATCTGTACGACTCACGAGACGAAGAAGAGAGCCGGTCATGGACTTCCTTCGCCCCGCCAGCTGGGAGGAGGCGCTCGCCGCGAAGGCCGAGCACCCCGCAGCTGTGCCGATTGCGGGTGGCACCGACGTGATGGTCGAGATCAACTTCGACCACCGCCGGCCCGAGTACCTCCTCGACCTGAACCGCGTCTCGGACCTCCACGAGTGGGAGGTCGGCGAGGACGGCGTACGGCTGGGCGCCTCCGTACCGTACTCGAAGATCATGGAGAACCTGCGGGCCGAGCTGCCGGGCCTGGCCCTCGCCTCGCACACGGTGGCCTCCCCGCAGATCCGCAACCGCGGCGGCGTCGGCGGCAACCTCGGCACCGCCTCCCCGGCCGGCGACGCCCACCCCGCCCTGCTGGCGGCCGGCGCCGAGGTCGAGGTGGAGTCGGTCCGCGGCTCCCGCCGCATCCCGATCGACGCGTTCTACACGGGTGTCAAGCGCAACGCCCTGGAGCCCGACGAGCTGATCCGCGCCGTCCACGTCGCGAAGGCCGACGGGCCGCAGCAGTTCTCCAAGGTCGGCACCCGCAACGCCATGGTCATCGCCGTGTGCGCCTTCGGCCTCGCCCTGCACCCAAAGACCCGGACGGTACGCACCGGCATCGGCTCGGCCGCGCCCACGCCCGTCCGGGCCAGGGCCGCCGAGGAGTTCCTGAACGCGGCGCTCGACGAGGGCGGCTTCTGGGACACCGGAAAGATCATCACCCCGTCGGTCGCCCAGCAGTTCGCGCAGCTGTGCTCCGCCGCCTGCAACCCGATCGACGACGTCCGGGGCACCGCGAGCTACCGCCGCCACGCGGTGGGCGTCATGGCCCGCCGGACACTCACCTGGACCTGGGAGTCGTACCGCGGCGCCCGCCGCACGAACGAGGGGGCCGCGTGATGCGCGTCAACTTCACCGTCAACGGACGCCCGCAGCAGGCCGACGACGTCTGGGAGGGCGAGTCCCTGCTGTACGTGCTGCGCGAGCGACTGGGACTGCCCGGCTCCAAGAACGCCTGCGAGCAGGGCGAGTGCGGCTCCTGCACGGTGCGCTTGGACGGTGTGCCGGTGTGCTCCTGCCTGGTCGCCGCGGGCCAGGTCGAGGGCCGCGAGGTCGTGACCGTCGAGGGCCTGGCGGACTTCGCCAGGCAGCGGTCAGGCGGCACGGACGCCTGTGATGCGGACGCCCGCGGCGCGGGCGACGGCGGCACCGCGCTGGAGGACGCCCAGCGATGGCAGGCGCGGGGCCCCGGCGCGCGGACCGGAGTGGAGGGAGAGCTCTCGCCGATCCAGCAGGCGTTCATCGACGCGGGCGCCGTCCAGTGCGGCTTCTGCACCCCGGGCCTGCTGGTCGCCGCCGACGAGATGCTGGAGCGCAACCCCAACCCGACCGACGCGGACATCCGCGAGGCCCTGTCGGGCAACCTGTGCCGCTGCACGGGGTACGAGAAGATCATGGACGCGGTCCGCCTGGCGGCCGCCCGGCAGTCCGAGGGGGTCTGACCATGGCGGCCACCGGCGCTCCCACGAAAATCACCCAGGGCTCGCAGACCAGAGGCGGCATCGGCGAGTCCACGCTCCGCCCGGACGGCATCCTCAAGGTCACCGGCGAGTTCGCGTACTCCTCCGACATGTGGCACGAGGACATGCTCTGGGGCCAGATCCTGCGCTCCACGGTCGCGCACGCCGAGATCGTCTCGATCGACACCGCCGAGGCCCTCGCCCTGCCGGGCGTGTACGCCGTGATGACCTACGACGACCTGCCCACCGAGGTGAAGAACTACGGCCTGGAGATCCAGGACACCCCGGTCCTGGCCCACGGCAAGGTCCGCCACCACGGCGAGCCCGTCGCCGTCGTCGCCGCCGACCACCCCGAGACCGCCCGCCGCGCCGCCGCCAAGATCAAGGTGGAGTACCGGGAACTGCCGGTGATCACCGACGAGGCCTCCGCGACCGCGCCGGACGCCGTCCTCGTCCACGAGAACCGCACCGACCACCACGCCGGCCACGTCCCGCACCCCAACATCGTCCACCGCCAGCCCATCGTCCGCGGCGACGCCGAACAGGCCGCGGAGCGAGCCGACTTCGTCGTGCGTGGGGAGTACACCTTCGGCATGCAGGACCAGGCCTTCCTCGGCCCCGAGTCCGGGCTCGCCGTGCCCGAGGAGGACGGCGGCGTCCACCTTTACATCGCCACCCAGTGGCTGCACAGCGACCTGCGCCAGATCGCCCCGGTGCTCGGCCTGCCGCCGGAGAAGGTCCGCATGACGCTGTCCGGCGTCGGCGGTGCCTTCGGCGGGCGCGAGGACCTGTCGATGCAGATCCACGCCTGCCTCCTCGCGCTGCGCACCGGCAAGCCCGTCAAGATCGTCTACAACCGGTTCGAGTCCTTCTTCGGGCACGTCCACCGCCACCCGGCCAAGCTGTACTACGAGCACGGGGCCACCAAGGACGGCAAGCTCACCCACGTCAGGTGCCGGATCGTGCTCGACGGCGGCGCGTACGCCTCCGCGTCCCCGGCCGTCGTCGGCAACGCCGCCTCGCTCGGCGTCGGCCCCTACGAGGTCGACGACGTCGACATCGAGGCCGTCGCCCTCTACACCAACAACCCGCCCTGCGGCGCCATGCGCGGCTTCGGAGCGGTCCAGGCGTGCTTCGCCTACGAGGCGCAGATGGACAAGCTCGCCGACGCCGTCGGCATGGACCGGGTGGAGTTCCGGCAGCTGAACGCCATGTCCCAGGGCACGCTCATGCCGACCGGGCAGCCGGTCGACTCGCCGGCCCCGGTCGCCGAACTCCTGCGCCGCGTCAAGGCGATGCCGATGCCGCCGGAGCGCCAGTGGGAGAGCTCCGAGGGCGCCGACGTCCGGCAGCTGCCCGGCGGTCTGTCCAACACCACGCACGGCGAGGGCGTCGTCCGCGGGGTGGGCTATGCGGTCGGCATCAAGAACGTCGGCTTCTCCGAGGGCTTCGACGACTACTCGACCGCCAAGGTCCGCATGGAGGTCGTCGGCGGCGAGCCGGTCGCCACCGTGCACACCGCGATGGCGGAGGTCGGGCAGGGCGGCGTCACCGTCCACGCGCAGATCGCCCGCACCGAACTCGGCGTCGCCCGGGTGACCATCCACCCGGCCGACACCCAGGTGGGCAGCGCCGGTTCGACGTCCGCCTCCCGGCAGACATACGTCACCGGCGGCGCCGTCAAGCACGCCTGCGAGCTCGTGCGGGAGAAGGTCCTGGAGATCGGGCGCCGCAAGTTCGGCTCCTACCACCCCGCCTGGGCCACCGCCGAACTCCTCCTGGAGGGCGGCAAGGTCGTCACCGACGGCGGCGAGGCGCTCGCCGACCTGGTGGACGTCCTGGAGGACGAGGCCGTCGAGGTGGAGGAGGAGTGGCGGCACCGGCCGACCGAACCCTTCGACCTGCGCACCGGCCAGGGCAACGGCCATGTCCAGTACTCCTTCGCCGCGCACCGCGCCGTCGTCGAGGTCGACACCGACCTCGGCCTGGTGAAGGTGATCGAACTGGCCTGCGCCCAGGACGTCGGCAAGGCGCTCAACCCGCTGTCCGTCGTCGGCCAGATCCAGGGCGGCACCACCCAGGGCCTGGGCGTGGCGGTCATGGAGGAGATCGTCGTCGACCCGAAGACGGCGAAGGTGCGCAACCCGTCGTTCACGGACTACCTCATCCCCACCATCCTCGACACGCCGACCATCCCCGTCGACGTGCTCGAACTCGCCGACGACCACGCGCCGTACGGGCTGCGCGGCATCGGCGAGGCCCCCACCCTGTCGTCCACGCCCGCCGTCCTGGCGGCGATCCGCAACGCGACGGGGCTGGAGCTGAACCGCACCCCGGTCCGGCCGGAGCACCTCACCGGCATGTGATCCCGCGGCGTCCGAACCGCTCAGCCCCGGGGGGAGTTCGCTCCCCCCGGGTACCCCACCCGTTCGTCTCGGGCCGTCCCCCGGGTCGTCCATTCCCAGATCCCGTATGCCGTCGACGGCATCGGGTACCCCTGTGAACCTTGGGAGATGGCCCCATGACCGAGCAGTCAGTGGAGCCGAGGACCACCGCCGAGGACGCGGGTGCGGGCAGCCGCGTCCCGGCGGGCCGGTCCTGGCTCGACCGCTACTTCCACATATCCCGGCGGGGATCCACGGTCGCGCGTGAAGTGCGCGGCGGCGTCACCACCTTCATGGCGATGGCGTACATCCTGCTCCTCAACCCGCTGATCCTGTCCGGCAAGGACGCCGCCGGTGACACCCTCGGCCAGAAGGCCCTGATCACCGCGACCGCGTTCGCCGCGGCCCTCACCACCCTGCTGATGGGAGTCGTCGGCAGGGTGCCGCTCGCCCTCGCCGCCGGCCTGTCCGTGTCCGGCGTACTGTCCTCGCAGGTCGCGCCGCAGATGACCTGGCCGCAGGCGATGGGCATGTGCGTGGTTTACGGCGTGGTCATCATGCTGCTGGTGGTCACCGGCCTGCGCGAGATGATCATGAACGCGATCCCGCAGGCGCTCAAGCACGGCATCACCATCGGCATCGGCCTGTTCATCGCGCTCATCGGCTTCTACAAGTCCGGCTTCGTGCACCAGGGCAAGTCCACCCCCCTCACCCTCGGCCCGGCCGGCGAACTCGCCGGCTGGCCGGTGCTGCTCTTCGCCTGCACCCTGCTGCTGATCTTCGTGCTCCAGGCCCGTGACGTCCCCGGCGCCATCCTCATCGGCATCGTCGGCGGCACCGTTGCGGCGGCCGTCCTGAACGGCGCGGGCGTGGTCAAGGCCGACGCCTGGGCGGGCGGCGCGCCCGCCCTGCACGGCAGCGCGGTGTCGATGCCCGACTTCTCGCTCTTCGGGCACGTCGAGTTCGGCGGCTGGGGCCAGGTCGGCGCGATGACGGTCGGCCTGATCGTCTTCACCCTGGTCCTGGCCGGCTTCTTCGACGCGATGGCCACCATCATCGGCGTCGGCACCGAGGCGAAGCTCGCCGACGACCAGGGCCGGATGCCCGGCCTGTCCAAGGCGCTGTTCATCGACGGCGCGGGCGGCGCGATCGGCGGTGTGGCCGGCGGGTCCGGGCAGACCGTGTTCATCGAGTCGGCGACCGGCGTCGGCGAGGGCGCCCGTACGGGCCTCGCCTCGGTCGTCACCGGCCTGTTCTTCGCGGCCTGCCTGTTCTTCACCCCGCTCACCGCGATCGTGCCGCAGGAGGTCGCCGCCGCCGCGCTGGTGGTCATCGGGGCCATGATGCTGATGAACGCCCGGCACGTGGACTGGGCCGACCGGTCCACCGCGATCCCGGTCTTCCTCACCGTGGTCCTGATGCCGTTCACGTACACCATCACCACCGGAGTCGCGGCCGGCGTCATCTCGTACACCGCCATCAAGGCGGCCCAGGGCAGGGCCCGGGAGATCGGCGCCTTCATGTGGGGCCTGACGGCCCTCTTCCTCGTGTACTTCGCCCTCCACCCCATCGAGAACTGGCTGGGCGTGCGCTAGGCCCTCGCGTCCGCCGCCGACGAGCCCTCCCCACGACCGCCGCAAGGAGACCGACAGATGCTGGACATCGCCGAGGAACTGGACCGGTGGGTCGCGCAGGGACGCGACTTCGCCGTGGCCACCGTGGTGGCCGTCGGCGGCAGCGCACCGCGCCGGCCGGGTGCCGCCCTCGCGGTGGACGCCGACGGCACGGCCATCGGCTCGGTCTCCGGCGGCTGTGTGGAGGGCGCCGTGTACGAGCTGTGCCGGCAGGCGCTCCAGGACGGCGAAACCGTCCTGGAGCGCTTCGGCTACAGCGACGAGGACGCCTTCGCCGTCGGTCTGACCTGCGGCGGCGTCATCGACATCCTCGTCACCCCGGTGCGGGCCGCCGACCCGGCCCGTACCGTGGCCGCGTCCGCGCTGGCCGCCGCCACGCGGGGGGAGGCGGCGGCCCTGGCCCGGATCGTGTCAGGCCCGGCCCAACTGCTGGGCCGGGCCCTGCTGGTCCGCCCGGACGGCTCCCGGGAGGGCGGTTTCGGTGGCCACCCGAAGCTGGACCGCACGGTCGCCGGCGAGGCGTCCGCCTTCCTGGACGCCGGGCGCACCGGCACCCTGGAGATCGGCGAGCGGGGCTCCCGCTGCGGCGCCCCGCTCACGGTCCTCGTCGAGTCCGCGGTGCCGCCGCCCCGGATGATCGTCTTCGGGGCGATCGACTTCGCCTCGGCGCTGGTGCGGATCGGCAAGTTCCTCGGCTTCCACGTCACCGTGTGCGACGCCCGGCCCGTCTTCGCCACCCGGACGCGCTTCCCGGAGGCCGACGAGATCGTCGTCGAGTGGCCGCACGAGTACCTCGCCCGGACCGGCGTCGACGCCCGCACGGTGCTGTGCGTCCTGACCCACGACGCCAAGTTCGACATTCCCCTGCTCAAGCTGGCGCTGCGCCTTCCGGTGGCCTACGTCGGCGCCATGGGCTCGCGCCGCACCCACCTCGACCGCAACCGGCGGCTGCGCGAAGTCGGCGTGAGTGAGCTGGAGTTGGCGAGGCTTCGATCCCCGATCGGCCTCGACCTCGGCGCCCGTACGCCCGAGGAGACGGCCCTGTCGATCGCCTCCGAGATCGTCGCCGAGCGGCGCGGCGGCAGCGGTGCGCCCCTCGTCGGCGCGCACACCCCGATCCACCACGACGCAGTGCCGGCCGCCGCCCGGCGGATCGGCTCGGTGGCCTGAGGAGGCGTCAGTCGGGCTGCCTGAGCAGCCGGTTCAGCGCCCGTCCGAACACCGATCGGGCCACGCCGCGCAGGGGCTCGTCGAACAGGGTCGGCAGGAAGCGGACTCGCAGTTCCTCCCGCCAGACCACCCGCGTACGGCCCCCGGGGCCGGGCCGCACCTCGAACTCGGCCCAGCCCACCACCACCCGGCCGCGCTTCTCCACCCGGCACAGTCCCGCCTCGCCGTCGGCCGGCGGACGCCACACGGTGACCTCCATCGGATCGTCGAAGCCGAGCGGACCGATCCCCGAACGGGCCACGAACACCGTGCCCGCACGGGTGGGCGCGGGCGTGACCTCGGTGATACGGGTCAGCGGCACCGCGTCGGCATGCCGTGACCACCGCGTGATCCGCCGCCACGCCTCGTCGAGGGGGAGCGGCGCGGTGCGTTCGAGCGAGAAGTTCACCACGCCACGATCGTAGGCAATGAGGGGCCTCCCCCCGTGCGTTCGCCCCCCGCTCACGCGCTTGGCCCAACAGACCCTAGGGTCGGTACACCTTGCCCGGCTCCGCCCTGCCCGGTGCCAGCAGCTGCGGCACGGTGACGAAGACGTATCCCCGCTCCTTCAGCGCGTCGATGATTCCGGGCACCGCGGGCACCGTGCCCGCGTAGATGTCGTGCAGCAGGATGATCCCGTCCCGGGAGGTCTGGTCCAGGACGCGCCGGGTGATCAGCTCGGAGTCGGTCGTGGTGTAGTCCTTGGCGGTCACGCTCCACAGCACCTCGGACATGCCCAGTTCCTTGGATATCCGGTGCACGGTGTCGTCGGTGCGGCCCTGCGGCGGGCGCATCAGGGTCGGCTTGCGCCCGGTCAGCCGCTCTATCTCCTCGTTCGGGCGCCGTATCTCCTCGCGTACCCGCTCCGCGGGTATCCGGGTCAGGATCTGGTGGTCCCAGGTGTGGTTCGCCACCTCGTGGCCCTCGGCGGCCATGCGCACGACCAGCTCCGGGTACTTCTCGATGTGCCGGGCGCCGAGCAGGAAGAAGGTCGCCGGTACCTGCTTCTCCTTCAGGATGTCGAGCAGCCGGGCGGAGTTCTCGCTCGGTCCCGCGTCGAAGGTCAGCGCGACGCACTTGGCGTGACGGCAGTCCACCGTGCCGAACCCGGCCGGCGCGCCCGGCGCGGGGTGCGCCCGTGCGTCGCTCGGCGCCGTACTGTCGCGTGCGCAGCCGGTGAGCGCCAGACACGCCGCCGCGAGTGCCGTCAGTGCCGCCAACGCCCGGAACCGGGCCCCCGTTTTGATCGTCTTCCTGGTTGCGAAAGGCATGCCGGGACTATAAATGGCAGGTAAAGACGCGGTGTGCAGCGGGGTCGAACAGGTGATCGATGCGGCGCGTCAGGACTCCGTCCGGCGGCACAGCAGCCGCAGGGCGGAGAACAGCGTCACCGGCCACACCGCCGCGAACGCCCAGATCACCGCCGGCTCCGCGGTGACGGCACCGGCCGTCAGCAGGGCGACGGAGACCGTTGCCAGCAGCACCACGGTCCACGCCCGAGGAGCGTAGGACGCCACCCGGGAGAGGTCCGGGCGCCTGCGTCCGGACCGCATCCGCCGGACCAGACGGCGGTCATGGCTCAGGGCGCGTTCTATCTCGTTCAGGATCCGCTGTTCGCGATCGGGGAGTCGGCCTGTCGACACTGTTGCTCCTACGGGGAACCGGTCTGCCGTGAGTCCTCTCCGACTGCCCCTCACACGCTGGACTAACCGGACCGGCCGGACGGCGCCCGCGGGACGGGGTCGGCCGTGTGCGGCGGGGTACCCGGCCCGCGGGGCGGAAGGAGGGACGCCCGTGAGGTTCCGTGACCGCGCTCAGGCCGGCCGCCGACTGGCCGAACGGCTGCGCGCCCGGTACGAGGCGGGCGCCCTGCCCGACCCCGTGGTGCTGGCGCTGCCCCGCGGCGGCGTCGCGGTGGCCCGGGAGGTCGCGCGGGCGCTGGACGCCCCGCTGGACGTGGTCGTGGTCCGCAAGATCGGCGCCCCCTCGCAGGAGGAGTACGGCCTCGGCGCGATCGTCGGGGACGACCCGCCGCTGTTCGACAGGAGGGCCCTGAACCTGCTCGGCCTGACCGAGGGGGACCTCGCCCCGGTGGTCGAGCGCGAACGCGCCGAACTGCACCGCCGCGCCGACCGCTACCGCCACGGCCGTCCCGCCCCGGACCTCGGCGGACGTACCGCGATCGTCGTCGACGACGGTCTGGCCACCGGATCCACCGCGCGCGCCGCGCTGCGGCACGTGCGGCGCCGGGCGCCCGCGCGCACGGTCCTCGCCGTCCCCGTCGGCGCACCCGACGCCGTCCGGGCGCTGCGCGCCGAGGCCGACGAGCTGATCTGCCTCCACCAGCCGCTCACCTTCACCGCCGTGGGCGTCTGGTACGACGACTTCGAGCAGCTGACGGACGAGGAGGTGCTGCGGGCCCTGACGGAGGGCCGAGAGACGGCGGACGGCTGAGAGACGGCGGACGGCTGAGAGACGGCAGAGGGGAGACACGCACGTGCCCCGCATGGACCCCGGTGAGGCGCGACGCCGGTTCCTCGCCGCGAGGGTGGCGCGACTGGCCACGGTGGACGCGGCGGGCCGCCCGCACCTGGTGCCCACGGTGTTCGCGGCCCTCGGCGACGAGGGCATCGTGACGGCCGTCGACCGCAAGCCGAAGACCACGACCCGGCTCGGACGCCTGCGCGACATCGAGGCCACCGGGGCCGTGTCCCTCCTGGTGGACGACTACGACGAGGACTGGAACCGCCTGTGGTGGGCCCGCGCCGACGGCGACGCCAGGATCGTGCCGCCCGGCGCGGAGGACGAGCGGACCGCGGTGGAGTACGGGACCGCGCTCGCCCGGCTGCTGCGCAAGTACCCGCAGTACCGTGAGATCCCGCCGCACGGAGCGGTGATCGCGATCGCCGTCCGCCGCTGGACGGGCTGGTACGCCACCGAACCTCCCAAACCTCCCCCAGCCGCCTGCGACCGGGGCCCTGACGAAGGGCGGCCAAGTCCCTGACGCACGCCGAAGGTGCGCGTGAAGGCGGCGGGAGAGGCATAGCCGAGACGGGCACCGACCTCGCTGACCGACGCGGTGCGCAGCAGTGGCACGGCCGCGAGCAGGCGGGCGCGGGCTCGCCAGCTTTCGGGGCTGTCACCGGTCTCCGCGCGGAAGCGCCGGGTGAAGGCCCGTTCGCTCATGGCCGTCCTCGCGGCCCATGCGGCGTTGGTGACGCCGGCGTCCGGGGCGGCCAGGTACTCGCGGCAGAGCTTCGCGAGGTCGGCGGCGGGAATCCCGACGTGGAACGGGAGCGGGGCGAGCTCCGCGATCTCGTGCAGGAGGAGGGCAGCAATGCTTCCCTCCCGTCCGGACAGGCTGTTCCGGTATTTACTGCCGCAGGGGCCGCTCGACGTTCCACACAGGGGCTGGGCCGTGAGACTGGTCCCGTTGCCGGCTGACGTGTGTCCGCCGCGGTCGGTTCCGTGAGGATCATCACGCTGCTTCTTCGCCTCCGGCGTCGACCGGATACCCCGCGCCAGGCGTAAGCCCAGTGAAGCGAAAGATCAGGGAGTGGCAGTTGACCGTCGAGGAGTTCGAAGAGTTCTACGCCCAGACGGTCGCGCGACTCACGGGGCAGTTGTATGTGATGCTCGGCGACCTGCACGAGGCGCAGGACGTTGTGCAGGAGGCGTTCGTCAGGGGTTGGAATCGGCGGCAACAGCTCGACCGTGACGGCCGGCCCGAGGCGTGGATCCGCACCGTTGCCTGGCGTCTGGCGGTGAGTCGGTGGCGTTTTCGCCGCCGTATCGCGGATGCCTGGAAGCGCAGTGGGGCCCCACCGCATGTCGAGGGGCCCGGGCCGGAGCAGGTGGCGCTGGTCGAGGCTCTGCGCGAGCTGCCGGCCCAGCAGCGCCGCTCGATGACCCTGCACTACGTGTGTGACCTCACCGTCGAGCAGATCGCCCGCGAGACGGGGCTCTCCGCAAGCACGGTCAAGACACACCTGACCCGCGGCCGGATCGCGCTTGCCCATCGTCTGCAGGACCCGCGAATTGAGGAGGCCCCCGGTGCATGAGTCCCAGGACCCGCTGCGGTCCCTGTTCAAGCAAGCGGCCGATTCCGGGCGGAGGCAGGCGGTCACCACACCGGTCTCGGACATCACCGCGCGGGGGCAGCGGGCGCATCGACGCCACGTGGCCCTGGTCGTCGCGGCATGCCTGGCCCTGGGCGGGGGCGGTGCGGCCGCGGCCACGCTCCTGCCGAGCAAGCCTCCCCTCACCGTCCCGGCCACCACACCCTCTCCCGGTCGGCCGTCTGCCGTCCCGACGACCCGGCCGCCATCGCCCACCACGGTCATGCCGACGACCCAGTCACCTTCGGCCGTGCGCACGACCGTGCCGCCGCCGCCCTCTGCCACCTTCCCCGGTCGCAGCACGACGGCTCCTCCGCTCCTCCCGGAGTGATAGGCGGTGCCTGCGTGTCCGCCACGGGCCGCAAGATCTGCATTTCATCGCTCTGATCCCTTCTCGTCCCGCGATCCGCCCAGCCGTCACCACGCGGGCGCGCACGACCACGCGCCGCAAGGAGTCCTTTATGCCGGTCATGCAACCAATTCGGCGGGACCGTGCCCCTGTACCGGCACAACGCTCCGTAGCGCCGCACCGGATCTCTCCGCATGCCCCACCGGGAGGCGAGCCCGGCCCACGCCGCTCGCCCGCGACTTCCCTCGGGCGCCAGGCCCTCCGGCTGCGTGCCGTCGACCGTGAGGTGCTGTGGCTGTACCTGCTGACCCGAACAGGTATATGGATCACCGCTTACTGCACCCGGTGGCTGTTTCCCGCCGGCGGTGCCACCCGCGCTCCCGGCCCGCTCCTCGCACCCTTTCAGCACTGGGACTGGATCCACTACCTGCACATAGCCCGTGACGGCTACTTTCCCGGACAGGCCGGACCCTGGCAGAGCGGCTGGGACAACCGCGAAGCCTTCTTCCCCGGTTTTCCACTCCTCCTGCGCGCGGTCCACACCGTCATCCCGCACTGGACACTGGCCGGACTGCTGATCTCCTTCATCGCGGGCGCCATCGCTGTCCTGTCCCTGGCCCGGATCGCCGAGTTGTACCTGCCCGGGATGAACGGCGGCCGACGCACCGTCCTGTTCTTCCTGCTTTCTCCCTGCGCGATCTTCCTGGCCGTCGGCTACACCGAAGCCCTCTTCCTGGCCTTCGCACTGCCTGCCTGGCTTGCCGCCCAACGTCGTAACTGGCCCCTCGCCACCACCCTGACCGCCCTGGCCACGACCGTTCGCATCAGCGGTCTCTTCCTGGCCGGCGCGATCGCCCTGCACTTCCTGCTGACCGCCCGCACCCGCCGACAGTGGCGTCCACTGCCCTGGCTGGCCCTGCCTGCCCTCCCGGCCGCCCTCTACAGCTGGTATCTGCAGGCCCGGACCGGTGACTGGATGGCTTGGCGACACGCCCAGGAACGCGGCTGGTACCGCGACTTCCACACCCCGTGGGAAGCGTGGACCAACACCTGGCACGGAGCCTTCGCCCACACCCAGACCACCGGCTACGCCTTCATGTTCCAGGCGGAACTTCTCGCCATGCTCATCGGGCTGTTCATGCTCGGCCTGCTGATCCGGCAACGCCGCTGGCCTGAGGCCGCCTATATCGGCCTCAGCCTATGGGCCCTGGGCACCTCCTACTGGTACATGTCCATCCCCCGCGCCATGCTCCTGTGGTGGCCTCTGTGGACCGCCCTGGCCGCACTGAGCCTGCGCAGACCACGAGCCAAGACCGCCTACCTTTGCCTCATCGCCCCCCTGACCACCGTCTTCGCCATCACCTTTCTGTCAGGACGCTGGGCCGGCTGACGACCGGTGCGCCACCGGACACACAGAGTTGACGACTGGTCAGCGAAAAGAGCGCCACTGCCCCAGGCCGCTGGGCGTACTCCGGCAGCAGGCTGTAGGGGCGGGGATTGGAAAGGGGGCGTTGCGGGCCGCTCGTGGTGGCTCGCAACGCCCCCTGGCTTTCACCGGGGCACGGCTCAGGTCAGGACCGGACCTGCTCGGTCACGAGGCTGGAGAAGGAGGCCAGCCGGGTGTAGACACCCGGCCGGCCCGCCTCGGCACAGCCGTTGCCCCAGGAAGTGATCCCTGCCAGGACGCCCCCGATGAGCAGGGGACCGCCGCTGTCGCCCTGGCAGGTGTCAACGCCGCCGGACGGGTATCCGGCGCAAACCATGTCGCTCGCGACGAAGTCGGAGCCGTAGGAGTGGCGACAGTCGGTGTCGGACACGACGGGCACCGTCGCCACGCGCAACCGGCCGGCGCCCCCGCCGTCCTCGCCGGTGGTGCCCCACCCCAGGACGCGGGCCGGCATACCGGGCGCGTACACGCCGGTGGCGGTGGGGGAGACGTACCGCGCCGTGGCGTACGGCATCGGCGACTTCAGGGTGAGCACGGCCACGTCGGCGCCGTTGACGGCGTCCGTGTAGCCCGGGTCGAACCAGATCCCGCCGACCTCGCCGACCGTGCCGTCGGTGCCGTCGAGCCGGGTGCGGCCGCCCACCACCCGTACGTTGTCCGTGGTCTCGCCGACCACGCAGTGCGCGGCGGTGACCACCTTCGTGGGCGCGACGAGGGTGCCGCCGCAGAACTGGCTGCCGGACGCGTCCGTGATCTGCATGACGAACGGGTACTCCGCCGTCGTGGTCGTCGTACCGCCGACGACGGGCCGGGGGGAGGAGGCCGTGGAGGAGGCGGCGACCGAGGAAGGGGCGGCGGGCAGTGCGGCCGCGGCAGCGCCGAGCACGACCGCGGCGGCGGTCCGTCTGGCGCGGGTGAGGCCGAACATGCGTCTCCTCGGGGCAGGCCGGTGGGGGATCGCGCGGGCGGGGGAGCACGGGAGCCGTGGGATCCGTGCTCGGTCCCGTGTGCCCGGGCGAGCGGCACGTCCCTTACGCTAGGACCGGACCCACCCTCCTCCAATGAGGGAACCCCCTAGGGGAGTCGGGCAGGGAAAACCCTCGGTCCCACCCGGTGCCCCGGCACGGCCCCGGTGGTCTTCGCTTCTCCCGCCGCGCCCTTTGGCGCCGTTCTCACTGGTCTCACTGGCGTCCACGCGGTCAGTCAACCCGCGCCGCGCTCACTTCGCGCGCCGGCCTGCCGCCAATCGGACGATGTCGACGCGCGAACGGATCCCCAGCTTGCGGTAGACCCGGGTCAGGGTCGCCTCCACCGTCTTGACGCTGATGAACAGCCGTGCGGCGATCTCCCGGTTCGTCGCGCCCTCCATGACCAGCGCCGCCACCTGACGCTCCATCGCCGCCAGCCCGTCCAGCGCCGCCGGGGCCACCTCCGGCTGCCGCGCGGACCGGGCGGTGGCGGCCTCCTCCACCCGGCGCAGCCACGGCAGCGCGCGGCAGCGCCGGAACAGCCGCGCCGCCTCGGCGTACGACGCCGGTCCGGGCACGAGGGGTGTCCCCGCCCGGCCGACTCCCAGGGCCGGGGCGAGGGCGCGCAGCCGGGCCAGCGCGAACGCGGCGCGGGCCTCCTCCAGACCGTTGCCGAGTTTCGCCAGCCGGTCCTGGGCGGACGTCACCTGGGCCACGGCGGCGTCCTGGTCGCCGCGGGCCGCCCGCACCTGCGCCTCGGACCGGTCGAGGACGGCCAGCACGCTCTCGCGGCCGAGGCGCAGCGCGTGCTCGCGGGCCACGTCGATGACGCGCTGGGCCTCGGCCCGCTCCCCGGTCCGCACCAGGGCCTCCGCGAGGTCGCCGTGCCAGCGGCCGCGCGCCGGATCGGTGATGCCGAGCCCCAGTTCCAGCTCCCGCACCCGGCGCAGCGCCGTCACGGCGGCCTGGTCGTCCCCGGCCACCAACTGGGCGTGTCCCAGGGCGGTCAGGGCACGCGAGAGATACATCTGGTCGCCGTCCTCCTCGGCGTGACCCACCGCCTCCCGGGCCAGCGCCAGCGCCCGGTCGGTGCTGCCGCCGGACGCCTCTGCGAGGGAGGCCAGGGTGGCCGAGGCGCTCTCGCCGATGCCGGTGTCCCGGGCCATCCGCAGACTTTCGCGGGCCAGGTCCAGGGCCCGGCCGCAGTGGCCGGAGCGCAGTTCGGTCTCGGCGAGCAGGCGCAGGAAGTGCACCTCGCTCTCCACCATGCCGCGCCGCCGCACCTCGCGCAGCAGCGCGGTGATGGTCGCTCGGGCCTCGGCGAGCCGGTCGCTCATCAGCAGCCAGCGGTAGCGGGCCGAGCCGACGCCGTTGTGATGGCAGGCGACGTACGGGTCCTGAGGCTCCCTCAGCGCCCGCTTGATGGTGGCGGGGGCGTTCGGATGCCCCATCAGGGTCTCGGTGGAGGCCTGGAAGGCGAGCGCCATCAGTTCGTTGCGCCGGTCCCGGCCGCGCGCCGCCAGTTCGGCGGCGTGCGCGGCCTCCTGGCGGGCCTCGGCGAAGTCGCCCTGCACGACCAGGCCGCGCCAGGCCAGCTGGTAGTGGACCAGGGCGAGCAGCCGAGGGTCGTCGCCCGCGTCGGCCAGCGCCTGCGGAAAGACGGCGTCCACGTCTCCGAGGGCCTGACCGGCCGACTCGATCACCACCATCCAGGCCCGCACCCGTTCGGCGGGCACGGTGGCCCGGGTCAGCACCTCACGGGCGATGTCCCGGGCGAGGTCCACCTCGCCGGCCGTGATGGCGTCTTCGGCGGCCTGCAACCGCCGGTCGTCCGGGCCTCCCGGTCCACCGCCGGGCGGGGTGTGCCGGGCGGCGAGCAGACCCAGCGAGGCGGCCACCGAGGGCGCCCCGCGGTCCCGGGCCAGCGCGGCGGCCTCGGCGAGCCGGGCGGCCACCTCCGGGTCGGTGCCGGTGGTGGCCAGGGCCAGGTGCCGGGCCCGCTCGATGGGGTCGGGGGCGGCGGTGGCCAGGGCGGCGTGGGCGGCGCGCCGCTCCTGGGCGGGCGCCTCCGCGTACAGCGCGGCCGATATCAGCGGGTGCGCGAACCGTACGGCCGGGCCCTCCGGCTCCGTGGCCAGCAGCCCGAGTTCGGCGGCCTGCGCGCACTCGGCCTCGGCGTTGCCGCGGCCGGCCGCGTGCAGCAGGGCGGGGGTGGGGCGGGCGCCGGCGCTGGCCACCAGGAGGGTGCGGCGGGCCTCGTCCGACAGCATCTCCAGGCGGCTCAGGACGAGGGCGCGCAGCGAGGTCGGCACCGGCAGCGGTTCGCCCGGCCGGGGCGGGGTGGGGCTCTCGGCCAGGGCACGGCCCAGCTCCAGCGCGAACAGGGGGTTGCCGCCGCTGGTGCGGTGGATGTCGCGGACCGTGGAGCGGGGCAGGCCGGAGTACCCGCGGTGGCCGAGCAGGGCAGAGACCTGAGTACGGGTCAGCGGGCCCAGCCGGACGGAGAGGGTGTCGGGCGGGCAGGCGCGCAGATGGCGGTCGTACCGCTCCGCCTGTTCCGGCTCGGTCCGTACCGCGCACAGCATCTGCACGGGTGTCCCGCCGAGGCGCCGGGCGGCGAAGCCGAGCAGTTCGGCGCTGGCCGCGTCCAGCCACTGGAGGTCGTCGGCGACGATCAGGACCGGGCCCTTCGCGGCGAGCGCGCGCAGCGTGGACAGCACGGCCAGGCGCAGGGCGAGGCCGTCGCGCTGGAGGGTGGACTCGCCGCGGCCGGTGAGCGCCGACTCCAGCGCGGTGTGCTGGGCGGCGGGCAGCTTGCCGGACACCTCGTCCAGGACCAGGCCGAAGAGGTCGGCCAGGGCGAGGAAGGGCAGGTGGGATTCGGACTCGGTGGCGGAGCAGCGCAACACGGTGCGGGCGATCGGGGCGTATTCCGCGGCCAATGCCCGCAGCACCGTCGACTTTCCAATTCCGGCCGGCCCGTGCAGCAGCACACTTCCACCGCGCGCGAGCTGCTCCCGTGCCGCCGCGGACGGCTCCTCCTGGCCGATGACCAGGTCGGAACGGTAGTTCGCAGGGCCCTTCAAGTCCCGTCGCACGGTCACCGCTCCCCTCGAGTGTCGTGTTCGGGCCAAATTCTAGGCAACCTGCCCGTGAATTTCGGACAGCCGGCGTGGTGAGGGAAATAACAGCGCTTGCGGCATGCCCATATTCAAAGCACCACTGAATGAATAAGTCACCCCGCGGGAACGCCCCACCGACGGTACCCCCACGGGACCCGGCACGGCTGCGCCCACGCCCCCACTCACGACCGGCCAGGGCTCTGGCCGCCTAGGGCAGGAGTCCTGCCCGGCGGGCTGTGGACACGGCCTCTCCCCGGGTGTGGGCGCCCAGTTTGCGCATGGCCGCGCGGAGGTAGCCCTTGACGGTTTCCGGGCTCAGGCCCAGCCGGGCCGCCGCGGCCGCGTTGGTCGCGCCCGCGGCCACGCAGGTCAGCACGTCGAGCTCGCGGGGGGCCAGGCTCACGCCCGCCACCGGAGCGGACGCTGTGGTCAACAGGCCGCAGGCGTCGAGGAGTTCGGCGCGCAGGGCCGGGTCGGAGATGCGCGGGGCCAGCGCGCGCAGCGCCGCGTGGGCCGCGCGGACCTGCTCCCAGGCGGCCCCGTCCGCCGGATCCCGAGGTGCGGGCGCCGCACGGGACGCCGCCAGCAGGTCCCACGCCTGCTCCTGAGCCACCAGCGCCTGCTCCACGTCCCGCGCCGCCTCCACGGCCGCGCTCAGTGTCCGGTCGCCCAACGGCTGGGCCGTCCGCAGCGCGCCGTACAGCACGCCGCGCACCCGGCGCCGTACGACCACCGGCACGGCCAGCACCGAGCGCAGCCCCTCCGCGGCGACCGGGATGTCGTACTCGTGGCTGATCCGCGGGGACTGCGAGTAGTCCGTGACCGCGCACGGACGGGCGAGCGCCACCGCCTTGCCGCCCAGCCCGTTGCCAGAGCTCACCGCGAGCGCCCTGAGCGCGAGCGTCGTCGTGCCGCTCAGCTCGCTGATCCGCACCCGCGGCCGGCCCGGCTCGACCAGGCCGCCGAAGGCGACCGGAAGGCCCGTCGCACGCCGCAGCCGTGCCAGCGCACCACGGATCTCCGCCGCCTCGGACGCGTCCGCCCTCACCGCTCGCCCCTTCGCCGTGGACCGTCATGGACCTGCCCGCTCACCACCCCCGTTCGGGGGTGGTGAGACGCACATCACGGATTACACGATGACAGAGAGCCGCCCGGCAATGGTCCGGGACCAAGGAGGACAGATGACGACGGCGACGGAGCTCTTCCGCAGGGCGCGGGACTTCCTGCTCGAACACCGTGAGGACTACGCCACCGCCTACGCCGGCTTCGAGTGGCCCCGCCCCTCCCCCTTCAACTGGGCGCTGGACTGGTTCGACGCCGTCGCCGAGGGGAACGACCGCACCGCGCTGCACATCGTCGAGGAGGACGGCACCGAGACCCGCCTCTCCTTCGCCGAGATGTCCGAGCGTTCCAGCCGCGCGGCGAACTGGCTGCGCGAGCGCGGCGTCGCCGCCGAGGACCGCGTCCTCGTCATGCTCGGCAACCAGGCCGAGTTGTGGGAGACCGCGCTCGCCGCGATGAAGCTGCGCGCGGTGGTCATCCCCGCCACCCCGCTGCTCGGCCCCGCCGACCTGACCGACCGCGTCGAACGCGGCCGGGTCAGGCACGTGATCGCACGCGCCGCCGACACCGCGAAGTTCGCCGACGTCCCCGGCGCCTACACCCGTATCTCCGTCGGCGGCCCGCCGCAGGAGGGCTGGGCGCCCTACGAGGACGCGTACGCCGCCCCCGCCGCGTTCGTCCCGGACGGCCCCACCCTCGCCGACGACCCGCTGATGCTGTACTTCACCTCGGGCACCACGGCCCGCCCCAAGCTGGTCGAGCACACCCACGTCTCGTACCCCGTCGGGCACCTGGCGACCATGTACTGGATCGGCCTGAAGCCGGGGGACGTGCACCTGAACATCTCCTCGCCCGGCTGGGCCAAGCACGCCTGGTCGAACCTGTTCGCACCGTGGAACGCCGAGGCGACCGTCTTCATCCACAACTACACCCGCTTCGACGCCGCCCGGCTGATGGCCGAGATGGATCGCGCGGGCGTCACCACCTTCTGCGCCCCGCCGACCGTGTGGCGCATGCTGATCCAGGCCGACCTCACCCAGCTGCGCACCCCGCCCCGCGAGGCCGTGGCCGCGGGCGAGCCGCTGAACCCCGAGGTCATCGAGCAGGTCCGGCGCTCCTGGGGCGTGACCATCCGGGACGGCTTCGGGCAGACCGAGACCGCCGTGCAGGTCTCCAACAGCCCCGGCCAGCCGCTGAAGACCGGCTCCATGGGGCGGCCCAGCCCCGGCTACCGCGTCGAACTGCTCGACCCGGTCTCCGGCGCGCCCGGCGCCGACGAGGGCGAGATCGCGCTCGACCTGTCCGCGCGCCCGGTCGGCCTGATGACCGGCTACCACGGCGACCCGGACCGCTCCGCGGAGGCGATGGCCGGCGGCTACTACCGCACGGGAGACGTCGCCTCCCGGGACGAGGACGGATACCTGACCTACATCGGGCGGTCCGACGACGTCTTCAAGGCCTCCGACTACAAGATCAGCCCGTTCGAGCTGGAGAGCGCCCTGCTGGAGCACGAGGCGGTGGCCGAGGCGGCGGTCGTGCCCGCGCCGGACCCGCTGCGCCTGGCGGTGCCGAAGGCCTACGTCGTCCTCGCCGAGGGCTGGGAGCCGGACACCGGCACCGCGAAGGCGCTCTTCGAGCACTCCCGGGAGGTGCTCGCCCCCTACAAGCGCATCCGCCGCCTGGAGTTCGGCGAGCTGCCCAAGACCGTCTCCGGCAAGATCCGCCGGATCGAGCTGCGCGAGGCCACGGCCGAGGGCTCGGCGAACGAGTACCGCGAGGAGGACTTCCGGTGAGCGAACAGTCCAGCGCACTGTCCTACGCCCACGGAACCAGCGGCACCCCGCTGCTGGGTGACACCATCGGCGCCAACCTCGACCGGGCGATCGCCGCGTTCGGCGACCGCGAGGCGCTGGTCGACGTACCCTCCGGGCGCCGCTGGACCTACGCCGAGTTCGGCGTGGCGGTCGACGAGGTGGCGCGCGGGCTGCTCGCCAAGGGCGTGGCCAAGGGCGACCGGGTCGGGATCTGGGCGGTCAACTGCCCGGAGTGGGTGCTCGTCCAGTACGCCACCGCGCGCATCGGCGTCATCATGGTGAACATCAACCCGGCCTACCGGGCCCACGAGGTGGAGTACGTGCTCCGGCAGGCCGGCGTCTCCCTGCTGGTCGCCTCGCAGGCCCACCGGGGCACCGACTACCGGGAGCTGGTCGAGCAGGTCCGCGGCGCGTGCCCCGAGCTGCGGGAGACCGTCTACATCGGCGATCCGTCGTGGGACGCGCTGACAGCCGCCGCCGCGGAGGTGCCGGTGGAACAGACGGCCGCGATACAGGCCGAGTTGAGCTGCGACGACCCCATCAACATCCAGTACACCTCGGGTACCACGGGCTTCCCCAAGGGTGCCACGCTCTCCCACCACAACATCCTCAACAACGGCTACTGGGTGGGCCGTACGGTCGGCTACACCGAACAGGACCGGATCTGCATCCCCGTGCCCTACTACCACTGCTTCGGCATGGTCATGGGCAACCTGGCGGCGACCTCGCACGGCGCGTGCACGGTCATCCCGGCGCCGTCCTTCGACGCGAAGGCCACCCTGGAGGCGGTCCAGCGGGAACGCTGCACCTCGCTGTACGGGGTGCCGACGATGTTCATCGCGGAGCTGAACCTCCCCGACTTCGCCTCGTACGACCTGTCGTCCCTGCGCACCGGCATCATGGCGGGCTCCCCCTGCCCGGTGGAGGTGATGAAGCGGGTGGTCGCCGAGATGCACATGGCGGAGGTCTCCATCTGCTACGGCATGACCGAGACCTCGCCGGTCTCCCTGCAGACCCGGATGGACGACGACCTCGAACACCGCACCGGCACCGTCGGCCGGGTGCTGCCGCACCTCGAGGTCAAGGTCGTCGACCCGGCCACCGGGGTCACCCAACCACGCGGCACAGCAGGCGAGTTGTGCACCCGCGGCTACAGCGTGATGCTCGGCTACTGGGAGGAGCCCGAGAAGTCCGCCGAGGCCATCGACCCGGGCCGCTGGATGCACACCGGCGACCTCGCGGTGATGCGCGAGGACGGGTACGTCGAGATCGTCGGTCGCATCAAGGACATGATCATCCGCGGGGGCGAGAACATCTACCCGCGCGAGATCGAGGAGTTCCTCTACGGCCACCCGAGGATCCGTGACGTCCAGGTGGTCGGCGTGCCGCACGAGAAGTACGGCGAGGAGGTGCTGGCCTGCGTCGTCCCGGTGGACGCGGCCGACCCGCCGGCCCTGGAGGACCTGCGGGCCTTCTGCGAGGGCCGGCTCGCCCACTACAAGATCCCGAGCCGGCTGAGCATCCTGGACTCCTTCCCGATGACGGTCTCCGGGAAGGTGCGCAAGATCGAACTTCGCGAGCGCTACGGCGTATGAGCCGCGACCGGACGCCGGGACCGGCTACCGCTTGATGCCCACGCCCGCCAGCAGGCTGATCTCGGCGTCCGTGGGCTCCGTCCCGTCGGCGGGTTCGGCGGGACGCCAGCGGTGGCAGCAGACGATGCCGGGGTCGATCAGGTCCAGCCCGTCGAAGAAGCGGCTGACCTCGCCGTGTGAACGGATCTGCACAGGGGCCCCGGACTTCGTGTAGGTCTCCGCGACCTTGTTCCAGGTGACGGGGTCGAAGTCGGGCGTGCAGTGGTTCATGGCCAGGGCACTGCCCACCGGGAGCGGGTCGAGCAGCCGGCGGATGATGGCGTACGGGTCGTGCGGGTCGGTGATGAAGTGCATCAGGGCGTTGAGGGAGAGGGCGATGGGCCGGTCGAAGTCCAGGACCTCGGCGTCCCGCACGGCGCTCATCAGCGCGTCGGGGTCCCTGACGTCGGCCTCGATGTAGGCCGTGCGTCCCTGCGTCGTGCTGCGCATGAGGCGTTCGGCGTACTTGAGGACGAGCGGGTCGTTGTCGGCGTACACGATGCGGGCGTCGGCCGCGACGGACTGGGCGACCTGGTGCAGGTTGGGCTCGGTCGGGATGCCGGTGCCGATGTCGAGCCACTGGCGGATGCCGTGCTCCTGCGCCAGGACCCGGGTGGCCCGGTGCATGAACGCCCGGTTCTCGCGGGCGGTCACGTAGAGGCCGGGGTGGGCCTCGGCGGCGGCCAGGGCCGCCTCCTTGTCGATCTCGAAGTGGTCCTTGCCACCGAGGAAGTAGTCGTACATCCGGGCCGAGTGCGCCTTGCTCGTGTCGAGATCCCGGCCGGCCTGCCTGGTGCTCATGTTCTCCCCTTCACGCGTGTGTCTGTCGGCCCGCAGGCCAGGTACGGGAACGGTGTCGGCGCCCCGTGTGCTCGCTGGTGGTTCACCCGGCGGCCAAGTGATCGGCCAGGCCCTGTTTGACCCCGCGGACGAACGCGGCGATCTCCTCCGGCGCGTAGATCAGCGCGGGCCCGGCCGGGTCGGTCGACTGCCGTATGGCCACGCGGCCGTCGGAGAGCTGCTTCGTCTCGACGCACTGACCGCCGTTCGGCCCGCTCCAGGGGCGCTCCCAGCCCTGCTCCCCGAGGTCGAGGGCCGGCATGCCGTTGTAGACGCCTTCGTCGATGATCGTCATGAGTACTCCTTGCGCATGCGGTTCAGGAGCGCCCTGCTGTCCTGGGACGACGTCAGGAGCGCCATACGGGAATGCGCCTCGAGGTGGGCGACGACGTCCGCGCGCTGGTCCAGGTAGACGGAGGCGGACAGGAGCTCGCTGTAGACGATGTCGGGCAGCTCGGGTTCCTCGAACCGGAAATACGTGAACGGGGCACACGCCCCGACATGCGCACCGGCGGAGAAGGGCACGATGTCGAGGCTGACGTGCGGCAGCTCGGACACGTCGAGGAGCCGTTCGATCTGCTCCCGCATCACGTCAGGACTGCCCACCGTCCGGTGCAGGACGGCTTCCTCCATGACCACCCACAGCAGGGGGGCGTCCTCCCGCTCCAGCAGGCTCTGGCGGCGCAGCCGCAGCTCCACGCGGCGCGCGAGCTCCTCCTCGCTGCCGTTCGGCAACCCGCCGCGCAGCACGGCGCGCGCGTAGTCGGGAGTCTGCAGCAGGCCGGTGACGTACTGGGGCTCGTACGTGCGCAGGTACTTGGCGCCGGTCTCCAGGCTCACGTAGGCGGTGAACCAGCTGGGGACGGCGTCGCGGTAGGAGTGCCACCAGCCGGGCTCGTTGGCCTGCTCGGCCAGGTCGACGAACTCCTCGATCTCCTGGCGGCCCGCGCCGAAGGTTTCCAGGAGCTTCTCCACGTAGAGAGGCTTCAGCGCGACCTCGGCCTTCTCCAGCCGCCGGATCGTCAGGCTCTTCACGCGCAGTGCCTTCGCCGCGTCCTCCAGCGAGGCGCCGGCTGCCAGTCGCATGTCCTGCAGCCGGCGGCCGAGGATCATGCGCAGGACTGTCGGCGCGCTGGTGCCGGAACGGGCCTCACTCACGCCCAACCTCCTGAGGTGTCATCAACACCACTATCCTGGCAGCGACTTGAGGACAACGCCAGGGTGATACCCGCGCTGCTGAAATTATCAGGGAGCCGGTTGCAGCCTGCGCGCGATCGCGCGCGGTCACGTCGCTCTTCCGGCTCGCGTGAAGCCGGTGGTCAAGCCCTCTCGTCGGCGGTCCGTCGATGCCTCCGGACCCGGTGACGCCCGCGACGTCATCCGCCTCGCCCAAGACCCGAGCGTCGACCCGCCGGCTGACCCCGGGCGGTCTCCCTTGCCCCTGGTCTCTTGACGGCCTTGATGCGCCCACCTACATTGCTTCCAGGATATAGAAAGTAATTTCCGCTATACGGAAGAGCGACCGTGAGGGCGCGGCGGGCGTGCGATCCGGCAGCTGGACACAGCAGAAACAGCCGAAGACAGCCGAAGCAGGAGTATCGATGGCTCGTATGACCGCTGCCCGTGCGGCAGTTGAGATCCTCAAGCGCGAGGGCGTCACCGCCGCGTTCGGTGTGCCGGGCGCGGCGATCAACCCCTTCTACGCGGCGCTCAAGACGTCCGGCGGCATCAACCACACCCTCGCCCGCCATGTGGAGGGCGCCTCGCACATGGCCGAGGGCTACACGAGGACCCACGCGGGCAACATCGGTGTCTGCATCGGCACGTCCGGCCCCGCCGGCACCGACATGATCACGGGCCTGTACTCGGCCACCGGCGACTCCATCCCGATCCTGTGCATCACGGGCCAGGCCCCCACCGCCGTGATCCACAAGGAGGACTTCCAGGCCGTCGACATCGCCTCCATCGCCAAGCCGGTGACCAAGATGGCCGTCACCGTCCTGGAGGCGGCGCAGGTTCCCGGCGTCTTCCAGCAGGCCTTCCACCTGATGCGCTCCGGCCGCCCCGGCCCGGTCCTGATCGACCTGCCCATCGACGTCCAGCTCACCGAGATCGAGTTCGACCCGGAGACGTACGAGCCGCTGCCCGTCTACAAGCCGGTCGCGACCCGCGCCCAGATCGAGAAGGCCGTGGCGCTGCTCAACGAGTCCGAGCGGCCGCTGATCGTCGCGGGCGGCGGAGTCATCAACGCCGACGCCTGCGCACTCCTCGTGGAGTTCGCCGAGCTGACGGGCACTCCGGTCGTCCCCACCCTGATGGGCTGGGGCGTCCTGCCCGACGACCACGAGCTGAACGCGGGGATGGTCGGCCTCCAGACCTCGCACCGCTACGGCAACGCGACGTTCCTGGAGTCCGACTTCGTCCTCGGCATCGGCAACCGCTGGGCCAACCGCCACACCGGCAAGCTGGACGTCTACACGGCCGGCCGGAAGTTCGTCCACGTCGACATCGAGCCCACCCAGCTCGGTAAGATCTTCGCCCCGGACTACGGCATCGCCTCCGACGCCAAGGCCGCGCTGGAGCTGTTCGTCGAGGTGGCCCGGGAGCTGAAGGCGGCCGGACGGCTGCCCGACCGCTCCGCCTGGGCCGCCGCCGCCCAGGAGAAGCGGGCGAGGCTCCAGCGCCGTACGCACTTCGACGACATCCCCATCAAGCCGCAGCGCGTCTACGAGGAGATGAACAAGGCCTTCGGGCCGGAGACCCGGTACGTCTCCACCATCGGCCTCTCGCAGATCGCCGGCGCCCAGATGCTGCACGTCTTCAGGCCGCGGCACTGGATCAACTGCGGACAGGCCGGCCCGCTCGGCTGGACCGTCCCGGCCGCGCTCGGTGTCGCCAAGGCCGACCCGGAGGCGTCCGTCGTCGCCCTCTCCGGCGACTACGACTTCCAGTTCATGCTCGAGGAGCTGGCGGTCGGCGCGCAGCACAAGATCCCCTACGTGCACGTGCTGGTCAACAACTCCTACCTGGGCCTGATCCGCCAGGCGCAGCGCGCCTTCGACATCGACTTCCAGGTCAACCTGGAGTTCGAGAACATCAACTCGCCCGAGCTGGGCGTCTACGGCGTCGACCACGTCAAGGTCGCCGAGGGCCTGGGCTGCAAGGCGATCCGGGTGACCGACCCGGGTGAACTCGGCGCCGCCTTCGAGCAGGCCAAGAAGCTCGCCGCCGAGCACCGTGTGCCGGTCGTCGTCGAGGCGATCCTGGAGCGCGTCACCAACATCTCGATGTCGGGCACCAACGACATCGGCAACGTCGTGGAGTTCGAGGAGGTCGCCACGGAGCCGGGCCACGCGCCGACCTCCATCAGGACACTGAAGGTCTGAGACCCGGACGACCGTCGAAGAAGGCGGCCCACCCACGGGGGGCCGCCTTCTTCGTGCTGTTCCGGCACACCCCGGCGCCGTCACCCGCAAGCGCGAGGAGTTCGCCTGCTGCTCCGGGGTGTCGGTGCTGGGGTGGGTTCAGGATTCGTCGTGTTCCGGCAGGCCCGGCCAGTCCTCGGGGCCGCCGCCCTGCCATTCGATGAGGTCGTCCTCCTCCACCTCGACGCGGTCCAGGTCCGCCAGGCGGAGGATCTCGACCACGTCGTCCAGATGGGAGGCGAGTCCGAGGGTCACGTCGCCCTCGGTCACGCGCCGGGAGCCGTCCAGGGCGGGCGCGTGCACCACGATGTGCGGATGCCGCGTGGGGTTGTCCATGCCCTCAGCCTCCTGCGCCGGCCCACGGGCCGCACCCCGGGGGCGCCGGGCGAACGCCGAGGAGCGGGGGGGGGGGGGGGGGGGGGGGAGGGGGGGGGGTTTCTTTCCTTCTCGTTTTTTTTTTTCTTTTTTTGGCTC